>NZ_JBIVIA010000012.1:0-30507 GCF_044749485.1 Pseudomonas sp. NPDC089401 | reverse complement strand
GGTGAGGGGATTCGAACTCCTGACATCCTGCTCCCAAAGCAGGCGCGCTACCGGACTGCGCTACACCCCGAGATTGGCTCCGCGACCTGGACTCGAACCAGGGACCCAATGATTAACAGTCATTTGCTCTACCGACTGAGCTATCGCGGAACTGAACTTCGGTACATCTTTACTGCATCGAAGCCTGTGTTAGCTTCGGTCTCTTTAGCTACCCGCTTTCGCGTTGTCGCTGCTGAGGCCGGCTATTCTACATTCTTCGTTTTGCTTGTCAACCCCTTTTTTTCATTCAACTTACTGATTTGTAAGTTGTTTTGCGGTCACCGATGTTGCTGGTGATTCGCTGAGTGGCTGACAACGCGGCGTATATTAGGGTCACTCGATTTTAGATGCAAGCAGAAATTTCAAAAATTTCAGCGAGTTATCGTGGATGGCCGGAAAGGCCCGGATTTGCTGGGTCTGTGCGGGCCTCTTCGCGGGTAAACCCGCTCCCACAGGGTAATGCGATCTCCTGTGGGAGCGGGTTTACCCGCGAAGAGGCCAGCACATGAAGGCACAAAAAAGCCCCGCCGAAGCGGGGCTTGGTTACTGCGACAATCAGGCAAAGACAATTTCGTCGCCTTGCACCTCGGCGGTAATCGCCGTCCCCGGCAAGAACTTGCCTGCCAGGATCAACTGCGCCAGCGGGTTCTCGATCCAGCGCTGGATTGCCCGCTTCAGCGGCCGTGCGCCATACACCGGGTCGTAACCCACGGCGATCAGCTTGTCCAACGCCTCCGGGCTCAGGCTCAGCGACAGCTCGCGCTCCAGCAGGCGGCTGCGCAGGCGGCCGAGCTGGATTTCGGTGATGCCGGCGATCTGCTCGCGGCCCAGTGGCTCGAACACCACGACTTCGTCGATACGGTTGATGAACTCCGGACGGAAGTGCGAACCCACCG
Organism: Pseudomonas sp. NPDC089401; assembly: GCF_044749485.1. Taxonomy (NCBI): domain Bacteria; kingdom Pseudomonadati; phylum Pseudomonadota; class Gammaproteobacteria; order Pseudomonadales; family Pseudomonadaceae; genus Pseudomonas; species Pseudomonas sp. NPDC089401. The sequence continues at coordinate 29,572 of NZ_JBIVIA010000012.1, read as the reverse complement.
CGTCCATCACCGCCGCACGCTGCGCCTCGCGGTCACCCACCAGTTCCTGGATCTGCGCCGAGCCCAGGTTGGAGGTCATCACGATCACCGTGTTGCGGAAGTCCACGGTGCGCCCGTGGCTGTCGGTCAAGCGGCCGTCTTCCAGCACCTGCAGCAGCACGTTGAACACATCCGGGTGGGCCTTCTCGACCTCGTCCAGCAGCACCACCGCGTACGGTTTGCGGCGCACGGCCTCGGTCAGGTAGCCGCCCTCTTCATAACCCACGTAGCCAGGCGGAGCACCGATCAGGCGAGCCACGGAGTGTTTCTCCATGAACTCGGACATGTCGATGCGCACCATGGCCTCTTCGGTGTCGAACAGGAACTCGGCCAGCGCCTTGCACAGCTCGGTCTTGCCCACGCCGGTCGGGCCGAGGAACAGGAACGAACCACTTGGCCGGTTCGGGTCGGACAGCCCGGCCCGCGAACGGCGCACGGCGTTGGCCACTGCTGTCACCGCCTCGCCCTGGCCGATCACGCGCTGGTGCAGCAACTCTTCCATCTTCAGCAGCTTCTCGCGCTCACCTTCGAGCATCTTCGCCACCGGGATGCCGGTCCACTTGGACACCACTTCGGCAATCTCTTCCTCGGTGACCTTGTTGCGCAGTAGCTGGTTCTCGGTCTTGCCGTGCTGGTCGACCATCTGCAGGCTGCGCTCCAGGTCCGGGATCACCCCGTACTGCAGCTCGGCCATGCGGCTCAGGTCGCCTTTGCGCCGGGCGCTTTCCAGCTCCTGGCGGGCCTGTTCGATCTTCTGCTGGATCTGCGCCGAGCCCTGTACTTCGGCCTTCTCGGACGCCCAGATCTCTTCCAGGTCGGAATACTCGCGCTCCAGGCGCTCGATTTCCTCGGTCAGCTTCTCGAGGCGCTTCTTCGCGGCCTCGTCTTCTTCCTTCTTCAGCGCCTGGGACTCCACCTTCAGCTGGATCAGGCGGCGGTCGAGGCGGTCGAGCACTTCCGGCTTGGAGTCGATCTCCATGCGGATGCGGCTGGCCGCTTCGTCGATCAGGTCGATGGCCTTGTCCGGCAGCTGGCGGTCGGTGATGTAGCGGTGGCTGAGCTTGGCCGCGGCAATGATCGCGCCGTCGGTGATGGCCACCTTGTGGTGCACTTCATAGCGCTCTTTCAGGCCGCGCAGGATGGCGATGGTGTCTTCCTCGCTCGGCTCTTCCACCAGCACTTTCTGGAAACGGCGCTCGAGGGCGGCGTCCTTCTCGATGAACTGGCGGTATTCGTTGAGCGTGGTGGCGCCGACGCAGTGCAGCTCGCCACGGGCCAGGGCCGGCTTGAGCATGTTGCCGGCATCCATGGCGCCCTCGCCCTTGCCGGCGCCGACCATGGTGTGCAGCTCGTCGATGAACAGGATGATCTGGCCTTCCTGCTTGGACAGCTCGTTGAGCAGGCCTTTGAGGCGTTCTTCGAACTCGCCGCGGTACTTGGCGCCGGCGATCAGCGCGCCCATGTCCAGCGCCAGCAGGCGCTTGCCTTTCAGGCCGTCGGGCACTTCGCCGTTGATGATGCGCTGGGCCAGGCCTTCGGCGATGGCGGTCTTGCCCACCCCAGGCTCGCCGATCAGCACCGGGTTGTTCTTGGTGCGGCGCTGCAGCACCTGCACGGTGCGGCGGATCTCGTCGTCACGGCCGATCACCGGGTCGAGCTTGCCTTCCTCGGCACGCTTGGTCAGGTCGACGGTGTACTTGTCCAGGGCCTGGCGTGATTCCTCGGCGTTGGCATCATTCACCGCCGCGCCGCCGCGCAGGTTGTTGATGGCGTTTTCCAGGGCCTTCTTGCTCACGCCCTGGCCGAGCAGCAGCTTGCCGAGCTTGCTGTTCTCGTCCATGGCGGCGAGCAGCACCAGTTCGCTGGAGATGAACTGGTCGCCGCGCTGCTGGGCCAGGCGGTCGGCCTGGTTGAGCAGGCGCGCCAGGTCCTGCGACATGTTCACGTCGCCAGTGGGGTTCTGGATTTTCGGCAGCTGGTCGAGCTCTTTCACCAGCGCCTGGCGCAGGCTGTTGACGTCGAAACCGACCTGCATCAGCAGCGGCTTGATGGAACCGCCCTGCTGCTCGAGCAGCGCCTGCAACAGGTGCACGGGCTCGATGGCGGGGTGGTCCATGCCAACGGCCAGGGATTGGGCATCGGAGATGGCAAGCTGGAGCTTGCTGGTCAAACGGTCTATTCGCATGGGGTACCTTCCTTAAAAGGGCAGGTCGGAGCGATGGACAGCGCCTGTTTATGGAGAAACCTGCCTGAGATGACCTTATAGATAAGGGTGATTCTGGAAGATTCAAGCGTAGCGGGGTTGACCGGGGTCAACCTGATGGATTAGTGCCGGGCCATTCGCGGGTAAACCCGCTCCCACAGGGATCTCACCCGCCTTGAGAGCGACGCAATACCTGTGGGAGCGGGTTTACCCGCGAAGAGGCTAGCGCGGTGCCAGCCAGACCAGCGAGGCGAAACGCCCGCCCTGCGGGGTACGGCGATAAGAGAAGAACCGCGCGTCACTGACCGTGCACAGCCCACCCCCATACACAGCCGTCACCCCACGCGCCGCCAGGCGAATGCGCGCCAGCTCATAGATGTCGGCCATCAACTTGCCCGGCCGCGCGCCCTCGACGAAGGCCCGGGCCGCCTCAGGGTGCACGGCAGTAAAGGCATCACGCACTTCCAGCCCGACCTCGAACGCCTGTGGGCCGATCGCCGGCCCCAGCCACACCAGCACCTCTTCAGGCGCCAGCGCCAACCGGTCGAGGGTCGCTTCCAGCACCCCACCGGCCAGCCCGCGCCAACCGGCATGGGCGGCCGCCACGCGGGTCCCGGCGCGGTCGCAGAACAACGCCGGCAGGCAATCGGCGGTCATCACGGTGCAGGCGATACCCGGCTGGTCGGTCCAGCTGGCATCGGCCTCGGCCACCACGGCCGGGTCGGCATCCGCCACCACCAAACCGTGCACCTGCTTGAGCCAGGCCGGCTGGATGGCGAATTCGTCGCTCAGGCGACGGCGGTTCTCGGCGACCGCCGCCGGGTCGTCGCCCACGTGGTCACCGAGGTTGAAAGATTGGTACGGCGGCAGGCTGATGCCGCCTTCGCGGGTAGTGACGCAGGCGCGGACCGAGGCCGGGGCGGGCCAGTCGGGGAACAGCAGCGACTGCGTCAGGCCACTCATCCGATAAAGCTCTCGCGGTCCTGATTGAGCAGCGACAGCAACCAGACGAAATCATCCGGCAGTGGCGATTCCCACTTCATGACTTGACCGGTGATCGGGTGGCGCAACGCGAGGAAACGCGCATGCAGCGCCTGGCGCGGGAAGGTCTTGACCGCCTCGACCATGGTCGGGCTGGCAGCCGGCGGAATGCGGAAGCGTCCGCCGTAGGTCTGGTCGCCGACCAGCGGGAAACCGACGTGGGCCATGTGCACACGAATCTGGTGGGTACGGCCGGTTTCCAGCTTGACGCGCACGTGGGTGTGCGAGCGGAAGCGCTTGAGTACACGGTAGTGGCTGACCGCCGGCTTGCCGCCGTCGGTGACTGCCATGCGCTGGCGCATGCCGCCGTGGCGGCCGATCGGGGCATCGATCTTGCCACCGGCGGTGACCACGCCGATCACGATGCACTCGTAGATACGGCTGACTTCGCGGGCCTGCATCTGCTCGACCAGCTTGGTCTGCGCCTGCAGGGTCTTGGCCACCACCATCAGGCCGGTGGTGTCCTTGTCCAGGCGGTGCACGATACCGGCGCGCGGCACGTTGACGATGTCCGGCACATGGTGCAGCAAGGCATTGAGCAGGGTGCCGCTGGCATGCCCGGCGGCCGGGTGCACAACCAGCCCGGCAGGCTTGTTGATCACCATGATGTGCTCGTCCTCGTAGACGATATCCAGTTCGATATCTTCTGCGACCCACTCGCCCTGGGCCTCTTGCTCGGCCTCCAGGGCCAGCACCGAGCCACCATGGACGGTGTCTCGAGGGCGAACGACCGCACCATCGACCGTCAGGCGGCCCTCTTTGATCCACGAAGTAAGCCGCGAACGCGAATACTCGGCGAACAATTGGGCGGCGACCTGGTCGAGGCGTTGACCGCCCAGTTCGGACGGCACCTCTGCGCTAAGTTGAATGATCTCGGACATGCTCGATTCGGCGGGCGCACAGCCTTTGGTTTCGGCTGCGAGCTTGTGGTTAAATACGGCTTCTTTTGTCCCGGGGTTGGCCGGGGCGCTCATCATAACAGGACGGCCCCGCCCAAGACAGCGGCCGTCAAAGGGACGCAAGCCGCCATGCAAGTGAAACACCTGCTGCTGATCGCCATCCTCGGGCTCACCGCGGCCTGTTCCTCTAACAAGGAAGTCATTGACGAGAACCTCAGTGAGGCCGAGCTGTATCAGCAGGCCCAGGCTGACCTGGACAATTCCAGCTACACCAGCGCCGTGAACAAGCTCAAGGCCCTGGAGTCGCGCTACCCGTTCGGCCGCTACGCCGACCAGGCGCAGCTCGAGCTGATCTACGCCAACTACAAGAACTCCGAGCCCGAGGCCGCCAAGTCGGCTGCCGAGCGCTTCATCCGCCTGCACCCGCAGCACCCGAACGTCGACTACGCCTACTACCTCAAGGGCCTGACCTCCTTCGACCAGGACCGTGGCCTGCTGGCGCGCTTCCTGCCGCTGGACATGACCAAGCGTGACCCGGGCGCCGCGCGCGACTCCTACAACGAGTTCGCCCAGCTGACCAGCCGCTTCCCCAACAGCCGCTACGCGCCGGACGCCAAGCAGCGCATGATCTACCTGCGCAACCTGCTGGCCTCCTATGAAATCCACGTGGCCGACTACTACCTGAGCCGCCAGGCTTATGTGGCCGCCGCCAACCGTGGCCGCTACGTGGTGGAGAACTTCCAGGAAACCCCATCGGTCGGCGACGGCCTGGCAGTGATGGTCGAGTCGTACCAGAAGATGCACCTGGACGAGCTGGCCGCCACCAGCCTGGAAACCCTCAAGCTCAACTACCCGGACCACCCGAGCCTGGCCGACGGCCAGTTCCAGCCCAAGCAGACCGAGTCTGACGGCCGCGGCTGGCTGTCCAAGGCCACCCTGGGCCTGATCGAGACCAGCACCCCGCTGCCGCCGGGCGAAACCCGCGCCAACCAGGACGTGGTCAAGCAGTTCCAGGACGCACGCGACGAGATGCCGCGTGAACTGCTGCCCAAGGACGAGAACGGCGACCCGATCGTGCCGGCCGGCCCGAAAGAAGCCGAGAAAGACCGCTCCTGGTTCAGCTACATGACCTTTGGTCTGTTCGACTGACCCACAGCGGCATGCGAAAGGGAGGCCTCGGGCCTCCCTTTTTTTTTGGCCGCGTCCTAGACTGTCGGCTTCTTCAACCAACAAGCTGGACACCATGGTTCGCCTACTTTTCTGGATCGCCCTGATCGCCGCCGCGCTGTGGCTGTGGCGCAAGTTCAAAGTCAGCCAGCAGTCGCAGCCCGAGCAACGGCTCGATGCGCCGCTGAAGATGGTGCGCTGCGCCCACTGCGGCGTGCACCTGCCCGACGACCGCGCGCTGCAACAGGGCAACGACTGGTATTGCAGCCAGGCCCACCTGCAGCAAGGTCCTGGCCGCCAAGGCTGAACACAACGCCTGCTCAATCCTGAAAATTGACACCGAACCTGTGGGAGCGGGCTTGCCCGCGAACACCGGCGAAGCCGGTGTCATGCACCGCAGCGCCTGCTTCGCGGGCAAGCCCGCTCCCACAGTGTTCAGTTGCAATCTCGTGATCCACTTATCCCTCCCCGACCCTTTCGCACCATTTGCGACCCTTCCCCCACCACCAGCATTGACCCACCCCGATAAAATTCGCTAAATCCTATTTATCCGCATAAATATGAAAAATAGCGAAATGCTCAAACCCAAACGCAAGCGCCAGAAGCTGTCCGACGTGATCGTCGAATCGGTCAAGCGCTCGATCGTCACCGAAGCCCTGCACCCCGGCGATCGCCTGCCCACCGAGCGCGAGCTGATGGAGCACTTCGAATGCTCCAAGGGCACCGCCCGCGAGGCGCTCAAGGCCCTGGAGGTCGAGGGCCTGGTCAGCACCCGCACCGGCCCCAGCGGCGGCGCCTACCTCGCGCAGGTGGGCACCGAACCGGCCAGCCGCGCCCTGCGCAACTACCTGCACTTCCAGCACCTGGACGGCGAGCAGGTGTACCAGCTGCGCAAGGTCATCGAGGTGGAGCTGGCGGTGTCGGTGATGGGCAAGCTCAGTGAAGCCGACTACGCCGCACTGCAGGCCAACATCGACTTCTGCAGCGCCCCGGAAGACAGTGAAGAAGGCCAGCGCGAACAGCGCCTGGCAGAGCTGGAGTTCCACACCCTGCTCGCCAACCGCTGTGCCAACCCGCTGCTGCGCTTCATGGCGGTGTTCCTCAACGACCTCCTGCGCGACCTGGTGGTGCTGAAGAAGGCCTACCTGCCCAAGCGCCAGCAGTTCGCCGCCGCCAACATCGATTACCACAAGCAGTTGCTGACCGCCCTGCGCGCCAGCGACGAGCCCGCCGTGCGCCGGCTGATGCACGAGCACATGTGCGACGCCGAGCACCACATGACCGCGCTGGAAGGCGAGGTCGCCCGTCACTTCCTCCTGGAGTTCCCGCACAACCACTGAACCGCCTGCACAGAGGCCTGAACACAGGCCCGGCCGTACCCGCTTTGTCATTGCCACTCCTGCCTAATAACCACAACCAAGGAGTTACCCATGCAAAGACGTACCCTGCTCAAGGCAGGCCTTGCCCTGGGTGCCATAGGTAGCCTCCCGCTGGGGGCGCACCGGGCATTCGCCGACCAACCGCTGACCTTCTATGGGCTCAAGTCGATGTCCGGCGCCTTCGCCAGCTACGGCAAGTACGCCGACATGGGCTCGCGGCTGGCCATCGCCGAATACCCGCAGCTCCTCGGCCAGCCGCTCAAGTACAAGGTCATCGACACCGAAGGCAACGCCGGCAAGGCCGTGCGCAAGGTGCAGGAAGCCATCGGCCAGGATGGCGCGCGCTTCTTCCAGGGCTGCACCCTGTCGTCCTCGGCGCTGGCGGTGTCGAAGGAGATCCACAAGGCCGGCGGCGTGTTCATGACCCCGGTCGGTGCCGACGAGATCACCGGCAAGGACTGCAACGCCTCGACCTTCCGCTGGTCGGTGCCCACCTACGGCGCCATCCGCGAAACCCTGGTGCCAATGATCCGCCAGCTGCCCCAGGCCAGGCGCTGGTACACCATCACCCCGCAGTACGTGTTCGGCGATGCCCTGCTGGACAACGCGCGCAAGGTGTTCGCCGAGCACGGCGTCGAGCACATCGGCAACAGTTACCACTCCCTCCAGGAGCAGGAATTCTCCGGCTACCTGACCAATGCCATCGCCGCCAAGCCCGACGTGCTGGTGCTGCTCAACTTCGGCAGCCAGGCCTCCAACGCCCTGCGCCAGGCGGTCAACTTCGGCATCAAGGAGCGTATGAAGGTGCTGATTGTGTGGTCGGCCGGCCTCGACCAGTTCCAGGAACTGGGCAGCGACGTGCTGGAGGGCGTGTACCTCGGCGCGCAGTACTGGCACCAGGTCGACACCCCGCTGAACAAGCAGCTGGTGGCTGCCACGCAGAAGGCCTATGGCATCAACCCCAACTATCCGCTGGCGGCCGACTACATCGGCACCAAGGTCATGCTCGAAGCGATCGTCAAGGCCGGCAGCCTGGACGGCGCCGCAGTGTCTGCCGCGCTGCAGGGCATGCGCTTCCAGGGCCCGACCGGCGAAGAGCTGATCCGCCCGGGCGACCACCAGGTGCTCAAGGACTACTACCTGCTGCGCGGCAAACCCCAGGCGCAGATGCGCGACGAGGACGACCTGGCCGAAGTCATCAGCTCGGGCCGCTCGTTCGTCGACGTCGACCACACCGGCTGCGCCCTGGCCTGAAGCCCCGGCGCTGAACACAGACACTTGTACAGGCAGCCGCGCCGCGCGCTGTCGAGGGCACGCTCATGCTCGATTTGTACCTGTTCCAACTGCTCAACGGCCTGGGCCTGGGGATGATCTACTTCCTCATCGCCGTGGGCCTGACGATCATTTTCGGCCTGCTCAACTTCGTCAACTTCGCCCATGGTGCGTTCTTTCTGCTCGGCGCCTACCTGTGCTACACCGCCGTGGCCCTGACCGGCAACTTCTGGCTGGCGCTGCTGCTCGCGCCGCTGGCGGTGGCGGCCCTGGCCTGGGCGGTGGAACGCCTGCTGATCAAACGCATCTACCACTTGCCGCATACCTTCCAGATCCTCGTCACCCTGGGGATCGCGCTGATCATCCAGGAAGCCTCGGTGCTGATCTGGGGCCCGGTGGGCAAGAACATCGCCGTGCCGCCGGAACTGCGCGGGGTGCTGATCCTCGGCGACTTCATCTACCCCTACTACCGCCTGTTCCTGATCGGTTTCGCCGCGCTGATCGGCCTCGGCCTGTGGCTGCTGCTGGAGCGCACCCGCTTCGGCGCCCTGGTGCGCGCCGGCAGTGAAAGCACCGAAACCGTGTCGCTGCTGGGCACCAACATCTTCCGCCTGTTCTCCCTGACCTTCGCCCTGGGCGTGGGCCTGGCGGGTGTTGCGGGCGTGCTGTTCGCCCCGCTGCGCGGCGCCCAGCCGTTCGTCGGCCCGGAGATCCTCGGCATCGCCTTCGTGGTGGTGGTGATCGGCGGCATGGGCTCGTTCGGCGGCGCGCTGGTGGGTGGCCTGCTGGTGGGCGTGGTGCAAAGCATGATGACCAGCCTCTGGCCGCAAGGCGCCAGCCTGATGATCTACGGCGCCATGGCGGCGGTGATCCTGGTCCGTCCCTATGGCCTGTTCGGGAGAGCCTGAGATGAGCGAGAAAACCTTTAGCGGCCGTGGCCCGGCCCTGCTGTTGCTGGTGATCGCCAGCCTGGTGCTGCTGCCGCTGGTACTGCCCTCGGCAACCCTGGCCACCGAGATCCTGATCTTTGCCCTGGCCGCGCTGGCCTGCAACCTGCTGCTCGGCTACACCGGCCTGCTGTCGTTCGGCCAGGGCATCTTCTTCGGCGTCGGCGCCTATGGCGCTGCGCTGCTGATGCTGCACCTGCACTGGGGGATGTTCGCCGCGTTGCTCGGCGCGGCCGTGTTCGGCGCCTTCCTCGCGCTGCTGGTGGGCGCCCTGGCGATCCGTCGCACGGGCATCTACTTCGTCATGCTGACCCTGGCCTTCAGCCAGATGGCCTACTTCCTGGCCTACACCCTGAGCGGCTGGACCGGCGGTGACAACGGCCTGCTCGACGTGCCGCGGCCGAACCTGGCCATCGCCGGCCACGTGCTGGTCGACCTGGCCGACCCACGGCACTTCTACGCATTCGTCGCCGTGCTGTTCGTGCTGATCTTCGCCTTCGCCCTGCGGGTCACCCGCTCGCCGTTCGGCAGCACCCTGCTGGCGATCCGCGAAAACGAGACCCGCGCCGCCGCCATCGGCTACGACACCCGCCACTTCAAGATCCTGGTGTTCATGCTGTCCGGCGCCATCACCGGCATCGCCGGGGCGCTGTACGCCATGCTGCTGCACTTCGCACCGCTGTCGAACATCGACCTGATGATGAGCGAGAACATCCTGATCATGACCATCGTCGGCGGCACCGGCTCGCTGTTCGGTTCACTGCTGGGGGCCGGGGCCATCGTGCTGCTCGGCGATGTGCTGTCGGAGCTGTGGCCGCGCTGGCTGATGCTGCTGGGAGCGATCCTGATCCTGGTGGTGGTGTTCATGCGTGGCGGCCTGTGGGGCGGCCTCGCCGACCTGGGCAAACGCCTGGCTTCGACACGTGAGGCCAAGGGCAAACCCACCGCCAAGACAGAGGAGACCCTGTGATGAGCGACTACCTCCTGGAAACCCGCAACCTGGAGCTGGCCTACGGCCCGTTCAAGGCGGTCGCGGGCGTCGACCTGAAGGTTCGCGCCGGCACCATCCACACGGTGATCGGCCCCAACGGCGCCGGCAAGACCAGCCTGTTCCACTGCCTGACCGGCGAGCGCCAGGCCACCGCCGGCCAGATCCTGCTCAACGGCCAGGACATCATCCGCAAGCCATCCCACGGCCGCGTGGCGCTGGGCATGGCGCGCTCGTTCCAGCTCACCAGCCTGTTCCAGAACCTCTCGGTGCGCGAGAACCTGCGCCTGGCCGCCCAGGGCCGCGACGGCCTGGGCGCGCTGAACTTCTGGCGTAGCGTCGAGCACAAGCGCAGCCACTGGAACACCGCCGACCAGGTGCTGGAGCGCCTCAAGCTCACGGCCCGCGCCGAGACCCTGGCCGGCGAGCTTTCCCATGGCCAGCAACGGGTACTGGAGGTGGGCATGTCGATCTGCGCCAAGCCCACCCTGCTGATGCTCGACGAGCCCACCTCGGGCATGGGCATCGACGATATCCCGGTGATGACCGCGCTGATCAGCGACCTCGGCCGCGACCACAGCGTGCTGCTGATCGAACACAACATGAGCATCGTCATGTCGATCAGCCAGCGAATCACCGTCATGAGCCACGGCCAGATCCTGGTCGAAGGCACCCCGGACCAGGTGCGCAACGACGAACGTGTGCGCACCGCCTACCTTGGAGAGGCCGCCTGATGCTCGACGTCGACGCAATCCACTCGTACTACGGCAAGAGCCACGTGCTCGAAGGCGTCTCGCTGAAGGTCGGCGCCGGCGAGCTGGTGACCCTGCTCGGGCGCAACGGCGCCGGCAAGACCACCACCTTGCGCAGCATCCTCGGCATCGTCCGGCCACGCCAGGGGCAGATCCGCTTCAACGGCCAGCAACTGGTCGGCCGCGAGATTTTCGACATCGCCCGCCTCGGTATCGCCTTGGTGCCGGAGCACCGCGGCATCTTTCGCCAGCTCAGCGTCGAGGAAAACCTCAAGATCGCCGTGCGTAAAGACAGCCGCTGGCAGCTGGAGGACGTGTACGCCATGTTCCCGCGGCTCCAGGAGCGGCGGCGCAACGGCGGCTTCGCGCTGTCCGGCGGCGAGCAGCAGATGCTGGCCATCGCCCGCGCCCTGCTCAATGACCCGAAACTGCTGATTCTCGACGAACCCACCGAAGGCCTGGCCCCGGTGATCGTCGACGAACTGGTGAAGATCCTGCGGCGGATCAAGGACGAAGGCCTGTCGATCCTGCTGGTGGAGCAGAACCTGAAGGTCTGCGACGCCCTCGCCGACCGCCACTACGTGCTCGAACAGGGCCGCGTCGCCTACCAGGGCAGCGCCGCCCAGTTCCGCGAAGACCCGAGCATCAAGAACCGCTACCTGGCCCTGAGCGCCTGATAGTGATCTTTTTTCTGTGCTGGCCTCTTCGCGGGTGAACCCGCTCCCACAGGGACCGCACAGGTTTCAGCTGCTGTGAAACACCTGTGGGAGCGGGTTTACCCGCGAAGAGGCCAGTACTGGCAACCCGATAGTTTCAGGAGAGATGAACCATGAATACCCGCATCGATCCCTCGCAGCACCTGCTTGCCCAGGGCCCGCTGGTCAGCCGCGAACGGCTCTGGCAATCGCTGATGGACCTGGCCCGGCTCGGCGCCACCGCCAAGGGCGGTGTCTGCCGCCTGGCCCTGACCGACCTCGACCGCCAGGCCCGCGACCTGTTCGTGCAGTGGTGCGAAGCGGCCGGTTGCACGGTCAGCGTCGACGCCATCGGCAACATCTTCGCCCGCCGCCCGGGGCGCAATCCGGCCCTGGCGCCAGTGATGACCGGCAGCCACATCGACACCCAGCCCACCGGCGGCAAGTTCGATGGCTGCTACGGGGTCATGGCCGGGCTGGAGGTGATCCGCACCCTCAACGACCTCGGCCTGACCACCGAAGCGCCGCTGGAAGTGGTGGTGTGGACCAACGAGGAAGGCTCGCGCTTCCCGCCGTGTATGATGGGCTCTGGCGTGTTCGCCGGTAAGTTCGGCCTTGAAGAAACCCTGGCCAAGGTCGACGACCAGGGCCTGTCGGTCGGCGCCGAACTGCAACGCATCGGCTACGCCGGGCCGCGCGTGCCCAGCGGCCACGCGGTGGGTGCCTACTTCGAGGCGCATATCGAACAGGGCCCGGTGCTGGAAGACCAGCGCACCACCATCGGCGTGGTCCAGGGCTGCCTGGGCCAGAAGTGGTTCGACCTGGTGCTGACCGGCGTCGAGGCCCACGCCGGCCCCACCCCGATGCACCTGCGCAAGGACGCCCTGGTCGGCGCCGCCGACGTGGTGACGGCGGTCAACCGCGTGGCCCACGCACACCAGCCGCACGCCTGTGGCACGGTCGGTTGCCTCAACCTGCATCCGGGGTCGCGCAACGTCATCCCAGGCCAGGTGCACATGACCCTCGACCTGCGCCACCTCGATCCCGATCACCTCGCCGCCATGGTCGCCGAGGTGCGCGAGGTCATCGAAACCACCTGCGCCAAGCACGGCCTGCACTTCGAGCTGACACCCACCGCCGACTTCCCGCCGCTGTACTTCGCCGAACAATGCGTGGACGCGGTGCGCCAGGGAGCACGCGAGCTGGGCCTGAGCCACATGGACATCGTCAGTGGTGCCGGCCACGACGCGATCTTCCTCGCCGAGCTGGGCCCGGCCGGGATGATCTTCGTGCCGTGCGAAGGCGGCATCAGCCACAACGAAATCGAGAACGCCGCGCCACAGGACCTGGCCGATGGCTGCGACGTGCTGCTGCGTGCCATGGTCGAGGCCGCCAACCCGGGAGCCCGTTGAAATGACCCAGAAGACTGCAATCGGCGAACTCACCGCCGTCGAACTGCTCGACCTTTACCAGCGCCGCCAGTTGTCACCGGTGGAGGTGATCGACGACGTGCTGGCACGCATCGACCAGCACAATCCGGCGGTCAATGCCTACTGCCACGTGGATGGCGAAGGCGCCCGCAGCGCCGCCCGCGCCAGCGAACAGCGCTGGCAGCGCGGCGCCCCCTGTGGGCGGCTGGATGGCGTGCCGGCCTCGATCAAGGACCTGACCCTGACCCGCGGCATGCCCACGCGCAAGGGCTCGCGCACCACCTCGGGTGCAGGCCCCTGGGAGGTCGATGCGCCCTTCACGGCCTTCATGCGTGAGGCCGGCGCGGTGCTGGTGGGCAAGACCACCACGCCGGAGTTCGGCTGGAAGGGGGTGACCGACAACCCGCTGTACGGCATCACCCGCAACCCGTGGGACACGCGCCTGACCGCAGGCGGTTCGTCCGGTGGCGCGGCGGCCGCGGCGGCGCTGAACCTGGGCGTGCTGCACCAGGGCAGCGATGCCGGCGGTTCGATCCGCATTCCCTGCGCCTTCACCGGCACTTTCGGCATCAAACCGACCTTCGGCTACGTGCCTCAGTGGCCGGCCAGCGCCATGACCGTGCTGTCGCACCTCGGGCCGACGACCCGAACCGTCGACGATTCGGTGCTGATGCTCGATACCGTGGCCCGGCCCGACGCTCGCGACGGGCTCGCCGGCGCCGCGCGTCAGGCGCCGTGGCTGGGTGAGGATCAGCACCTGAGCGGCCTGCGCATTGCCTACAGCGCCGACTTCGGCTACGTGCAGGTCGACCCGCAGGTGCAGGCGCTGGTGGCGCAGGCGGTGCAGCGCCTGGCTCGGCTCGGGGCACAGGTGGAAGAGATCGACCCAGGGTTCCGCGACCCACTGGAGACATTCAACACCCTGTGGTTTGCCGGCGCGGCGCGTTTGGCCAGTGCCTTCAGCGATGAGCAACGGGCGCTGATCGACCCAGGGCTGCGTGGGATTGCCGAGCAGGGGGCACGGATCAGCCTGAGCGAATACACCCAGGCGCTGGAGGCGCGGGCGGAGCTGATCGCGAAGATGAACGCCTTCCACCAGCGGTATGACGTGTTGCTGTCGCCGATGCTGCCGCGGGTGGCGTTCGAGGCGGGGTACAACGTGCCGCCGGGGTCGGGGATGGAGCAATGGATGGAATGGACGCCGTTCAGCTACCCGTTCAACCTGACCCAGCAGCCGGCGGCTTCGGTACCTTGCGGGTTTACCCGCGAAGGGTTGCCGGTGGGGTTGCAGGTGGTGGCCGGGCGCTTTGCCGACGAGCAGGTGCTGCGGGTGTGCAAGGTGTATGAACAGCATTACCCGAGCCGGCACCTGCAGGCACCGATTATTGGCTGATATCTCTATTGGCCTTGCCGGCCCTTTCGCGGGTGAACCCGCTCCCACAGGATCTGTGCAGCCTTTGAGAATGCTGCAATTCTTGTGGGAGCGGGCTTGCCCGCGAAGAGGCCCTCAGCCCAGACGCCCAGCTGGCGCATAAGGCGCCGGGTCGATGATCGGCTCGGCCCCATTCAGCAAATCGGTAAACAACTGACACGAAGCCGGCGCCAGCACCAACCCGTTGCGGTAATGCCCGCAGTTCAGCCACAACCCGTCATGCCCCGGTACCGGCCCGATGTACGGAATGCCTTCGGGCGACCCCGGCCGCAACCCGGCCCAGTGCCCCACCACCTCGGCATCCTTGAGTGCCGGCAGCAGTTCGATGGCCGAAGCCTTGAGGCTGGCCAAGGCTTCGTCGGTCGGCGTCTTGTCGTACCCGGCATGTTCCAGCGTGCTGCCCACCAGGATATGCCCGTCGCGCCGCGGGATCGCATAGCGCCCCTTGGCCAGCACCATGCTCGGCAGGAAGTCTTCGGCGCACTTGAACAGGATCATCTGCCCCTTCACCGGCTCCACCGGCAGCTCCAGCCCCAGCGTGCGCAGCAGGTCACCGCTCCAGGCGCCGGCGCTGAGCACCACGTCGTCCGCCGCGAGCAGGCCATCAGCCGTTTGCACACCGACCACACGCCCACCTTCATGAACGAAGCCGCTGACCTGGCAGTGTTCGCGCAGGGTCACGTTCGGCAGTGCCTGCAACGCCGCCTTGAGCGACTTCACCAGCCGCGGGTTGCGCACATTGGCCACACCGGCCATGTAGATCGCGCGCTTGAAGCCCGCCCCCATGACCGGTACGGCGTCATAGGCCGCCGAGATATCCACCGCGCTGAGCGGTCGCTGCTGGCGCACGGCCCAGGCCAGTGCCTCGGCTTCGTCGTCCAGGTCGAGCCAGTACAGGCCGGTGGTGTGCACCTCGGGGTCGATCCCGGTGCTGGCGAACAGGCGCTCGCCCAGTTGTGGATAAAAATCCTGCGACCAGTGCGCCAGCGCGGTCACCGCCGGGCTGTAGCGCCAGGGGTACAGCGGCGAGACGATGCCGCCGCCGGCCCAGGACGATTCGCGGCCGACCTCGCCCTGATCGCACACCACCACCCGGCTGACCCTGGAAGCCAGGTTGAACGCGGTCAGCAGGCCGATCACCCCGCCGCCGACCACCACTACTTGCTTGCTCATCTGTCGATCCAACACCTGAAGTAAAACCGCGATGCACGGGCATCATTCAACCTTCAGCTTCCCCAGCAACGTTCGCTGCTTTCGACGGCGCCCGGGTTGCGCTGCACGCCGGCCTGGTCGAGCTGGAAATCGCCACAGCGGTCATCGGCCATCAGCGCATCGGGCAGCCGCTGGGCGGTCAGCGTGAAGGTATCGCTGTCGCGTTGGGCCAGCAGGCGGTAATGGCGGTTGGCGGCAGGCAGTTGCAGGTCACCCTCGGCGTATTGGCCGGTGCGCACGCGGTGGCGCTCCAGGCGCAGCGCGGCGTCCTGCAGCAGGCCGACCACTTCGCCGCGCGCGGCTCGCCTGAGCTGGTCGCTGTAACTGGGGTAGGCAATGGCTGCCAGAATGCCGGTCACGGCCACGACAATCAACAACTCGATCAGGCTCATCCCTTGCTGCATGTCAGTCTTCCCTCAGTCTTTGCCGCCAGAGAATGCGCTGGGGCGCTTGTGCTTGAGCGGTTGGCAGGGCGTAGACCGCCTCCAGCACCTGCCTGGCGGCCTGCTGCTGGCTGACGGCGGTTATCCGGTACAGGGTGACCGGCTCATCCTCGGGCATATGGGCGGCGC
The DNA here is from genome assembly GCF_044749485.1 of Pseudomonas sp. NPDC089401. Taxonomy (NCBI): domain Bacteria; kingdom Pseudomonadati; phylum Pseudomonadota; class Gammaproteobacteria; order Pseudomonadales; family Pseudomonadaceae; genus Pseudomonas; species Pseudomonas sp. NPDC089401. The sequence continues at coordinate 13,544 of NZ_JBIVIA010000012.1, read as the reverse complement.
GAGTGGTTTCGCCCAGGTTCTGCAACTGGTAGTAACCGTGCTCGCTGCGCTGCCATTGGCCTTGCAAGTCGTGCGGACGCGGGGGTGGCCGGCAGTCGACGCACGCACCCGGCGCAGCGCCCTGCAACTCCGTCAGCGCTTCCAGCAACACCACCTCCGCTTGCTCGAAAGCCTTCAGGCCATCACGCATGGCGCCGGTCATGCGCGTTTCGACCAAGGCATCACGCAGCGCCGAGGCGGCCAGCAACGCCAGCAACAGGCTCAGCACCAGCGCCAGCAGCAAAACTACACCGCGCTGGCGGTTCATGGGCGGGATACCGGGTTGCGCAGCGCCACGCTCAGGGTGTGATGCTGTTCGAGTTGCAAGGTGGGTTCGTACAACGTCAACTGCAGGTCTACCCACTCGCCCTGGGGAGCCTGCACCCGCTCCACGCGCAGCTCGCGCACATGATCGACCAAGGGCTGGGCATTGCCGCGTCGAATGAACATCAGGCGGTTACCCGAGAGCCTGTACTGATGCCTGCTGACAGCTATCTCCATGAGCGTGCCTGGGTTCGCTGCACGATTTTTGTACACCTGCGCCTCGGCGTGGCAATCGGTCAGCAAGGTCCAGTCAGGCGCCCCGGTGTGCCCCGCCAACTCGGCGACGACCAGGTCAAGGCTGCTGCTGCCAACGTCCAGTGGGTGATCGAATGCCTGGCGCGCAGCCGGGTCCTTGAAGTCGCCAGGCGCCAGCCGCAAGCAACCGAACATGCCGGCCATGCGGATATCCTGAGCCATGCGCAGCAATGCCAGACGGGCATCGTCCTGCAAGCGCAGCGCTGCCCCCTGCAACCGCCAGCTCTGGTGAGCAGAGGCGAACAACTGGCCGGCCGCCGCCAGCACCATCGAGCCGATGGCCAACGCCAGCGTCACCTCGAGCAAACCGAAACCACCCTGCCCCCGCCTCATCGAGGGCTCCGCTCATGTTCGCTGTGCTGCGCCAGCGCCGCCTGCCCATCACGCCGCGCATCCTCCGTGGCCTGCAGCGCCTTCAACTGCAAACCCGCCGCAGTGAACATGCCCACGGCCACCACCAGCACGGCCAACAGCACTTCGATCAGCGTCATGCCCCGCTGTTTGTCGTGCATCCCTGCACCTCCCCAGACGTTTCCTGCAAAAGCCATGAACGGTGCCGACTGGACCTCGTGTCCACCCACCGAGAAGCTACAGCCAAGCACGTCCAGGGAGGAATGCACGGTGAAGCAACGAGGTGTAACACTGATACAAATGATGTTTGCCCTGGCCATGGCCGCCTTGCTGACGCAGATCGGCATGCCGGCCTACGCCAGGTTCAGCGATGACCTACACCGAGCAGCGGCAGCCCGGGACCTGGCCCAGGCGCTGCGCAGCGCGCGCAGCCACGCGATGCTGCAGGGTCAGCGGGTACAGGTGAAATCCCTTGAGAACGATTGGGGCAAAGGCTGGCAGGTGGTGCTGGAAAGCAATCAGCAGGTGCTACGCGAGCATCGCCTGTATCGGCCAATGCGCATTGCGCAAAACGCCGGTCGGCAAGTCAGGTTCAGTGCGTTGGGTGTGCCACTGGGGCGGGGAAACAACTTCAAGAGCGCGACGCTGCAGATTTGTGGCAGCCCGTATCACGTGGTGCTGGCCAGCAGCGGCAGGATCAGCCTGCGCACAGAGGACCTGCAAGATCCGCTGTGCGCAACGCTGTGACTCAGATCAGCGAGCGAACCCGCAGCTCCTTGGGCATGGAGAAGGTGATGTTCTCCGGGCGCCCATCCAGCTCTTCGGCGCCAGTGGCGCCCCAGGCCTTGAGCTGCTCGATCACGCCACGCACCAGCACCTCGGGTGCCGAAGCACCGGCGGTGATGCCGACCCGCGCCGCGTTGTCGAACCAGCCACGCTGCAGGTCTTCGGCACCGTCGATCAGGTAGGCCGGGGTGCCCATGCGCTCGGCCAGCTCGCGCAGGCGGTTGGAGTTGGAACTGTTCGGGCTGCCGACCACCAGCAACACGTCACACTCGGCGGCCAGTTGCTTGACGGCATCCTGGCGATTTTGCGTGGCGTAGCAGATGTCGTCCTTGCGCGGGCCGCCGATGTTCGGGAAGCGGGCGCGCAGGGCGTCGATGACCCGGCTGGTGTCGTCCATCGACAGCGTGGTCTGGGTGACGAAGGCCAGGTGGTCGGGGTCGTTCACCTGCAGCTGGGCGACATCGTCCTCGTCCTCGACGAGGTAGATGGCGCCGCCGTTGCTGGCGTCGTACTGCCCCATGGTGCCTTCGACTTCCGGGTGCCCTTCGTGGCCGATGAGGATGGTCTCACGGCCGTCGCGGCTGTACTTGGCCACTTCGATGTGCACCTTGGTGACCAGCGGGCAGGTTGCGTCGAACACCTTCAGGCCGCGGCCGGCGGCTTCCTGGCGCACGGCCTGGGAAACACCGTGGGCGCTGAAGATGACGATGACGTCGTCCGGCACCTGGTCCAGCTCTTCGACGAAGATCGCGCCGCGGTTGCGCAGGTCTTCCACCACGAACTTGTTGTGCACCACTTCGTGACGCACGTAGATCGGCGGGCCGAAGACTTCCAGGGCACGGTTGACGATCTCGATCGCCCGGTCGACCCCGGCGCAGAAGCCGCGCGGGTTGGCGAGTTTGATTTGCATGCTCGGCTCCAGGCTTACAGGGCCTTCACCTCGAGGATCTCCACCTCGAAGGTCAGGGTCTTGCCAGCCAGTGGGTGGTTGAAGTCGATGGTCACCTGGTCGTCGTCGAACGCTTTGACCACACCCGGCAGCTCGGTGTTGGCGGCGTCGTTGAAGATGATCAGCAACCCTTCGGACAGCTCCATGCCCTCGAAGTTGGACCGCGGCATGACTTGCACGTTTTGCGGGTTGGGCTGGCCGAAGGCGTTCTCCGGAGCCACCACCACGGTGCGCTTGTCACCGGCCTTGAAGCCGAACAAGGCGCTCTCGAAGCCCGGCAGCAGGTTGCCATCGCCGACCTTGAAGGTGGCCGGGGCCTTGTCGAACGTGCTGTCGACGGTGTCGCCGTTTTCCAGGTGCAGCGCGAAGTGCAGGGTGACTTCGGTGTTCTGGCCGATACGGGTGTCAGTCATGGACCGGATCCTCGGACTTCTTGCTCTTGAACATGTCCAGCGCCAGCATCACCGCACCAACGGTGATGGCGCTGTCGGCCAGGTTGAAGGCCGGGAAATAATGGCGGTTCTGCCAGTGCACCAGGATGAAGTCGACCACATGGCCGAGCACGATGCGGTCGTACAGGTTGCCGATCGCACCGCCCAGCACCAGCGCCAGCGCCACCGCCAGCCAGGTCTCGCCGCGCCCCAGGCGCTTGAGCCAGACCACCAGCACGGCACTGACCACCACGGCGATCAGGGCAAACAGCCAGCGCTGCCAGCCCCCGCCTTCGGACAGGAAGCTGAATGCTGCGCCGGTGTTGTAGGCCAGGGTCCAGCTGAAGTAGTCCGGGATGACCACGATCTGCTGGTACATGGTCAGCGCGCTGTTGAAGTACAGCTTGCTGGCCTGGTCGAGGACCAGCACCAGCAGGCTCAGCCACAACCACGCCAGGCGCCCGAAGCGCCCCGCCGCAGGGTTAGGCATAGTGGCGCACCTCGCCGGAGCCGGTCAGGTTGTCGACGCAACGGCCGCAAATTTCCGGATGCTCCGGGTGGCTGCCGACGTCGGCGCGGAAGTGCCAGCAACGGCCGCACTTGACGTGGCCGGACTTGACCACCTGCAGCTTGAGGCCTTCGACTTCGGTGGCCACGGCTTCGGCCGGCGCCTGGGCGAACGGCACCACGCTGGCGGCCGAGGTGATCAGCACGAAGCGCAGCTCGTCGCCCAGCTTGGCCAGGTCGGCGCTCAGGCCTTCCTCGGCGAACAGGGTGACTTCGGCCTGCAGGTTGCCGCCGATGACCTTGGCGGTACGCTGGTTTTCCAGTTCCTTGTTGACGGCGGCTTTCACGGCCATCACGCGGTCCCAGTAGGCGCGGTCCAGCTCGGTGCCTTCCGGCAGCTCGCTCAGGCCCTGGTACCAGCCGTTGAGCATCACCGACTCGTTGCGCTCGCCCGGCAGGTACTGCCAGATTTCGTCGGCGGTGAACGCCAGGATCGGCGCGATCCAGCGCACCAGCGCCTCGCTGATGTGGTACAGCGCGGTCTGGCAGGAACGGCGGGCGACACTGTTGGCGCCGGTGGTGTACTGGCGGTCCTTGATGATGTCGAGGTAGAAGCCGCCCAGCTCCTGCACGCAGAAGTTGTGGATCTTCGAGTAGACGTTCCAGAAGCGGTATTCGCCGTAGTGCTCTTCCAGCTCGCGCTGCAGCAGCAAGGTACGGTCCACTGCCCAACGGTCCAGGGCGATCATATCTTCCGGCTGCAGCAGGTCACGTGCCGGGTCGAAGCCGGACAGGTTCGACAGCAGGAAGCGCGCGGTGTTGCGGATACGCCGGTAGGCGTCGGCGCTGCGCTGCAGGATCTGCTCGGAAACGGCCATCTCGCCCGAGTAGTCGGTGGCCGAAACCCACAGGCGCAGGATGTCGGCGCCCAGGGTGTTGTTGACCTTTTCCGGCTCGATGGTGTTGCCCAGCGACTTGGACATCTTGCGGCCGTTCTCGTCCACGGTGAAGCCGTGGGTCAGCAGCTCGCGGTACGGCGCGTGGCCGTCGATGGCGCAACCGGTCAACAGGGAGGAGTGGAACCAGCCGCGGTGCTGGTCGGAACCTTCCAGGTACAGGTCGGCGCGCGGGCCGGTGGCATGGCCGATGTCGTGGGAGCCACGCAGCACGTGCCAGTGGGTGGTACCCGAGTCGAACCATACGTCGAGGGTGTCGGTGATCTTGTCGTACTGGCTGGCTTCATCGCCCAGCAGTTCGGCAGCGTCCAGCTTGAACCAGGCCTCGATACCTTGCTGTTCGACGCGCTTGGCCACTTCGTCCATCAGCTCGACGGTGCGTGGGTGCAGTTCGCCGGTCTGCTTGTGCAGGAAGAACGGGATCGGCACGCCCCAGTTGCGCTGACGCGAGATGCACCAGTCCGGGCGGTTGGCGATCATCGAGTGCAGGCGCGCCTGGCCCCAGGCCGGGACGAACTTGGTTTCTTCGATGGCTTTCAGGGCGCGCTCACGCAGCGGCTCGCCGGTGCTTGGCTGCTTGTCCATGCCGACGAACCACTGCGCGGTGGCGCGGTAGATCAGCGGGGTCTTGTGGCGCCAGCAGTGCATGTAGCTGTGCTTGATGGTTTCGGTGTGCATCAGCGCGCCGACTTCGCTCAGCTTGTCGACGATGGCCGGGTTGGCCTTCCAGATGAACTGGCCGCCGAAGAACGGCAGCGACTCGACGTACACGCCGTTGCTCTGCACCGGGGTGAGGATGTCGTCGTTGACCATGCCGTAGCGCTTGCAGGTGACGAAGTCGTCTTCGCCGTAGGCAGGTGCCGAGTGCACCACGCCGGTACCGGCGCCCAGTTCGACGTAGTCGGCCAGGTACACCGGCGACAGGCGGTCGTAGAACGGGTGACGGAAGTTGACCAGCTCCAGGGCCGAGCCCTGGGCAGTGGCGATCACCGAGCCTTCCAGGTTGTAGCGCTTGAGGCACGACTCGACCAGCTCTTCGGCCAGCACCAGCAGGCGCTCGCCGGTGTCGACCAGGGCGTACTTGAACTCCGGGTGGATGTTCAGCGCCTGGTTGGCCGGGATGGTCCACGGGGTGGTGGTCCAGATCACGATGGCGGCGGGCTTGGCCAGGGACGGCAGGCCGAAGGCGGCAGCCAGTTTGGCTTCGTCGGCGACCGGGAAGGCCACGTCGATGGTCTGGGAATTCTTGTCGGCATATTCGACTTCGGCTTCGGCGAGGGCCGAACCGCAATCGAAGCACCAGTTCACGGGCTTGAGGCCCTTGAACACGAAGCCTTGCTTGACCATCTCGGCCAGGGCGCGGATTTCACCGGCCTCGTTGGCGAAGTTCATGGTCTTGTAGGGGTTGTCCCAGTCGCCCAGCACGCCCAGGCGGATGAACTCGGACTTCTGCCCTTCGATCTGCTCGGCGGCATACTCGCGGCACAGCTCGCGGGTGCGGTCGGCGGTCAGGTGCTTGCCGTGGGTGACTTCGACCTTGTGCTCGATCGGCAGGCCGTGGCAGTCCCAGCCCGGTACGTACGGCGCGTCGAAGCCGGACAGGGTCTTGGAACGGACGATCATGTCCTTGAGGATCTTGTTCAGCGCATGACCGATGTGGATCTTGCCGTTGGCATAGGGCGGGCCGTCGTGCAGGACGAACTTCGGACGATCCTTGCCAATTTCGCGCAGCTTCCGGTACAGGCCAATGCTGTCCCAGCGCTGCAGGATCTGCGGTTCGCGCTGAGGCAGGCCGGCCTTCATGGGGAAGGCGGTGTCCGGAAGGTTAAGCGTGGCTTTGTAGTCGGTCATTTCAGGCTCTTGGTTAGCGGTTGAGCGTGCCAATGTGCACGTGCGGCGGCGATATCCGCATCGATCGCCGACTTCAGCGCCTCGAGGGAGGCGAATCGCTGCTCTTCACGCAGCTTGTGGTGGAATTCCACCGTCAGGCGCCGGCCATACAGATCGCCGGCATAGTCCAGCAAGTGGATTTCGAGGTGCGGGCGGCCGTCACCGGCCACCGTCGGTCGCACCCCGATGTTGCCCACACCCGGCCAGGCCTTGCCGTCGATCTCGATGCTGGCCAGGTAGACCCCGGACAGCGGCACGCGGCGGCGCTTGAGCTGGATGTTGGCGGTGGGCGTACCGAGCTGGCGGGCAAGCTTCTGCCCGTGCAGCACGCGCCCGGTAATGCGGTAAGGGCGGCCCAGCAGGTGTTCTGCAAGTTCGAAGTCACCCTCGGACAAGGCTTTGCGCACTTCGGTGCTGCTGACGCGCAGACCGTCCTGGATCACCGTGTTGGCAGCCTCGACGGTAAAGCCATACTGCTTGCCGGCCTCGACCAGGAAGGCGAAGTCGCCGGCGCGGTCGCAGCCGAAGCGGAAGTCATCGCCCACTTCGAGGTGGCGCACGCCCAGGCCGTCGACCAGGATCGCCTTGACGAAGGCGTCGGCGCTGAGCCGGCTCAGGCGCTGGTTGAAGGCCAGGCACAGGACCCGGTCGATGCCTTCGGCGGCCAGCAGCTCGACCTTGTCGCGCAGGCGCGCCAGGCGGGCCGGGGCGGTGTCCGGGGCGAAGTACTCGCGCGGCTGCGGCTCGAAGATCACCACGCAGGTCGGCAGGCCAAGCGCCTGGCCGCGCTCGCGCAGGCGCGCCAGGATTGCCTGGTGGCCACGGTGAACCCCGTCGAAGTTGCCAATGGTGGCGACACAGCCCCGGTGCTCGGGGCGCAGGTTGTGAAGACCTCGAACCAGCTGCATAACGCGCTTCTTGCTCATAAAGTGGCCGATTATAACCACACCCGGGCGCTGGTGACAGGCAGCAGCGCCCAGGGGCGGCGTGGAATGCGAAAAACCGACGCCTGACCCGCCGCTTGCCCTAGTGCAGGGCCTTGCGGGCGAAATGCCGGGGGCGGAAACCGCACAGGTACAGGCAACCGAAATAGGTCACCACTCCAGCCGCGATCAGCGCCCCCAGGCGCAGGAACCGTTCAAGCATGTTGCCCTGCTCCCAGGCCGGCAGGAAGTGCATGCCTACCAGCAGTACTGCGGCCATCAGGGTGACCGCCAGCACCAGCTTGAGCAGGAACATCGTCCAGCCCGGCTGAGGCTGGAACAGCTGCTGGCTGCGCAGCTTCCAGAACAGCAGCCCGGCGTTCAGGCAGGCGCCCAGGCTGATCGCCAGGGCCAGGCCGGCATGCTGCAGCGGGCCGATCAGGGCCAGGTTGAAGCCTTGGGTGCAGACCAGGGTGAAGATCGCGATCTTCACCGGGGTCCGGATATTCTGCTGCGCATAGAAGCCTGGTGCCAGTACCTTGACCAGAATGATCGCCAGCAGGCCGACCGAGTAGGCGATCAGCGCGCGCTGGGTCATGGCCGCGTCGAAGGCACTGAACTTGCCGTACTGGAACAGCGCCACGGTCAGCGGCTCGGCCAGGATCGCCAGGGCCAGGGTGCACGGCAGCACCAGCAGGAAGCACAGGCGCAGGCCCCAGTCCATGATCCGCGAATACTCCTCGCGGTCCTTGTTGGCGTAGGTCTTGGCCAGGGTCGGCAGCAGGATGGTGCCCAGGGCCACGCCGAGCACGCCCGACGGCAGTTCCATGAGGCGGTCGGCGTAGTACATCCACGACACGGAACCTGCCACCAGGAAGGAGGCGAAGATGGTGTTGATGATCAGCGAAATCTGGCTCACCGACACCCCGAGGATGGCCGGCAGCATCTGCTTGAGCACCCGCCACACGCCGCTGTCGCGCAGGTTCAGGCGCGGCAGCACGAGCATGCCGATCTTCTTCAGCGCCGGCAGCTGGTACAGCAGCTGCGCCAGGCCACCGGCCAGCACGCCCCAGGCCAGGGCCATGATCGGTGGGTCGAAGTACGGCGTGAGCAGCACGGCGAAGAAGATCATCGCCACGTTCAGCAGGGTCGGGGTGAAGGCCGGGACCGAGAAACGGTTCCAGGTATTGAGGATCGCGCCGGCCAGGGACGACAGGGAGATCAGCAATATATAAGGAAAGGTCACCCGCAGCAGGTCGGTGGTGAGCTGGTATTTCTCCGCGCTGTCGACGAAGCCCGGCGCGGTGGCCCAGACCACCCAGGGCGCGGCGAAGATGCCGACCACGGTGACCAGGGCCAGGACCAGGGTCAGCAGGCCGCTGACGTAGGCGATGAAGGTGCGGGTCGCCTCCTCGCCCTGCTGGGTCTTGTATTCCGCCAGGATCGGCACGAACGCCTGGGAAAACGCCCCTTCGGCGAAGATCCGGCGCAGCAGGTTGGGCAACTTGAAGGCGATGAAGAAGGCGTCGGTGGCGATGCCGGCGCCGAAAACGCGGGCCAGGATGGTGTCGCGCACGAAGCCCAGCACCCGCGAAACCATGGTGATGGAACTGACTGCAGCCAGGGATTTGAGCAGATTCATCGAAAAGATTCACGCCAGGGACAGAGGACGCTGCCAGACAGCGTTCGAATGTGCGATACTCCCGCGCCTTCGCAGGGGAGCCAAAAATTCCCGAGTTTACAGGTAGCACGGCAGAAAGGAATATTTCCCGCCTGTTGTTGCACCGCTCGGCGGAACCCTGCAGGTGGCCTTGACATCCGGTCGACTCATCGGCATGATTCGCGGCCTATTTTGTTTGCTATTTACCTAAAGTCTTTCGAGGAGCTCGACGGTGGCCAACACACCTTCCGCCAAGAAACGTGCAAAACAGGCTGAGAAGCGTCGCAGCCACAACGCCAGCCTGCGTTCCATGGTCCGCACCTACATCAAGAATGTAGTCAAAGCCATCGACGCAAAAGACGCCGAAAAAGCGCAAGCCGCTTACGTTCTGGCTGTGCCTGTAATCGACCGTATGGCCGACAAAGGCATCATCCACAAGAACAAAGCTGCTCGCCACAAAGGCCGTCTGAATGGCCACATCAAGGCACTGAAAGAAGCTGCAGCTGCCTAAGCGACGTTCTAGTCGAAAAAACCGGCCCTAGGGTCGGTTTTTTTATGCCTGTGATTCAAGGTTTGCACACCCCCTGTGGGAGCGGGCTTGCCCGCGAAACAAGCACCGCGGTGGATGGCACGGGCTTCGCCCGTGTTCGCGGGCAAGCCCGCTCCCACAAGAAATAGCTTCAGGCTCAGGGTATCAACAGGGCCGCACAGGGCGGCCCTGCCTTGTATCACTTGGCGATCTGGATCTTCGGCGCCCACTGCAGCCAGGCATCCTCCGGCTTGTCGAACAAGGCGAAGGTCTGCTGCGGCCGTGCCGGGTTGCCCATCTGCTCCCCTTCCGGCGTGGCGAAGGCGATACCGCCATCGATCAGCGTCTCCAGCGATTCGGTTCGCACCGTGGCGCCCTTGAGCAGGCCCCATTCGAAGCCGAAACCACTGCTGTTCCAGAAGCGGCTGCCACCGCGTACCAGCGCGGCGTAGCGGGGCTCGATGAGGATATGGATCAGCACGCGATCCGCGCTCTGGCCCAGCTCGAAGCCGGTCACCTTGCCCACCGCCACCTCACGGTAGGTCACCGGCACACCCGGCTTGATCGAACCACGCCGCGGGGCGCTCAAGGTCAACGGCAGGCCGACCTCCTCCCCGACCACTTCAGGTGCCCCGGCCAGGGCAATGAAATCGCGCTGCACGCCCTTGTCCTTGATCGCCGGTTGTACCTCCAGGTACTGCCCGCCAATCAGGGTGTCGAGGTTCTCGGTGCGCACCAGGCCCAGCGCCGGCTTGACCACCCAGAACTGCGTGCCGACCCGGGCAATGCGCTCGACCGCCTCGGTGATGCGCGCGCGCAGCAGCACGCCCTGCAGGTCCTTGGTCAGGTCGACGCTCTCGACGCTGCCCACATCCAGGCCGCGGAAGCGGATCGGCGTGCCCGGCTTGAGGCCATCGGCGCGGTCGACACGGATGGTGACCAAGGTACCGGTGCGGTTTACCGCCTCCTGGCTTTCCAGCAGGCGGAAGCGTGGGATATGCCGCTTGAGCGCCACGTCCGGCCTTGGCGTGTCGAAGGCAATGCCACCGGCCATCAGCGTCTGCAGCGACTCGCTCTTGATCTTGATACCCGACAGGCCGCCGGTCAGGGTGATGCCACTGACGTTCCAGAAGCGCGAGGAGCCGTTGACCAGGTTCTCGTACTCTTTCTCGATGTGCACGCCGATCAGGATGCGCTTGCTGTTACGCGCGAACTGGTAGCTCTGCACGCTGCCGACCTTCACCTGGCGGTACATCACCGGGCTGCCGACTTCGAGCGAGCCCAGGGTATCGGCGAACAGCACCAGGTGCAGGCCCGGGGCCTTGAGGTCCAGCGGCGGCGCCTTGGGCCGGGCTTCGAACTCGCGCTGGGGCTTGGCGCCCTTCTCGCCAGGGCGGATGGCGATGTAGTTGCCCTTGACCAACGCTTCCAGGCCGGTGATGCCGGCCAGGGAAATCGACGGCTTGACCACCCAGAACTGCGTGCCTTCGACCAGGTAGTCCTCGGTCAGCGGGTCCAGGGTCAGCTCGGCCATGGCGCTGGCCAGGTTGTCTTCCATCTTCAGGGTCTTCAGCGAGCCGACCTGGATGCCCTTGTACATGACCGGCGTGCGACCGGCCTGCAGGCCTTCATAATCGCTGAGCTTGACCTTGACGCGGATACCCGCCTGGGCTGCGTCGAAGTCTTCATAGAGGCGGAACGGCAGGCTCGGGTCGGTGGGCGGGCTGTCCTTGCGGTACTCGGGTGTGGCAAAGGCGATGCCGCCGGCAACGATGCTCGACAGCGATTCACTGCGCACCTTCACGCCGGACAGGTCAGCGTCGATGCTGATGCCGCTGGCATTCCAGAAACGCGTGTGCTTGCGCACCAGGCTGGCGTAGGCCGGCTCGATGAACACCTTGACCTCGACAGTGCTCTGGTCATCGGACAGGCGGTAACTCTTCACCCGGCCGACCTGGATCTGCTTGTAGAACACCGGGCTGTCGCGGTTGAGCGAACCGAGCCGTTCGGCCTTCAAGGTCAGGTGCAGGCCCGGCTCGCTGTCGGACAGTGGGGGCGCCACCTTCAAGGCCTTGAAACGCTTGGTCCGCTCGCCCTCGCCCGGGCTGACCGCGATGTAGTTACCGGACACCAGGGTTTCCAGGCCGGAAATACCGGCCAGGCTGACACTCGGCTTGACCAGCCAGAAACGCGTGCCCTTGGTCAGGTGCGGCTCGGCGGCCTTGTTCATCTCGATGGTGGCGATCACCCCCTGGGTATCGCCCTGGGCGTCGAGCACCAACTTGGTGACCTTGCCGACCGGCATGCCTTTGTAGATCACCTCGGTCTTGTTGGCGACGATGCCTTCGCCAGTCTCGAAACGCACTTCGATCTCTACACCGGCATCACGGTAGGCCTGCCAGGCCAGCCAGCCACCGATCATCAGCGCGATCAGCGGCAGGATCCAGATGGCCGACCAGTTCGAGGCAGGGCGGGTTTTAGCCGTTGGCATGTCACTCATGGTCGTCATCCGACTCCGTGTTGTCCCAGATCAGTCGGGGATCGAAAGTTAAAGCAGCAAGCATCGTGAGGATCACCACAGTTGCGAAGGCGACAGCGCCCAGGTTGGCTTCGACACTGGCGATCCGGCCGAAATTCACCACCGCCACCAGAATGGCGATGACGAAGATGTCCAGCATGGACCAGCGCCCGATGAATTCGATGAAGCGGTACATCAGGATCCGCTGCCTGGCCGACAAAGGCTGGCGGCGCTGTACCGAGTAGAGCAGCAGCGCGATGCCCACCAGCTTGAACGTGGGTACCAGGATACTGGCGATGAACACCACGGCGGCGATCGGCAACATACCGTGCTTGAGCAGGGTGACGACCCCGGACATGATGGTGTCGCCGCTGCCCTGCCCCAGGGTGCTGACGGTCATGATCGGCAACAGGTTGGCCGGGATGTACAGGATCGAGGCGGTGATCAGCAGCGCCCAGGTGCGAATGATGCTGTTCGGGCGTCGTGCGTGCACGACAGCACCGCAGCGTGTGCAGGTCTGCGAGCGGCGCTCGGTATCCTGGCGGTTCAGTTCATGACATTCATTGCAGACCAGAATGCCTGCATCAATCGCCCGCATGCAGATCCTCCCCCGACAACGCACTCCAGATCTGGTGTGGCGACATCACCACCTCGAGCCAGACCTGGATCAGCAACAGGCTGATGAAACAGAAAAGGCCCAGGCCGACGGTCAATTCGGCCAGGTCCACCAGTTTGACGATCGCCACCAGCACGCCCATGAAATACACCTCGAGCATGCCCCAGTCACGCAGGTGGTGGTAGATGCGATAACAGAGCAGCCCATAGCTGCGCCCGATGTCCAGGCGAATGCTCAACAACACCAGCAACTGGCATAGCAGCTTGAGCAAGGGGATGGCCATGCTGCACAGGAACACCACCACGGCAACGCCGCGCATCTCGGAGTTGTACAGGCCCAGCACGCCACTCCAGACCGTATCGTCGGAAGACTGACCAAGCAGGTGCAGTTGCATGATCGGCAGGAAGTTGGCAGGCACGAACAGCAGCAAGGCAGTCAGTACCAGGGCCAGGCTGCGATTCACCACATTATGCCGGTGTGCGTACAGCTCGTAGCCGCAGCGTGGGCATTGGGCTTTCTCGCCGTGCTGTAGCACGGGTTTGCGCAACAGCAGGTCGCATTCGTGGCAGGCGACCAGGTCGTCCAGCGGCAACTGCTCTAGCGCTTCGGTTTTGGCGGGTTCTGGCATGTCGAGGTTCTGAATAGGTACGTCGGCTCTATTCTAGTGTTCCAGCTCGAAATGTGGGAGATGCCGAACGCCCGACGTGATGCCATGAAAGACAAAACCCCTACCTGCATGTGCAGATAGGGGTTTTGCGAAATGAATCTTGACGATGACCTACTCTCACATGGGGAAACCCCACACTACCA
>NZ_JBIVIA010000011.1:0-222711 GCF_044749485.1 Pseudomonas sp. NPDC089401 | reverse complement strand
CCAAAGTGCGCAGCGGTCTGGCGCAGTGAAAACCGATGCTCGAGCATGTAGCTGAGCACTTGCTGCTTGAAATCACTGGTATAACGCCGCCCAGGCGAGCCTGAGCAGATATCCCTACCGACCTGATAACTGGCAACCCAGCGCCGGAGCAGGCTGAAGTCGATACCGAAATGTCGAGCCACCTTTCGGAAACCGTTGTTGCCATCCAGGTAAGCTGTGATCACTGTGAGCTTGAATTGCTCGGTGTACTTTTCCATAGATCCCCCAAGGGTTGGATTGGTGTCCAACTTTTGGGGGGGCAGTCCATACTTGTGGGAGCGGGTTCACCCGCGAATCAGGCGACGCGGTTTGACGTCAATTTTTTGTTTTGCCGCTTTTGCCGCCCGGCAATTGCCGCTTTCCCTTCCCCAGGCGGAAGCACTTTGCCGCTTTTCTGGCATCGCGCCATCAGCCATCTCCCTTGCAGCCCAGCATTTCCGGGCTTTCGATAACCTGGCACAGCCCTTGCTATAGCTTGCTCAACGACATTCCGGCCAACCTTCGAAGGTTTCCCCGACATGAGCATCAGTTTCGACAAGGCGCTTGGCATCCACGAAAAGGCCCTGGGCTTCCGCGCCCAGCGCGCGGAGGTGCTGGCCAACAACATCGCCAACGCCGACACGCCCAACTACAAGGCGCGCGACATGGACTTCTCGTCGGTGCTCGCCGCCGAGAGCCAGAAGCAGCAGAGCGGCCGCTTCGCCATGGATCGCACCAACAGCCGTCATATCGAGGCCGAAGGCCTGGCGATGAACGACGAGGCCCTGCAGTACCGGGTGCCGACCCAGCCGTCGATCGACCAGAACACCGTGGACGCGCAGATCGAGCAATCGAACTACACCGAAAACGCGATGAACTTCCAGGCCAGCTTCACCCTGCTCAACAGCAAATTCAAAGGGCTGGTTTCGGCCCTGCGCGGAGAGTAATCCATGTCCCTTTCCAGTGTTTTCAACATCGCCGGCAGCGGCATGAGCGCGCAGAACACCCGCCTCAATACCGTCGCCTCGAACATCGCCAACGCCGAGACCGTCTCGTCGAGCATCGACCAGACCTACCGTGCCCGTCACCCGGTGTTCGCCACCACCTTCCAGAACGCGCAGAACGGCGTCAGCCAGTCGCTGTTCGAGGACCAGGGCGAGGCGGGGCAGGGCGTGCAGGTCAAGGGCATCGTCGAGGACCAGAGCAACCTCGAGGCGCGCTACGAGCCCAACCACCCGGCGGCGAACAAGGACGGCTACGTCTACTACCCGAACGTCAACGTGGTCGAGGAGATGGCTGACATGATCTCCGCCAGCCGGTCGTTCCAGACCAACGCCGAGCTGATGAACACCGCCAAGAACATGATGCAGAAAGTCCTGACCCTGGGTCAGTGATAAGGAATCCCGACTATGGCCATCGATACTTCGTCTACCGGCGTCAACCTCAATGACGTACTGGCGGCATCCGGTGTCAGCAGCACCACCAAGAAAAGCACCGTCGACACCGCTTCGCAGACCGGCAACAGCACCCTGGGCAAGGACGCGTTCCTGCAGTTGCTGGTGACCCAGATGCAGCACCAGAACCCGCTCGATCCGCAGGATAACGGCGAGTTCGTGGCCCAGCTGGCGCAGTTCAGCAGCCTCGAGGGCATCACCTCGCTGAACGAGTCGGTCACCAACATCACCAGTGCCATGGCTTCGTCCCAGGCCCTGCAGGCCTCGTCGCTGGTCGGCCGTTCGGTGATCGTGCAGAACGACAAGGCCGTGGTCGACACCGCCGAGAGCTTCAATGCCCAGATCGTCGTGCCGCAGGCCATCGACGGCGCGACCGTCACGGTCAAGGACAAGGACGGCAACACCGTCAAGACCATCGAAGTGGGCGAGCAGAAAGCCGGTTATGTCGACTTCATCTGGGACGGCACCAACTCGAGCGGCACCAAGGTCGACCCGGGCACCTATACCTTCACCGCCACCACCACCGTGGATGGCCAGTCGGTGCAGATGAACACCCTGCTGCCGGCCAAGGTCACCAGCGTCAGCTTCAACACCACGGGCGAAATGGTGCTCAACCTCGCCGGGGTAGGGAAGGTTTCCCTGTCCGACGTACAAACCATCGGTATCTAAGGCCGGAACGGCACAAGGAGCTACAACATGTCTTTCAATATCGGCCTTAGCGGTCTGTACGCAGCCAACAAGCAGCTGGACGTCACCGGCAACAACATCGCCAACGTCAACACCACCGGCTTCAAGTCGTCGCGCGCCGAGTTCGCCGACGTCTACGCCGGCGCCAACCGCCTGGGCGTGGGCAAGAACCAGGTCGGCAACGGTGTGCGCCTGGCTGCAGTCTCCCAGCAGTTCAGCCAAGGTGACATCAACAACACCGGCAACGTGCTGGACATGGGTATCCAGGGTCAGGGCTACTTCGTTCTGTCCGACAACGGCTCCCACGTGTACACCCGTGCCGGTGCCTTCCAGACCAGCAAGGACAACTACGTCGTCACCTCCGATGGCCTGCGCCTGCAGGGCTATGCCGCCGATGCCAATGGCGTCATCAAGAAGGGCGTGCTGACCGACCTGCAGATCGACACGTCGGCGCTGCAGCCCAAGGCCACCACCCTGATCGACCAGGGCATCAACCTGAACTCCTCGTCCAAGGACATCCCGCTGCCGTCGACCCCGCCAGTGGCCGGCGACATCGTCTTCGACCCGAGCGACGAGAACTCGTACAACAAGTCGTTCTCGACCAAGGTGTACGACAGCCAGGGCAACGAACACACCATGGAGCAGTTCTATCGCAAGACCGATACGAACGAGTGGACCATGTACACCCTGATCGACGGTCGCAACCCGATGGACCCGAGCAGCACCGACCCGCTGAGCGGCACCATCAGCTTCAACAGCGACGGCAGCGTGGCCTCCATGACCACCGACACCACCGGCCTGCCGGCCGATACCGAGTGGAGCGTGGTCAACAACACCTTCACCCTCAAGGGCTGGATCCCGGCGTCGCAGGACGCTGCGGGCAACTGGGCGGCCAACGGTTCCGTCGAAAGCGCCAGCGGCATGCGCCTGGCGATGACCAGCACCACCTCGTACAACACCGACACCGCGCGCTCGTCGCAATCCCAGGATGGCTACGCCACCGGTGTCCTGTCGAGCCTGAGCATCGACTCCACCGGCGTGCTGTTCGCCAGCTTCAGCAACCAGCAGTCGCGTGCCATCGGCCAGGTGGCCCTGGCCAGCTTCGCCAACGACCAAGGCCTGCAGCAGATCGGCGGCACCCGCTGGACCGAGACCTACTCCTCGGGCATCCCGGGCATCGATGCGCCGAAGACCGGCACCCTGGGCAGCGTCGAGTCCAACTCGCTGGAAGGCTCCAACGTCAACCTGACCCAGGAGCTGGTCGAGCTGATCAAGGCGCAGAGCAACTACCAGGCCAACGCCAAGACCATCTCCACCGAAAGCACCATCATGCAGACCATCATCCAGATGACCTGATGGTCGCTGGCTGAGTGTGTGTGGGCGAACCCCTTTCCCGTGAAGGGGTTCGTCGTCTTTGCAGGAGGGGTCATGAAAAGGCTGGTTGTCGTATTGATTGGCGCTTTTTGCCTGTACCAGGCCCAGGCCGGCACCGCGCCCTGGTGGCGCTGGGAAAGCCAGGTGGACGGGCGGCTGGTGTGCTCGCAGTGGCCACCGGGGGAGGGCTGGAAGAAGTTCGCCGGGCCCTTCACCAATGGTGGCTGTCGCGAGCCTTGACTGGCATCTATGTCAGCCACTTCGCGGGCAAGCCCGCTCCCACAGGGATCGCACCATCCTGAGGGTCTGTGCAAATCCTGTGGGAGCGGGTTCACCCGCGATAGGGCCGGTACAGGTTTGCCGCTTACGGCAACCCGGCGCCGGATAACCGGCGGCCCGCCAATCGCAAAGCCCCGAAAAAGCCCGTATTCACGGGCTTTTTCATGTTTTTGAAAAGTTGGTTCGGAACTTGCTTTAGAGCCTGCACAGCAACGGCGAGCGGCAAACGATCGCCAGTGCAGCGGAGGATGACTGTGGACAAGATGCTTTACGTGGCCATGACCGGCGCCAGCCAGAACGCGCTGGCGCAGAAGGCCCATGCCAACAACCTGGCGAACGTTTCCACCAATGGCTTCCAGCGTGACCTGGAACAGGCGCGCTCGATGCCGGTGTTCGGCGACAGCTTTCCGTCGCGCGCCTTTGCCATGACCGAGCGTCCGGCCACCGACTTCAGCGAAGGGCCGATGGTCGAGACCGGGCGCG
Organism: Pseudomonas sp. NPDC089401; assembly: GCF_044749485.1. NCBI lineage: Bacteria > Pseudomonadati > Pseudomonadota > Gammaproteobacteria > Pseudomonadales > Pseudomonadaceae > Pseudomonas > Pseudomonas sp. NPDC089401. The sequence goes on along the minus strand of NZ_JBIVIA010000011.1, from coordinate 218,416 downwards.
ACCTGGACGTGGCGGTGAGCGGCAAGGGTTTCATCGCCGTGCAGGCCCCGGACGGCAGCGAAGCCTACGTGCGCACCGGCAGCCTGAACATCGATGCCCTCGGCGTGTTGCGCGCCGGCAACGGCATGCCGGTGATGGGCAATGGTGGCCCGATCGCCATCCCGCCGCAGCAGAAGGTTGAGGTGGGTGCCGATGGCACCATCAGCATTCGTTCCATGGGTGAAGACCCGCGGGTGATGGCCGAGGTCGACCGCATCAAGCTGGTCAACCCGGACATCAAGGGCATGACCAAGGGCCTGGACGGGCTGATCCACACCCAGGACGGCCAGCCGGCCGCCGCCGACGTCAATGTGCGGGTGGTGTCGGGCTTCCTGGAAGGCAGCAACGTCAACGCGGTCGAGGAAATGACCTCGGTGCTGGCGCTGTCCCGCCAGTTCGAGCTGCACGTGAAAATGATGAACGCGGCCAAGGAAGGCGATGAAGCCATGGCGCGTGTCTTGCAAATCGGCTAACCAACTTTGAACGGGTGCCGTAAAACAGGCGCACGAGGAGAACACTGATGCTTCCAGCTCTTTGGGTCGCGAAAACCGGCCTGTCCGCCCAGGACACCAACCTGACCGTCATTTCCAACAACCTGGCCAACGTCTCGACCACCGGCTTCAAGCGTGATCGTGCCGAGTTCCAGGACTTGCTCTACCAGATCAAGCGCCAGCCAGGCGCGCAGTCCACCCAGGACAGCGAGCTGCCGTCGGGCCTGCAGGTCGGTACCGGTGTGCGCATCGTCGGCACCCAGAAGAACTTCCAGACCGGCAGCCTGCAGACCACCGAAAACCCGCTGGACATCGCGGTCAACGGTCGTGGCTTCTTCCAGGTGCTGCAGCCGGATGGCACCGTCTCGTACACCCGTGACGGCACCTTCCACCTGAACTCCGACGGCCAGGTCGTCACCTCCCAGGGCTTTGCCCTGGAGCCGGCCATCGTGGTGCCGAACAACGCCCAGACCTTCACCGTCGGCCAGGACGGCACCGTGTCGATCACCACCGCCGGCACCGCCGCCGCCCAGGTCATCGGCAACCTGCAGACCGCCGACTTCATCAATCCGGCCGGCCTGCAGGCCATCGGCGACAACCTGTTCCTGGAAACCGCCGCCAGCGGCGCGCCACAGGTCGGCACCCCGGGCCTGAACGGTTTCGGCACCACCCTGCAGCAGACCCTGGAGAACTCCAACGTCAGCACCGTGGAAGAGCTGGTCAACATGATCACCACCCAGCGTGCCTACGAGATGAACTCCAAGGTCATCTCCACCGCCGACTCGATGCTGTCGTTCGTCACCCAGCAGCTCTAAGCCCTGGTACAGGTTCCACTCCCGTTACACCGTGAGGTAAGTGTCATGAAGCGTCTGTTGTCCGTGTTCGCCCTGGGGGGGGCGGTTGTATTGGCAGGTTGCGTCGCGCCGACGCCAAAGCCGAACGACCCGTACTACGCGCCGGTTCTGCCGCGCACCCCGCTGCCGGCGGCGGCCAACAACGGTTCGATCTACCAGGCCGGTTTCGACCAGAACCTGTACACCGACCGCAAGGCGTTCCGCGTGGGTGACATCATCACCATCACCCTCAACGAGCGCACTTCGGCAAGCAAGAACGCAGGGTCGCAGATCGCCAAGACCAGCAAGGCCGACATCGGCCTGACCTCGCTGTTCGGTGCGTCGCCCAACACCAACAACCCGTTCGGCGGCGGTGACCTGTCGCTGGAAGCCGGCTACAGCGGCGACCGTGCCACCAAGGGCGACAGCAAGGCCACCCAGGGCAACACCCTGACCGGCTCGATCACCGTCACCGTGGCCGAGGTGCTGCCCAACGGCATCATCGCCGTGCGCGGCGAGAAGTGGATGACCCTGAACACCGGTGAAGAGCTGGTACGCATCGCCGGCCTGGTGCGTGCCGACGACATCGCCACCGACAACACCGTGCCGTCGACCCGTGTAGCCGATGCGCGCATCACCTATTCGGGCACCGGCTCGTTCGCCGATGCCAGCCAGCCCGGTTGGCTGGACCGCTTCTTCATGAGCCCGCTTTGGCCCTTCTGAGTACGGATGAACATGTTCAACGTAAGGCAGCTGATTGCCACGACCCTGCTCCTGTCCTGCGCCTTCGGCGCCCATGCCGAGCGGCTGAAGGACATCGCCAGTATTTCTGGCGTGCGTTCCAACCAGTTGATCGGCTATGGCCTGGTGGTGGGGTTGAACGGCACGGGTGACCAGACCACCCAGACCCCGTTCACCCTGCAGACCTTCAACAACATGCTGTCGCAGTTCGGCATCAAGGTGCCGGCCGGGTCTGGCAACGTGCAGCTGAAGAACGTCGCCGCGGTGTCGGTGCATGCCGACCTGCCGGCGTTCGCCAAGCCGGGCCAGGTGGTGGACATCACCGTCTCGTCGATCGGCAACTCCAAGAGCCTGCGCGGCGGCAGCCTGCTGATGACCCCGCTCAAGGGTATCGACGGCAACGTCTACGCCATCGCCCAGGGCAACCTGGTGGTCGGCGGCTTCGACGCCGAAGGCCGCGACGGCTCGAAGATCACCGTCAACGTTCCGTCGGCCGGTCGCATCCCTGGCGGTGCTTCGGTCGAGCGGGCGGTGCCGAGCGGCTTCAACCAGGGCAACACCCTGACCCTGAACCTCAATCGCCCGGACTTCACCACCGCCAAGCGCATCGTCGACAAGGTCAACGAGCTGCTCGGCCCGGGCGTGGCCCAGGCCGTGGACGGTGGTTCGGTGCGGGTCAGTGCGCCGATGGATCCGAGCCAGCGCGTGGACTACCTGTCGATCCTGGAAAACCTCGAGGTCGACCCAGGCCAGGCCGTGGCCAAGGTCATCATCAACTCGCGTACCGGTACCATCGTCATCGGCCAGAACGTCAAGGTCTCGCCGGCGGCGGTGACCCACGGCAGCCTGACCGTGACCATCACCGAAGACCCGATCGTCAGCCAGCCGGGGCCGTTCTCCAATGGCCAGACCGCCGTGGTCCCGCGTTCGAAGATCAACGCGCAACAGGAAGCCAAGCCGATGTTCAAGTTCGGCCCGGGCACCACGCTGGACGAGATCGTCCGCGCGGTGAACCAGGTCGGCGCGGCACCGGGCGACCTGATGGCGATTCTCGAAGCGCTCAAGCAGGCCGGCGCCTTGCAAGCCGACCTGATCGTGATCTGAGGAGGCCACGGATGAATTCGAAAAGCCTCGTCTCCGGCCACGCCGACAGCGGCGCCTATACCGACCTCAACCGCCTGAGCTCGCTCAAGGTCGGCGACCGCGACAGCGATGCCAACGTGCGCAAGGTGGCCCAGGAGTTCGAGTCGCTGTTCATCAGCGAAATGCTCAAGGCCTCGCGCAAGGCCAGCGACGTGCTGGCCGACGACAATCCGATGAACAGCGAGACGGTCAAGCAGTACCGCGACATGTACGACCAGCAGCTGGCCGTGAGCATGTCCCGCGAGGGCGGCGGCATCGGCTTGCAGGACGTGCTGGTGCGCCAGCTGTCGAAGAACAAGAGCGTGCCGGCCAACACCAGCCCGTTCCCGCGCATCGAAGGCAACGCGCCGGCGCTGTGGGGCAACAAGGTGGCCGAACCGGTGCGGGCCCAGGCCAGCGCCACGCGCAACGACGTCGCGGCGCTGAACTCGCGGCGCCTGGCTCTGCCGAGCCGGCTCACCGACCGCCTGCTGGCGGGTATCGTGCCATCGGCCACCGAGGCCGCCACCAATACCGCTGCCGTGCCGGCCCGTGACGGGCAGCAGGTGGCCAAGGCGGTCGCCATTCCCGACAACGGCCTGCGCATCACCGGCCGCGCCGTGGCGCAGCCGCCGCTGGCACCTAAAAAGGCCTTCGAAGGCAGTGACGAATTCGTCGCCACCATGCTGCCGATGGCCGAGCAGGCCGCCAAGCGCATCGGCATCGACCCGCGCTACCTGGTGGCCCAGGCCGCCCTGGAAACCGGTTGGGGCAAGTCGGTCATGCGCAACAGCGATGGCAGCAGCAGCCACAACCTGTTCGGCATCAAGGCCAGCGGCAACTGGCAAGGCGATTCGGCGCGGGCGATCACCAGCGAGTTCCGCGACGGCCAGTTCGTCAAGGAAACGGCGGCGTTCCGTTCCTACGATTCGTACCAGGACAGCTTCCACGACCTGGTCAGCCTGCTGCAGAACAATTCGCGCTATCAAGATGCGGTGAAGTCGGCCGATAACCCAGAACAATTCGTGCGAGAACTGCAAAAGGCCGGGTACGCCACCGACCCGAGCTACGCCAGCAAGATCTCGCAGATCGCAAGACAGATGAAGTCGTACGAGAGCTACGCAACGCTCGGTACCACAACGAAACTTTAAGGGTATGGAACCATGGCGAGTCTGATCAATATTGGCATGTCGGGGCTGGGCGCCGCGCAATCGGGGATGTACACCCTCGGTAACAACATCGCCAACGCCGATGTCGAGAGCTACTCGCGCCAGCAGAACGTGCAGAAGACCAAGGGCGGCCAGCAGACCGGCCAGGTCTTCATCGGCAGCGGTACCACCCTGGCCGACGTGCGCCGGGTGTACAACGCGTTCCTCGAGAACCAGCTGCGCACCACCACTTCGCTGAGCAGCGACGCCACTTCGTACCTGAACCAGATCACCCCGCTGGACACCGCCCTGTCGAGTTCCGATACCGGTATCACGGCAGCGCTGCAGAGCTTTTTCACTGCCCTGCAGGACGCCTCGGCCAAGCCGACCGAAGACGCCTCGCGCCAGTTGCTGCTGACCAGTGCCCAGTCCCTGGCCAAGCGCTTCAACACCTTGTCGTCGCAGCTGAACACGCAGAACAGCAACATCAACGCGAACATGGCGTCGATCGCCGACCAGGTCAACAACCTGACCAAGACCATCGCCGACCTCAACGAGCAGATTTCCCGCGTCAGCGCGATTTCCGGCCAGCCCAACGACCTGCTCGACCAGCGCGACGGCGCCGTGCGCGAGCTGTCGGCGCTGGTGGGCACCGACGTGGTCGAGCGTGACGGCAACTACGACGTCTACCTCAAGAGTGGCCAGGCGCTGGTGCTGGGCAAGACCACCCAGACCCTCGGCGTGCAGCCAAGCGCGACCGACCCGACCCGCATGAGCCTGATCCTCAACCGCGGCTCGACCAAGATGGACATCACCAACAGCACCACCGGCGGCGAGCTCGGTGGCCTGATCCGCTACCGCAAGGAAACCCTCGACCCGGCGCTCAACGAGCTCGGTCGCGTGGCCCTGGTGGTCGCCGATGCCATCAACAGCCAGCTGGCCCAGGGCATCGACAAGAACGGTGAGTTCGGCAGCAGCCTGTTCGCCGATATCAACAGCGCCGCCGTCATCAGCCAGCGCAGCATCGCCAAGAGCGGCAACAGCGCAGGTTCCGGCAACCTCGACGTGACCATCAAGGACACCGGCAAGCTGACCACCAGCGACTACCAGGTGACCTTCACCAGCGACAAGCAGTACACCGTGCGCAAGCTGCCCGACGGCACCGACATGGGCTCCTACAGCCTCGACGATGACCCGGCCCCGGTGATCGATGGCTTCACCCTGTCGCTCAACGGTGGTGCCCTGAGCGCCGGTGACAGCTTCAAGATCACCCCGACCCGCAACGCGGCGGCCAACATCGAAGCGACCCTGACCGATCCCAAGCGCCTGGCCATGGCCGCGCCGCTGACCGGCACCAGTGGTTCGGGCAACAAGGGCACCGGCAGCATCACCCAGCCGAGCCTGACCAGCGAGCTGGACATCTACGACGCTGCCCAGCGCGCCGACCTGCAGACCGGCATCAAGTATTCGACGCCGGTCAAGCTGGTGTTCGGTGACGACACCACCTCGCCCCAGGCGTACACCCTGTACGACTCCCAGGGCAACAACATCGGCAGCGGTACCATCATCCCCGGCCAGGACAACAAGCTGCAGCTGTCGGTGCCGATGGTCGATGCCAGCGGCAACCCGATCATGGACGGCGCCACGCAGAAGACCTTCAGCTTCGAGATGACCGTCTCCGGCGCGCCGAAGAGCGGTGACAGCTTCACCGTGGCGATGACGGCCTCCGGCTCCGCCGACAACCGCAATGCCCAGTCGGTGCTGGACCTGCAGACCAAGGGCACCGTCGAAGTCGGCGCCGACGGCAAGGGCATCAGCTTCACCGATGCCTACGCCAAGCTGGTGTCCAACGTTGGCGGCCAGGCCGGCCAGGCACAGATGGACAGCGACGCCACCAGCGCGCTGCACACCTCGGCCCTGGAAGGGCGTAATGCCCTGTCGGGCGTGTCGATCGACGAAGAGACCGGCAACCTGATCAAGTTCCAGCAGTACTACACCGCGTCGTCGCAGATCATCAAGGCGGCCCAGGAAACTTTCGCCACCCTGATCAACAGTCTTTAAGGAGCCGTAGATCGTGAGCGTACGCATCTCTACTTCGCAGTTCTACAACACCACCCAGGCCAACTATCAGAAGAACTTCGCCAACGCGGCGAAGAGCCAGCAGGACGCCAGCGACAACATTCGCGTGCGTTCGGCCAAGGACGACCCGGTGGGTGCCGCGCGCCTGTTGCAGCTCGAGCAGCAGCAGAACCTGCTCGACCAGTACAACGGCAACACCACCAGCGTGCGCAACGCCCTGGGCACCGCCGAAAGCACCCTGAACTCGATCGGCAGCATCTTGCAGCGGGTCAATGAACTGGCGGTGAGCTCCGGCAACGGCGCTTTTACCGACGCTGATCGCAAGGCCAATGCTGCAGAGCTCGACTCGCTTGAGCAGCAATTGTTCACGCTGATGAACAGCAAGGACGAGAATGGCAAGTACATCTTCTCTGGCTCCAAGGGCGATACCCAGCCGTACGTGCGCAACTCCGACGGTACCTACACTTATCAAGGCGACCAGTCGCAGCTCAAGCTGCAAGTTGGCGACATGCTCAGCCTGGCGGCCAACGAGACCGGCTACGATGCCTTCGAGCAGGCCCTGAACACCAGCCGCAGTGAGACCCGTCTGACAGTACCGGCCACCGATGATGGTCGCGTCAGCTTGTCCAATGGTCAGGTTTCTGGCAGCGCGACTTACAACGATCGTTTTCGCAGCGGTGAGCCCTACAGTATTGAATTCACCAGCAGCACCGAATTCAAGATCACCGATGCCAGCGGCAACGACGTGACTCTGGAGGCGACCCAGGGTGGCAAGTTCAACCCGAGCAATGAGAATAACCAGATCAGCTTCCGGGGCGTCGACCTGCGCTTGGATATCAGTTTCAAGTCTGGTGACGAAGCCGACCCGGATGCCGCAATCGCTGGTCACACCTTCAGCCTGACCTCCAAGTCCGATCAGATCAGCGGTACTCGCAGCCCGGGCAACGCTTCGTCGGCCCAGGTCACCGGCGCGACGGTGGTCGATCAAGCCGCCTACAAGGCCGCCTTCCCGGAAGGCGCGGTGCTCAAGTTCACCAGCGCCACCGATTATGAGTTGTACACCGCGCCAGTCAGCGCCGACAGCCGGCCAATCTCCACTGGTACCCTGAGCGGTACCACTGGCACGGCGATGGGCGTGCAGTTCGATCTGTCGGGCGCGCCAAGTGCCGGTGACTCGTTCGCGATCAAGGTTGATACCCATCAGACCCAGAACGTTCTCGACACGATCAGCCAACTGCGCGCTGCACTGAACACCCCTATCGACGGTGATCCGGCAGCGGCGCAGACTTTCAAAGCGGCGCTGGACTCGGCCATCGGCAACATCAGCAGCGCCACCAATCAGGTGAGCTCGTCGATCGCTTCTATTGGTGGCCGTGGACAGGCGCTGGACGTGCAGGCCGAAACCAACTCGGCACTGAGTGCCGAAAACACCAAGACCCAGAGTTCGATCCGCGAAAGCGACCCGGCCGAGGTGATGATCCGCCTGACCATGCAGACCAATATGCTGCAGGCCTCGCTACAGGCCTATGCCAAGGTCGCCGGTCTGTCGCTGGTCAACTACATCTGATAGTGCGCAATTCTGCTTCAGAGCATGTGCGCCCCTCCCATCAGGTCGGGCGCACAGTTTTTACCTCAGGTTTGCACTCGTGAACGAACAGCCCCTAGTCACCATTGCCATTCCGGCATTCAACCCTGATTTCTTTCGCGAAGCGTTGCACAGCGCCCTGATTCAGGATTATCCACAACTTGAAATCCTGGTATGCGATGACAGTCATGACGACCGCATCAGGCTCATTGTCGATGAGCTTGTTGCTGAGACTGAGCGGCCTGTAAGTTACCTGCGCAATACGCACAGGTTAGGTTTTTCCTGCAACCTGCAAGTCTGTGTCGAGCGTTCGACAGGCAGTCTGATCAAACTGCTTTGCGATGACGACTACCTGACTGCGCAGTGTATTTCGCTGCAAGTCGATGCAATGAATGGGCGACCCTCCATCGGGTTTTGCACCTACCAGCGCTTTCTCTGTGACGCTGATGGCAACTTGCTGCCTTCGCGAATGGCCAACGCTGCGGTGTCGCAGGACAATGTCGAGCTTAAAGGCAGTGACTTGCTGGAGGTGATCGAGCCTGGTGTCTACAACCTGGTCGGCGGAATCAGTCACTGCCTTTTCCGTCGTGACCTTGTGCTCGAGTTCTTGCCCTTGCTGGTCCAGGGCGGAAAGGGTTTTCAGGCAAGGCTTGATCTTGCCTTGTATGTCTGCCTTCTGCGTCGCAGCAACCTTGCCAGTCTCAAACGTGTGCTGGGCGTTGAGAGGTTGCATGCCGGGCAATGGAGCCATCAGTCAGTAACCGTCATCGCCTATGAAAAGGAAACCGAGTGGCTGCGGGAAATGCTCCAGGCGCGTCCCGACGAACCGGCCCCCGCCACAGGGTGGGCGAGGTATCGGGCTCTCGGAGGGGAGGCTGGTGAGTGGCGGGAATATGACCTCAACCACCTTAACGGGCGACAGTTGGCCAGGACTCGGCACCGGCTTGGTACTGACTGCATTACATTTGAAGACGTCTATCAGCAGTGGTTGGATTACCGTCAGTTGTCCAGTGCGCAACTCGATCAGTTATCCAGGCGTGTGTCGCGTTGGCCACGGCGCCCACGAATCGTTCCCGTTGTGTGGGTTCAGCAGGGTGAGGAACGAGCGTTACAAATCACGCTCGACAGTCTCAAGGCCCAAGCGTACGGCAGCGGTCCAGTCCTGATCCTTGCGCCTTGGGGGATTAGTCTGTCCCAGAAGGTGGATGCTGAAGTGCTGCCGGTGCACGGCCAGGGTCTGGAGCAGCTGAACCAACGTCTGGATGCGGCACGCGAAGGCGAATGGGTGTTCCTGTTGCGCGCCGGTGATCGATTGCAGCCCCATGCACTGGCGGTCATGGCCGAACGCATGGCCCTGCGAGCGGAGTGCGTTTGCCTGTACATGGATGAGGGGCGCCACGACGGGCTGCGGTCGTCAGCGCCCGTGTTCAAGCCTGACTTCAACCTTGACCTGATGCGCAGTATCCCGTTTGTCGGGCGGGCGCTGGCTTTCGATTGCGCTGCGCTCAGGCAGTCAGGTGGTTTTGATGTCAGCTTCGATGTGCTGGCCCCGCATGACGCACTGTGGCGGATGGTAGAGACCCGCGGCGTTCAGGTGATCGAGCATGTCGATGAGCTGCTGCTGGAGTGCGAGTATCACCTCGAGCAATGGCTGACCGATTCCCGCTGCGTGTCGCAAGCCCCGCGAGTTGTCGCCGCGCATCTCCAGCGTCTGGGGATCGAGGCCGAGATCATCGGGCGTGAGGACCGTGCCCAATGCAGAGTACGCTATTGCTCGGATTTAACGGCGGGCGTATCCATTCTGTTGTCTGCGGGTGATGATCTGGTCAGTCTGGTGCGCTGTGTCGAAGCTCTGTTCGAGTCTACTGCTCATGCCCGCTTCGAGCTGCTGCTGCTGGCTGATGTTTCGACACCTGTGCCAGTAAGGCAGTGGATGCAGGCAATGTCAGAGGTAGGTGGCGAGCAGTTGCGTGTCATCGAGGTGGACGCTTGCGCCGATAGGTACAACCAGGGTGCCCAGCACGCTCGTATGTCATATGTAATGCTCTTCGACATCGCTTGCCTGGTCTTCGATCAGCAGTGGCTGGCTGAGTTGCTCAGCCAGGCGCAGCGCCCCGAAGTCGGAATTGTCGGTCCGAAGCTCAGTGCGGCGAATGGCAAGATCGTTGCGGCAGGTAAAGTACTTGGCCTGGATGGAGTGGTTGGTACCCCCTTCAAGGGAAGTCCCGGATATACCAGTGGATATCAGAATCGGCTCGAAGTCGTGCAGAACTGGAGCGTGCTCCCGTCTGCCGGAATGCTGATCCGTCGTGAGCTTTTCTCTGCGCTCGAAGGGCTGGACGCCGATATGGTATTGGCGGGGCTGGACAGCGCGGATCTCTGCCTCAAGGTGCGAGAGCAGGGCTACCTCGTGGTGTGGACACCCTACTCTCAGCTTGGGTATCTGGGTGAAAGTGAGCCAGTTAGGGGGGGCACACAAGCCATCAAGCATGCCAGGCTGGAATTTTATCAGCGCTGGCTGTCAGTCGCAGCGCGGGATCCCGCATACAACCGCAATCTTGCACTCGCGTCGCCAGCCTTCCGGCTCGAGCCGGGAAGTAAAGGCGGATGGGATCCTTTCATCAGCCGTATCGTACCTGCGGTGCTGGCGATGCCGGCCAATGCGACAGCGGTGGGAACCTATCGGGTGATTCAGCCCTTGAGCGCACTCGAAGAGGCCGGCTGGATCCAGGGGCAGTTGCACCATGGCGCAATCGATCCCATGGAGTTGGAGCGGATCAACCCCGACATCATCATTTTCCAATGCCGCTATTCTCAGGCTGCACTGGATGAAATGGTCTGGACACGTTCGCTTTCGCAGGCGCGGCACATTTACGAGATTGACGATTACGTACTCGAGGTTCCTGACAAAAACGATCACGGACGGGGCATGCCAGGCAACATGCGCGAGCTGGTCCGTGACTGCATTGCGCAGTGCGATCGAGTAATCGTCAGTACGGCACCGCTGGCTGAAGCGCTGTCGAACCTGCATCACGATATTCGCGTCGTGCCCAACATGCTCGCCCCGGAGCGTTGGGTGGGGCTTTCCAGTAGGCGTCAGACCAGTGCCAAGCCTCGCGTGGGTTGGGCGGGCGGCACAAGTCACCGTGGTGACCTGGAGATGCTGGAGCAAGTAGTCAAGCTGCTTGCTGATCGTGTCGACTGGGTGTTCATGGGGATGTGTCCGCCGTCTCTGCGCCCTTACGTCAAAGAATTTCACAGAAGCGTGCCGCTTGCGCAGTATCCGCGCAAACTGGCCGCGCTGAATCTGGACCTGGCATTGGCGCCGCTGGAGCAGCACCTGTTCAACGACTGCAAGAGCAATCTGCGTCTACTGGAGTACGGCGCTTGTGGATTCCCGGTGATCTGCTCCGACAGTAAAGCTTACGCCGGCTATCTGCCTTGCACTCGGGTCCGGGAAAACACTACTGAGCAATGGCTAGAGGCGATTCTCATGCACCTGGCCGATCCTCAAGCCAGCTATCGCCAAGGGGATGCCCTGCGCGAAGCAGTAATGCGTGATTACGTGCTCATGCCTCACAACCTGCAGCAATGGGCAAACGCCTGGCTGGCCAACTAATTCATCACCGGCCGTGTGCCGGGCGGGCAGGAGAACAGGTGCCTTATGGCTATGAATGCAACGCGAGCATTGAATGATGTCACTGTATTGCTCCTAGGGGATGTCGAGGCTGGGCATCGTCAGCGGGCTATCGAGCACTACGGGCGACTTGGGCTACGTTGCCAGGTGCTGGAGCCTTCCGATGGTTTGGTCGCGAAGCTGACCGAGCGCGTGAGCCAGGTGCTGCGGCACGTCGAAACGCCGTATGTAGTGATGACGCTGGATGCTGACTTTGTCCTGGCACCAGCGGTGGCACAGGCAGTCGTTGCGCTTGACCAGCAAAGTGATTGCATCGCAGCACAAGGCTTCTCCTTGGGCTACAGTGCAGCTGACAGTGTCGTGAAATACTACAAGATGGGGTCGGGGTCGCCTGCGGTCATGGGGCGGGATGCTGCAGCACGAATCGAGCATCATGCCGCGGCAGAGCGACAGGCCTGGCGGGCAGTCGTGCGTCGCTCGGAGCTGGAAACCTCGCTCAAGGGGCTGCCAGTCGATCTGGACTTCACCGGTTGGCAGTTGGCACTTTCTTACCAATTGCTTGCGCAAGGGCGGTTCGTCGACCTGATGCAAGTCGATGTCGTCTGCGAGTACCTTGACCACTCCGGTTCGACTGCGCTATCGGATAGGTCGCGTAGTCTGGCCATGCAGACACTGCGGGCGCATGACGAGTGCCAGTTGCGGTTGGGTGGCTCTGATGCGGGCTATGAGTTGCTCAACCGCTTTGTTGTCGGTACTGCAGGCGCGATTTGCGCGCCTTTATTGTTCACATCGCGCTGGACTAGCGTAATCGATGATCCAGTCCGCGAATTTGAGCCTCGTCAGTATGTCGAGTTACCCTATTACAATGCAGAGCTGTTTGCTCAACTCAGCGCTCTGGAGCTGATGCTGCATGTCTGGCCGACCGGCAAACCTCACCGTTTTGCTCTGGAGGGCACTTGGGTACGTCAGAGAGACCTGCTCATTGAGCATCCGAATGACACTCCTGAAAGCCTGAAGGAACGTTATTGGCAGGCGCAAGCGCTCAATTTGTTCAACGTGGAAGTTAATAGACGGCTGCTGTCGACCCTGACGGCGGAAGACGAGCGTGTGCATGCCCGTGAGCTTGGGGGTTGGCTATCCCGTCTTGAACAGTACCAAGGTGCCGGCCAGGCGGCTTCGCTGCATGACAGCGAGTCGGGGAGATTGCTTGAGGCGCTTGCGCGGGCTGTCCCTGCGGCGCCTGAACGCGAACGCCTGTTGGTCGAACTGAAGTCGCGCGCGCTGCCGCAGCTGGGCTTTATCATTCTGGACCTGGATGATGATTCTACTGCCTTGCAGGCTACCTTTGACAGTTTCGTTGCCAGTGGCCTGCGCAATATCAAACTGGTGGTGTTGAAGGCCGGGAAAAGCCCGGCGATAACGACCTCCAGTGACACCTTGCACTTCGTCGAGGTGAGCGAAGCCAACTGGATTTCCTACCTTAATCACACCGTACGTCAGCTCCCGAGCGAGTGGATGATGCTGCTGCGGGCTGGAGACGTTTTGACACTTGGCGGCGCCTTGCGTTTGTTCCAGGAGTTGGCCGATGGGCCGGATTGTGTGGCTATCTGCGCCAATGAGATTCAGCGCGACCAGGAAGGGCGTCTAGTGGAGGTGGCGCGTCCCGGCTGCGATCTGGACGCGTTGCGCAATCGTCCAGATCTCATGGCTGCCCATTGGCTTATCCGTCGCAATGTGGTGGTCGGGCTGGGAGGTTACAGTGAAACGCACCGCCATGCGTTTGAACTGGATCTGTTGCTGCGTCTGGCTGAGCAGCAGGGCCTTTGCGGGCTGGCGCACATGGACGAGTTCCTCGTCATTGGTCAAGCGCCTTCGCCGCTGATGCTCGGTGATGCCGTTGGCACACTTGAGCGACATCTGGCGGTACTGGGTTATCAGGGGCGGGTTAGCGTTCAGCCGGAAGGGCATCTGCTGATTGATTTTCGCCATGGTGCCTCGCCGATGGTCAGTATCGTGCTCGTGGCGGGTTCAGATGCGCAGCAACTGCGCGATTGCTTGATCAGCATTATTCAGCGAACGCGCTACAACCGATACGAAATTGTCTTGGCCTGTTCTCAGGATAACCAACAGGTAGTAGCCGCCGCGGTACCCGGATTGGGCGCGCGCGTGCGGTTCGTCATTGGGCAGGCCGGCTCGGCGGCTGATGATCTTCTGAACTTGGCTGTTGGTCAGGCTCAGGGTGAGCATCTGGTGGTGTTGTCTCAGCGTTGCAAGGTTGAAGCGCCGGGGTGGATCGAGGCACTGCTAAATCAGGCACTGCGACCAGAAGTCGGCGTAGTGGGTGCATGCTTGCTAGATGCTGCCGGGCTGCTGTTGCATGCTGGGTACGACATGTCCATCAGTGGTCAGCTGGGCAATCACTGGCTGGGGATGACCGCTGATGAAAGGGCCAAGACCCTGTGGCCTGGCATTGTTCGGGGTGTAAGGGCGGTTTCCGCGGATTGCCTGATGATCCGCAAGGCCCTGTTCGAGCAACTGGATGGGTTGGCCCCGGATCAAGGTGGGGACATTGGCCTGGGATCGCGTGTGGCGGCAAGCGGTCTTTTGGTGGTTTGGACGCCAGAGGCACAGTTGACGGCGAGCGTCTGACGAGCAGCGGCGCGCCGGATCATTCGGCGCGACCTATTGCAGCTTGGTTTGGCAGGGCTGTCATCCAGCAAGCCAGGCTGCACTCCAGGACTGAAGGTGAGCGCCTTCAAGTAGCCAGTCCCGGCGCACGCTTGCTTGCAATTCACGGCCTGATAATTGGCTGGCGGCAGGATCGGCAAGATGCATGCCGATGGCGTCCAGCCATCCGGCAAGGTGATGACCGACTCGTGTTGCCGGCAGCAAGCCCTCGCTTAGGCCTCGTATGTCAGTACATATCACTGGATAGCCGCAGGCGCCTATCTCGAGCAATGACAAGTTACCGCCGTGGTTGTTCGGCTCGGTAGCGGCCAAAGGCAAGAGGGCGAGGTCCAGTTGCAGGCGGGCTAACGTTATCGGATAAGCTTCAATGGCTCCAGTAGGCTGAATGTCACGTGCGTAGTGTCTCAATTCTCTCGGGCAATCACCGACGAATACCCAGTCGACTTTGTTGGCCAGTGCCGGAATTAGCTCACTCAGCAGTAACTGGTCGTGGTTGCAGTGTTTGTTGAAGATGATTCCCACGCGTGGGGTGCCGCCGTCACGTTGCTCGCATTGCAAGTCTTTCCAGGTGTCTGCGCATAGTCTGTTTTGCACGATGCGGATATCCCTGTGCGCCCCATCGAACAGTTCGGCGAGCGACTCAGTGGCAACAACAAGCCGATCAACCTGATCCAAGGTGGGGCGGAGTAGTTTCAGGAGCGCCTCGCGCGCCAGCTCCCCCGGGACCTGTTGTGCCAGGGCCGGGAGGTGGCGATCCAGGTCGAGCACCTTGAAGGCGCGGGAATATCGCTTCAGTTGCGTGACATCTGCCAGCCACTGCGTGTCCGGGCGCTGCTGGAGAACGATACTGTCTGGGGCCAGGCGCTGAAGATCTGGCAGGTTGGGCAGCGCATTGCAGCAGACGCCATCGATCAGTCCCACCTGATGCAATTCGGAAATTGGCTGCGCAATACGGTGATAGGCGCTGTTTCGGGCGGGCGATGGGTGTGCCAGCACCACAGGTAATGGTCGCCACGAGGCGAGGGGTCTCCATGAGAGGTCTTTCGGTGCGAGGACAAAACCCGTCTGGCTGCGGGTAAAGCCTGGGTTGAGAGTTTGGTCGTGAGCCAGCGCTGTCAGCCAGCGTTGATACAGTCGGTCGCGCTCCTCGGTCGTCGGTTCGCTGATCTCGGTGCTGCTCAGCATGAGTTTGGCATTGGCTGCCCATACAGTGAGAAATCCGGCTTGGCCCGCACGCAGACAAAGATCGATATCGAGGAAATGCTCTGCAAGGTCCGGAGCAAGGCCGGCCAGAGACTGCCAGAGGTCTCGGGCGATCATCAGGCAATCTTTGCTGACGGCATGGTAGTTCTGATCGACTCGCAGCCTTTGCATGTAGCCCGCTGCATCCATAGGCTCATCCGCAAAGGCCGATGCGGCAACTCCGTGAAGGCCCAATACCAGACCGGAATGAGCCAGGGTGCCATCTGGTCGTGCCAGGCATGCGCCTACAATCCCTACTTCCGGGCGTTGGGCATGGTTGAGCAGTTGCTCCAGCCAGTCAGCCGAGATTATTGCGCTCTGCGCTGAGAGCAGCAGCAGGTAGCTGCCCGTGGCTTGAAGGGCGGCAAGATTTAGTGCTTGCGCTTGTGAGGCTGGGCCTGCCTGGATGATGCGTAGCTGATTCAGTCCGAGTTCGGCCAGCGAAAATAGCCATGCGCGGATATCCGGTGGGCAGATGTCCTGCGCCACGAGCAGTAGTTCAAAATCGCCGTGGCGGGTATTTTCCAGCAGGCTTTCGATGCAGCGTTGCAGGTGAGCGAGTCGGGTGCCCGCGCAAATCAAGATGGATACTCGCGGCCGTTGGGTATGGTGGTACTGCAAGTGATAGTGGCCCGGCGGGCTGGAGAGTACCTCGGCCTGCTCGTATCCCCTGGCCCTGAGGTGATCGAGAATGGCACGCTTCTCATCTTCGATATCACAAAGCAGGGGGGGCTGGCAGATCAGTAGGGGTTCGGCAACATGTCCCAGCCCATCCAGGCCGCCATCAATGATCAGGCGTAATACCAGCTCCAGCTCGGCGGCACCCTGGAACTCGGAATTGAAACTGCCTGCCTGTTGGAGTGCCGCGCGACTGAACAACCAGTGGCGACCCAGTCCGGCAGGCATGCTGAGCATGTAGTCGAGGTTGAAGTCCGGGCGCAGGGCAGGGGCGAGAGTGCCGTCTTCCAGGCGATACAGTTCGTCGCAATAAAGGGCGCGGCATTCGGGAGCATCGAGCAGTTGCAAAGCGACCATCAGTAGTCCATTGGGTGTCAGCAGGTCGCCTGCACGTATCAGGCAAAGCCAGTCAGCCTCCATGTGCAAGGCCCACTGGTTGGCGTCAGCAAGCCAGTCGCCCGGCGAGACCTCAAGCCGTGTGCAGGACAGATGGACGGTATCATTTACGGTCAATACCACTGGCTGTATGTTGGGATATTGGTCGCGTGCTCTTTCCAGGCTGTTCAGGGTTGATGCCAGTGCTGCCGGTTCGTCATCCAGATCCAGAACCAGTATTGCGAATGACGGCTTGTGTCGGCACGCTTCGAGTCGCGCGTCGACCAGCTTGCGTTGTGCGGGCTGCAGCGTGCGAGCCTGTAGCCAATTAACGACATCACCGGCGTGAATTGCTTCGATACGGTCGAGAATCTTCTGTTGCTCATTGCGCACCACTTCCGAGTTTAGGTCGCCATGGCGTGCATAGAGTTCTTTGTAGAGCACCGGGAGCAATGAGGATGCCTGCTCGGAGCGACGGTGCGGATCTACGCGCGCTGGGCGTACCCGGACCTCGACAGTTTCCTTGTGTATATGGTGCAGGTCGGCGCGTGCCGCCAGGCTCAGCAGCAGGTCCCAGTCTTCCAGTCCCTTCAGTTGCTCGTCAAAGCCGCCTGCTTCATGGATGAGTGCGGCTGGGCAGGCGAAGGTGTTGACCGGGATGTAGTTGGCAATGTGCATGCGTTCGCGGCAAAAGTCACCGTGGACATAGGGGTGCTTCCGAGCTAGTTCGATGCGCTGATCGTTATCAAGCTTCTCGATGATCAGCACCGAGTCGGTATAGACGATAGCTTCTGGTGCCGTCCCAATGGCATCGGCGAGGGTATGAAGGTGGTCCGGCAAATAGCGGTCGTCGTCATCGAGATAGGTGATGTAGTGGCCTTTGGCAATTCGGATGGCAGCATTGCGCGCCGCTGCCGGCCCCTGGTTGCGGCCTTGGCGCAGGTAGGTGATTGGCAAAGGGAAATCGACGAGCAGGCTCTCGACAGGGGCGCCGTGGTCGTTGACAAGAATGACTTCGAATGCCTGGAATGTCTGGGACGTCAGGCTGGCAAGGGCATCTCGTAGAAGCGCGGGTCGATTGAATGTGGTTACGATCACTGAAAAGAGCGGTCGTTCTTGTGAGGTTTCATTACCCGCCCGGTTCTGCTGGCGCTGCTGCCAATCCGCTTCGGTCATGTCTTTTTTTCCAATCTGGCCTGCACAGCCTTTACGGTACGGAGTCTGATTGAGGCCATAAGAGTGCTCATCGGACTTCCGTCGTTTGATGATGATGGTCAGTTGCACAGCAAAAACCATGCCGTTTCAATTTCCCTCTGTGCTCGCGGGGCTTATACGGATACGCAGCGGTGGAGGTGGAGCTATTTGATGTATCTTTGACGAGGCCGTGACTTGGCAGTCGAAACGCGCATCTCTAATCTATTGAGTCAGCGGGCTACTACGTCCAGGCAGCTGTGAGGCCTGCCCGCTCGTGAACATTCGCCCTATCTATCGGGAAGCCACAATGATTGGCATTAAAAGCATCGCCAGTTACGTACCTGTCGAAGGCGTCGACAATTACGCCCAGGGTGCGAAATTCGGCAAAGACCAAGATTTCATTTTCGGCAAAATCGGCTCGACTTTTTTGCCGCGCAAGGGTGAAGGTCAGGAAACCTCCGATTTGTGTGTCGAGGCCGCGAGGAACCTGTTTGCCAGCAATCCTTCGCTTGATCCGGCATCCATCGATGCCCTTATCGTCGTTACCCAAAACGGAGACGCGGAGGGGCTGCCGCACACTGCGGCTATCGTGCAGCACAAACTCGGCCTGGCGACTGCGATCGCCGCATTCGATATTTCCCTTGGCTGTTCGGGATATGTCTACGGGTTGTACGCAATGAAAGGCTTCATGGAAGCCGCAGGCCTGAAGAACGGCCTGCTGATCACTGCCGACCCGTATTCGAAGATCGTCGACCCGGAAGACCGCAACACCACCATGCTGTTCGGCGATGCCGCCACCGCCACCTGGATGGGTGAGGGTGCCACCTGGCAACTGGGCAAATCGCTGTTCGGCAGCGACGGTGCCGGTGCCGAGCACCTGCGCACCACCGATGGCAAGTTCTTCATGAACGGCCGCCAGGTCTACAACTTCGCCCTGGTCAAGGTGCCGGCGCACCTGCAGCAACTGCTCGAAGCCAGCGAGCTGCAAGCCAGCGACATCGACCTGTACTGCCTGCACCAGGGTAGCGCGGCGATCGTCGATGCGGTGTCGGCGCGCTTCAATGAAGGCGAGCACAAGCAGCGGTTCGTCAAGGACATGGTCGAGACCGGCAACACCGTGTCGTCGAGCATTCCGCTGCTGCTGGAAAAGCACGTGCTCGGCTCCCAGCACCAGCGCGTGGCCCTGAGCGGCTTCGGCGTCGGCCTGTCCTGGGGTTCGGCGATTATCGAACGCCGCGATTGACCGTTGTGGGGGCGGACTTGCCCGCGAAGCAGGTGGCGCGGTGCCAGGGTCCACGCGCCTTTGCAGACCGTTCATCGCCATAGCAGACGCCGCCGCTTCCAGGCGGCGTTTTCTTTTCTATTCTGCTGGTAGCTGGCGCCTGTAATCTGGCGTCAACTCCTTGATTTAATTGGGCTGGCAGGATGCCAGCAAATTTTTTCGAAAATCCGCTAAAGAAACCCGCCGTGACGAAGATAACTATTACGAAGGTTCTCTGTGCCACACCCGGCGAATTGCCAAGGCCGGAAGCCGTAGTACCCAACTTACGAGGAATTCGTCATGGCTTTGACCGTTAACACCAACACCACCTCTCTGGGCGTTCAGAAAAACCTGAACCGTGCTTCCGATGCACTGAGCACCTCGATGACCCGTCTGTCCTCCGGCCTGAAAATCAACAGCGCCAAAGACGACGCCGCCGGCCTGCAGATCGCTACCCGCATGACCTCGCAGATCCGTGGTCAGACCATGGCTATCAAAAACGCCAACGACGGTATCTCCATCGCCCAGACCGCTGAAGGCGCGATGCAAGAGCAGACCAACATTCTGCAGCGCATGCGTGAACTGGCTGTTCAGGCTCGAAACGACTCGAACAGTGCCGATGACCGTATCGCGCTGAACAAAGAGTTCGCCCAGATGTCGGACGAACTTACCCGTATCGCTTCCAGCACCCAGCTCAACGGCAAGAACTTGCTGGATGGTACTGCTGGTGCGATGACCTTCCAGGTCGGTTCCAACGGCGGCACCGAAAACCAAATCGTCGTTACCCTCAGCGACAACATGGATGCTACCACCTTGGGCGTGGACTCCGGCACCATCAACATTCTGGGTACCGACAGTGCCGATGCCGAGACCAACTTCGCTGCAGCCATTTCGGCCATCGACGGCGCCCTGCAAAACATCAACACCACTCGTGCTGACCTGGGTGCTTCGCAGAACCGTCTGACTAGCACCATCAACAACCTGCAAAACATCAACGAGAACGCCGAAGCTGCTCGTGGCCGTGTACAGGACACCGACTTCGCTGCTGAAACTGCCCAGCTGACCAAGCAGCAGACCCTGCAGCAAGCGTCGACTTCGGTTCTGGCCCAGGCCAACCAGCTGCCATCCGCCGTACTGAAGCTGCTTCAGTAATCGCTGATGGTGACCGACGGGGGAGTGCACATTGAGGCGCTTCCCCGTCTTTTCATTGCGAGGTGGTAAGTCATGGACATGAGCGTCAATAATAACCTGTCCTACCCGGCTGCTCGACCGACCGCCCCGGTCGCCGACAAGCCGGTGGCTGCCCATTCGGCCGAACAGCCGAGCAGCAGCACGACAGTGGAACCGAAGAAAGTTACCGCTGCCGAACAGTCTAAAGAAGCCGAAAAGGTGAAGAACGCTGTTTCGCAGATCGAGAAGTTTCTCAGTGACAGCAAGCGCAACCTGGAGTTTTCCACGGATGAACAGTCCGGCCAGGTCGTGGTCAAGGTCATTGCCAGCGCGACGGGAGAGCTGATTCGCCAATTGCCCTCGGAAGAGGCGTTGCGGATTGCCAATAGCCTGAGTGATGCAAGCAGTCTTTTGTTCGACGCCAAGGTCTGATCGGCGGCGAATGCCATAACGGCAGGATTCATGTCAGTCTTGCGCAGCAGGGCTGACGTTTCAGAAAGAGGGATAACGGTATGGCGAGCACACTGGTCTCCAGTATCGGTCAAGGTACTGGTCTTAACATCACCGACATGGTTTCCGCGTTGGTCTCCGCCGATACTGCCGCCAAAAAGGCGCAGATCACCCGGCAGACCAGCAACAACTCCGCCATGATTTCGGGTGTGGGCTCGCTGCGCAGTGCCCTCACGGCGTTCCAGGACGCCATGAAGAAGCTCAACGACTCCACCAAGCCGTCGTTCAACGCCTATGCGGCGAAGTCGGCCAACGAGTCGGTGGTCAAGGTGACCGCGAACAACACGGCGGTAGCCGGCAGCTATGACATCATGGTCAACAAGCTGGCCACCGGTTCCAAGGTTGCCAGCCAGTCGTTTGCCGGTGGCTCGACCTCGGCCATCACTGCCGGCGAGCTGACCGTCAGCCAGGGCGGCAACTCCTGGAAGGTCGACATCGCCAGCGGTGCGACCCTGGAAAGCGTGCGTGACCAGATCAACAAGGAGCTGGGTGTTCAGGGCGTCTCGGCGAACATCGTCAACGGTGAGGGCGGCGCGCGCCTGGTGCTGAGCTCCACCACCACTGGCGCCGGCAGCGATCTCTCGCTCTCGGGTATTCCCGAGCTGGAAATCGATGGCACCACCAAGATGAGCGGTACCGGCGCGGGTTACATCTCGGCCCTGGCCCAGGACGCTGAGCTGACCGTCGACGGCCTGAAGATCACCAGTGCCAAGAACACCATCGACAATGCCATCAGCGGCATGACCCTGGAGCTCACTGGCACCACGCCAAGCGGCAGCACCACCGGTACCAGCGTCACCGTGGCGGCCGACAGCGATGGCCTGCAGAAGTCGATCCAGTCGTTCGTCGATGCCTACAACACTCTGCAGACCGCCATCACCTCATTGACCTCGACCTCGCGCGACAGTGATGACAACCTGGTGCTCGGCCCGCTGACCAACGACCCGACCACGCGCTCGTTGCTCAACGATATCCGCAAGGTGCTCTCGGAAGTGGGGTCGGGCGATCAGCTGACCACCCTGAGCCAGCTGGGTATCAACACCACCAAGGATGGCACCCTGGAGTTCAACTCCACCAAGTTCAATACCGCGATGAGCGACAAGAAGCTGGGTTCCGAGGTGCAGGAGCTGTTCACCGGCACTAACGGTATCTTCGAGCGCATGAACAAGGCGATCGACCCGTACAACGCCACCGACGGCAGCCTGGCCACGCGCAAGGCCAGCCTGGACAAGGTTGCCAAGAACCTCGCCGACCAGCAGCTGGCGCTGGACCGTCGTACCGAGTCGCTGACCGAGTCGCTGACCAAGAAGTTCGTGGCGATGGATACCGCGGTAGCCAAGCTCAACGCCCAGGCCAACCAGATCAAGTCGGTGTTCGATGCCCTGAACGCCCAGGCGAAGAACTCCTGATCGGCATCCCAGAGCAGTAGAAACGACAAAAGCCCGGCAGCGTCAGCAGACGCGCCGGGCTTTTTCGTTTTGCCGCTAAAGTTTTTTGACGTCTCGGCGATACACAGGGTACAAGCAACCTTTTCCGCTGCAACGAGGTAGATTCATGAACCCGATGTTGGCCCTTCGGCAGTACCAGAAAGTCAACGGCGTGGCGCAGACATCCGAAGCCAGCCCGCACCGTCTGGTGCAGATGCTCATGCAGGGCGGCCTCGATCGCATGGCCCAGGCCAAGGGCGCGATTGCCCGCAAGGACGTGGCCCAGAAGGGCATCCTGATCGGCAAGGCCATCGATATCATCGGTGGCCTGCGCGAAGGCCTGGACCTGGAAAACCATGCAGAAAGCCTGGCCGAGCTGGACAGCCTGTACACCTACATGAGCCGTCGCCTGATCGAGGCCAACGTCACCAGTGACCCGGCCATCATCGATGAAGTGGCACGCCTGCTGATTACCGTGAAGGAAGGTTGGGACGCCATCGGCGACCAGTCGTCGGCTTCCTGAGCAAGGAGGAAGACATGAGCGATGTGATCACCCGTATCGAGCAGACCCGTCAGCTGCTGCTGACGGCGCTGGAGAAGCGCGACTGGGACGCCGTGGGCGAACTGGACCTGGAATGCCGGTTGCGCATCAACGATGTGCTGGGTGAAGCCCAGGGCCAGGAGGCGGATGTGCGCGACAGCCTTGAGCAATTGCTCGAGGTCTACCGGCAATTAATCGACGTTGCAAGTGGCGAACGTCAATCGATAGTCGACGAGATGACGCAAATCCGTCAGGCGAAAAACGCCGCCAAGGTATACCATCTGTTCAGCTGACAGCAGATGTCCGGAAAGTAGTGCGCCATTAATTTGACTGTATGCTTTTTTTTGACTTTACTAGTGGCTGTTTGCGAATTAAAGACGTCCGACCACTGACCATTCAGTCAGAATGATGTCGAGCACGCCTTCGGGCGCCGATATGACTAGGGAAGTTGCTATTGCATGTGGCGTGAAACCAAGATTCTCCTGATCGATGACGACAGCGCCCGCCGCCGCGATCTGGCGGTGGTCCTGAACTTTCTCGGCGAAGACAACCTCCCGTGCTCCAGCCAGGACTGGCAGCAGGCGGTCGAGGCATTGTCTTCCAGTCGTGAAGTGCTCTGTGTGCTCATCGGTACAGTCAATGCGCCGGGCGGTGTGCTCGGGTTGCTTAAGACAGTGGCCGCCTGGGATGAGTTCCTTCCGGTGTTGCTGATTGGCGAAATCTCTTCTGCGGAGTACCCGGAAGAGCTGCGTCGTCGGGTGTTGTCCAACCTCGAGATGCCGCCCAGCTACAGCCAGTTGCTCGATTCGCTGCACCGGGCCCAGGTCTACCGCGAAATGTACGACCAGGCCCGTGAGCGCGGGCGCCAGCGCGAGCCCAACCTGTTCCGCAGCCTGGTCGGCACCAGCCGTGCCATCCAGCATGTGCGGCAGATGATGCAGCAGGTGGCCGACACCGATGCCAGCGTGCTGATCCTCGGCGAGTCCGGCACCGGCAAGGAAGTGGTGGCGCGCAACCTGCACTACCACTCCAAGCGCCGCGAAGCGCCGTTCGTGCCGGTCAACTGCGGGGCGATCCCGGCCGAGTTGCTGGAAAGCGAACTGTTCGGCCACGAGAAAGGTGCATTCACCGGGGCCATCACCAGCCGCGCCGGGCGTTTCGAGCTGGCCAACGGCGGTACGCTGTTCCTCGACGAAATCGGCGACATGCCGCTGCCGATGCAGGTCAAGCTGCTGCGCGTGTTGCAGGAGCGCACCTTCGAGCGCGTGGGCAGCAACAAGACCCAGAGCATCGACGTGCGCATCATCGCCGCGACCCACAAGAACCTCGAGACCATGATCGAGGACGGGACCTTCCGCGAGGACCTGTACTACCGCCTCAACGTGTTCCCGATCGAGATGGCGCCGTTGCGCGAGCGGGTGGAAGACATCCCGCTGCTGATGAACGAGCTGATCTCGCGGATGGAGCACGAGAAGCGCGGTTCGATCCGCTTCAATTCCGCCGCGATCATGTCGCTGTGCCGTCATGGCTGGCCCGGCAACGTCCGCGAGCTGGCCAACCTGGTGGAGCGCATGGCGATCATGCACCCGTACGGGGTGATCGGGGTGTCGGAGCTGCCGAAGAAATTCCGCTACATCGACGACGAGGACGAGCAGCTGGTCGACAGCCTGCGCAGCGACCTCGAGGAGCGCGTGGCGATCAACGGCCACACGCCGAACTTCGCCAACCACGCCATGCTGCCGCCTGAAGGGCTGGACCTCAAGGACTACCTCGGCAGCCTGGAGCAGGGCCTGATCCAGCAGGCGCTGGACGATGCCAACGGTATCGTGGCGCGGGCGGCTGAGCGTCTGCGCATCCGCCGCACCACCCTGGTCGAGAAGATGCGCAAGTACGGCATGAGCCGCCAGGGCGGCGAGGACCAGGCGGAGGACTGATTCCGCCTGTGCCGGCCTCTTCGCGGGTAAACCCGCTCCCACAGGGATCTCACAAGACTCAAATCCTGTGCAGTCCCTGTGGGAGCGGGTTCACCCGCGAAGAGGCCAGGCCTGAAAACCGCAAACCCCCATCCCCGGCACGGCTATTGCTACACCGCTGGCACCACACCGTTTTTATGACGGTCAGCCACGCGAGAGAGCACGATGCCCCAGGCCGCCCACTTTTCCAAGGTCCCCGATCCGCAGGGGCGTACCCCGGTCGAACAGGAAAGTCGACAAGGGCTGGAGCAGGCGTTCGCCCTGTTCAACCAGGTGTCTTCCCAGCTCAACCAGTCCTACAGCATGCTCGAGGCCCGCGTCAGCGAGCTGAAGGGCGAGCTGGCGGTGGTCGGCGCCCAGCGCATGGCCGAGCTCAACGAGAAGGAGCGCCTCGCCAACCGCCTGCAGAACCTGCTCGACCTGTTGCCCGGCGGGGTAATCGTGATCGACGACCAGGGCCTGGTGCGCGAAGCCAACCCGGCGGCGTGCGAGTTGCTCGGCGAGCCGCTGGTCGGCCAGCTGTGGCGCCAGGTGATCGCCCGCAGCTTTTCGCCGCGCAAGGACGACGGTCACGAGGTGTCGCTGCGCGACGGTCGCCGCCTGTCCATCGCCACCCGTTCGCTGGATGCCGAGCCCGGCCAGTTGGTGCTGCTCAACGACCTGACTGAAACCCGTCGCCTGCAGGACCAGCTGGCGCGACACGAGCGCCTGTCGTCGCTGGGGCGCATGGTCGCCTCGCTGGCCCATCAGATCCGCACGCCACTGTCGGCGGCCATGCTCTACGCCAGCCATCTGGCCGACAGCGGGCATGAGCTCGCGCCAGAAACCCGCCAGCGCTTCGCCGGTAGCCTCAAGGAGCGCCTGCACGAGCTGGAGCACCAGGTGCGCGACATGCTGGTGTTTGCCCGTGGCGAGTTGCCGCTGAGTGACCGGTTGACGCCCAGGGGCTTGTTCCAGGCCCTGCAGCAAGCGGCCCAGCCCCATGTGCAAGGGCATGCGGTGCGCTGGCAGTGCGACAGTCAGCTCGGCGAACTGCTGTGCAATCGCGACACCCTGGTCGGCGCCTTGCTCAACCTCATCGAAAATGCCCTGCAGGCCAGCGAAGGCCAGGCGCGGCTCAAGGTGCACCTGTTCCGCCGCGCGAATACCTTGTACCTGAACATCAGCGACGCTGGCAGTGGCATCGACGCGGAGCTGCTAGGGCGGCTCGGTGAGCCGTTCCTGACCACCAAGGCCACCGGCACCGGGCTCGGCCTGGCGGTGGTCAAGGCCGTGGTGCGCGCGCACCAGGGCGTGTTCGCGTTGCGTTCGAAGCTTGGGCGCGGCACCTGTGTAACCGTTGAACTGCCGTTGATCGACGGGCAGCCAGCGGAGGTCGTGTAATGGCAATCAAGGTGCTGCTGGTCGAGGATGACCGCGTATTGCGCCAGGCGCTGGGCGATACCCTGGAGATCGGCGGTTTCGCCTACCACGCGGTCGGCAGTGCCGAGGATGCGCTGGAGGCGGTCGGGCAGCAGGCCTACAGCCTGGTGGTCAGTGACGTGAACATGCCGGGTATGGATGGCCACCAGTTGCTGGCGCAGCTGCGCCGGCTCCAGCCGCAGCTGCCGGTGCTGTTGATGACCGCGCATGCCGCGGTGGAGCGCGCCGTCGAAGCCATGCGCCAGGGCGCTGTCGATTACCTGGTGAAGCCATTCGAGCCCAGGGCGCTGCTCAGCCTTGTCGAGCGCCATGCTGCGGGCCGCCTGGGGGCGGGCGAGGATGAGGGGCCGGTGGCCTGCGAGGTGGCCAGCCGGCAGTTGCTGGAGCTGGCCGCGCGGGTCGCGCGCAGCGACTCCACGGTGCTGATCTCCGGTGAGTCCGGCACCGGCAAGGAGGTGCTGGCGCGCTACATCCACCAGCAGTCGCTGCGGGCGGCCCAGCCCTTCGTCGCGATCAATTGCGCGGCGATTCCCGACAACATGCTCGAAGCCACCCTGTTCGGTCACGAAAAGGGCGCCTTCACCGGCGCCATCGCCGCCCAGGCGGGCAAGTTCGAGCAGGCCGAAGGCGGCACCCTGCTGCTCGACGAGATTTCCGAGATGCCCCTCGGCCTGCAGGCCAAGCTGCTGCGCGTATTGCAGGAGCGCGAAGTGGAGCGGGTCGGCGGGCGCAAGCCGATCGCCCTCGATATCCGCGTGCTGGCCACCAGCAACCGTGACATGGCGGGGGAGGTCGCGGCAGGGCGCTTCCGCGAAGACCTCTATTACCGCCTGTCGGTATTCCCCTTGGCCTGGCAGCCGCTGCGCGAGCGTAGCGGCGACATCCTGCCGCTGGCCGAGCGCCTGCTGGCGCGCCATGTGGCGAAGATGAAGCACGCGCCGGTGCGGTTGTCCGCCGAGGCGCGCAGCTGCCTGCAGGCGCACGCCTGGCCGGGCAACGTGCGCGAGCTGGACAACGCCTTGCAGCGAGCGCTGATCCTGCAGCAGGGTGGGGTGATCGAGGCGGCGGATTTCTGTCTGGCAGGCGCCATTCCCTTGTCGGCCACGACTCCGGCTATGGCATCGCCCGTCGCTGTCGAGGCGGCAGGTGATGCCGGCGGGTTGGGCGACGACATGCGTCGCCACGAATTCCAGATGATCATCGACACCCTGCGCGCCGAGCGTGGGCGCCGCAAGGAAGCGGCCGAAAAGCTGGGTATCAGCCCGCGAACCTTGCGCTACAAGCTGGCGCAGATGCGTGACGCGGGGCTGGATGTCGAGGCCAGCCTGTACGGCTGAAGCATTCATTTATATGTTTACGGGCGGGCTGGCACACGTGTTGCTAGCTCAGGGTTATCCGCTGCATGAGTGTCAAAAAAATGCGGCCGCCGGAGAGAGAAGTTCATGAGCCAAGGTGTTGAATTCAATCGTCTGATGTTGGACATGCGGGCCATGCAGGCCGATGCCATGTCGCTGCCCAAAGCCACTGCTGCGCCTGAACTGGCGCCGGGCCAGAGCAGCTTCGCCGACATGCTGGGCCAGGCCATCGGCAAGGTCAGCGAGACCCAGCAGGCGTCGAACCAGCTTGCCAATGCCTTCGAGATCGGCAAGAGCGGCGTCGACATCACCGACGTGATGATCGCTTCGCAAAAAGCCAGCGTGTCCATGCAGGCGCTGACCCAGGTACGCAACAAGCTGGTCCAGGCGTACCAGGACATCATGCAGATGCCGGTTTGAGGACGGAAGTAAGTCATGGCTGAAGCAGTCGTCGATAACGCCCCCGCCAAGACCGGTGGTGCGCCAGGGTCCAAGCCGCCGCTGTTCGGCATGGCGTTCCTGGAAAACATCTCGCAGATGCCCATGCTGCGTCAGGTCGGCCTGCTGGTCGGCCTGGCCGCCAGCGTGGCGATCGGCTTCGCCGTGGTGCTGTGGTCGCAGCAGCCGGACTACCGGCCGCTTTACGGCAGCCTGGCCGGCATGGATACCAAGCAGGTCATGGACACCTTGGCCGCTGCCGATATCCCTTATAACGTGGAGCCCAACTCCGGCGCTCTGCTGGTCAAGGCCGACGACCTCTCCCGTGCGCGCCTGAAACTGGCAGCCGCCGGCGTGGCGCCGAGCGATGGCAACGTCGGCTTCGAACTGCTCGACAAGGACCAGGGCCTGGGCACCAGCCAGTTCATGGAAGCCACCCGCTACCGCCGCGGCCTGGAAGGCGAACTGGCGCGTACCGTGTCCAGCCTGAACAACGTCAAGGCTGCCCGCGTGCACCTGGCCATCCCGAAGAGCTCGGTGTTCGTGCGTGACGAACGCAAGCCAAGCGCCTCGGTGCTGGTCGAGCTGTACCCGGGCCGTTCTCTCGATGCGGGCCAGGTCATGGCCATCGTCAACCTGGTCGCCACCAGCGTGCCGGAACTGGACAAGTCCCAGGTCACCGTGGTCGACCAGAAGGGTAACCTGCTCTCCGACCAGTTGCAGGACAATGCCCTGACCATGGCCGGCAAGCAGTTCGACTACAGCCGCCGCATGGAAAGCCTGCTCACCCAGCGCGTGCACAACATCCTGCAGCCGGTGCTGGGCAACGACCGCTACAAGGCCGAAGTGTCCGCCGACCTGGACTTCAGCGCGGTCGAGTCGACCTCCGAACAGTTCAACCCGGACCAGCCGGCCCTGCGCAGCGAGCAGTCGGTCAACGAACAACGCTCCAGCAGCTCCGGCCCGCAAGGTGTCCCGGGTGCGCTGAGCAACCAGCCACCAGGCCCTGCCTCGGCACCGCAGACCACCGGTGGCGCCGCTGCCCCGGCCTCGGCCATCCAGCCTGGCCAGCCGCTGGTGGATGCCAACGGCCAGCAGATCATGGACCCGGCCACCGGCCAGCCGATGCTGGCGCCGTACCCGGCCGACAAGCGTCAGCAAACCACCAAGAACTTCGAGCTGGACCGTTCGATCAGCCACACCCGCCAGCAGCAGGGTCGCCTGACCCGCCTGTCGGTGGCAGTGGTGGTCGACGACCAGGTCAAGGTCGGCGCCGATGGCGAAAGCACCCGTGCCCCGTGGGGCGCCGAAGACCTGGCGCGCTTCACCCGCCTGGTGCAGGACGCAGTCGGCTTCGACGCCAGCCGCGGCGACAGCGTGACGGTGATCAACGTGCCGTTCTCCGCCGAGCGTGGCGAGGAGATCGGCGATATCGCCTTCTACCAGCAGCCGTGGTTCTGGGACATCGTCAAGCAGGTGCTGGGCGTGGTGTTCATCCTGGTGCTGGTGTTCGGTGTGCTGCGCCCTGTGCTCAACAACATCACCAGCGGCGGCAAGCAGGCTGCCACGGACAGCGACATGGAGCTGGGCGGGATGATCGGTCTGGATGGCGAACTGGCCAACGACCGTGTCAGCCTGGGTGGCCCGTCAAGCATTCTGTTGCCTAGCCCGACCGAGGGTTACGAAGCACAGCTCAACGCAATCAAAGGTCTTGTGGCCGAAGACCCGGGCCGCGTGGCCCAGGTCGTGAAAGAGTGGATCAACGCCGATGAGTGACAATCGAGCCATCACCGCCAAACTGAGCCGCGTCGACAAGGCAGCGATCCTGCTGCTGTCGCTCGGTGAAACCGATGCTGCGCAAGTGCTGCGCCACATGGGCCCGAAAGAAGTGCAGCGGGTCGGCGTGGCCATGGCGCAGATGGGCACCGTGCACCGCGAGCAGGTCGAGCAGGTGATGAGCGAGTTCGTCGAGGTGGTCGGCGACCAGACCAGCCTGGGCATCGGCTCCGACGCCTACATCCGCAAGATGCTCAACCAGGCCCTCGGCGAGGACAAGGCCAACGGCCTGGTCGACCGCATCCTGCTCGGTGGCAACACCAGCGGCCTGGACAGCCTCAAGTGGATGGAGCCGCGTGCCGTGGCAGACGTGATCCGCTACGAGCACCCGCAGATCCAGGCCATCGTGGTCGCCTACCTCGACCCCGACCAGGCCGGTGAAGTGCTGAGCAACTTCGACCACAAGGTGCGCCTGGACATCATCCTGCGCGTCTCGTCGTTGAACACCGTGCAGCCGGCGGCACTGAAGGAGTTGAACCAGATCCTCGAGAAGCAGTTCTCGGGCAACTCCAACGCCGCGCGCACCACCCTGGGCGGCATCAAGCGCGCCGCCGACATCATGAACTTCCTCGACAGCTCGGTGGAAGGTGCACTGATGGACTCGATCCGCGAGATCGACACCGACCTGTCGGAGCAGATCGAAGACCTGATGTTCGTCTTCAACAACCTGGCCGACGTCGACGACCGGGGTATCCAGGCGCTGCTGCGCGAGGTGTCCTCGGACGTGCTGGTGGTGTCGCTCAAGGGCGCCGACGAGCGGGTCAAGGACAAGATCTTCAAGAACATGTCCAAGCGTGCCTCCGAACTGCTGCGCGACGACCTCGAGGCCAAGGGCCCGGTGCGCGTCAGCGACGTGGAAACCGCGCAGAAGGAAATCCTCACCATCGCCCGCCGCATGGCCGAGGCCGGCGAGATCGTGCTTGGCGGCAAGGGCGCCGAGGAAATGATTTAAGGTCAATGTGTTCTTCCGGCTGACGTGCCCTTTGTGGGAGCGGGTTTACCCGCGAAGGCGTCAGCCTGGGAGGGCGCGGTTGCCGCTGCCGACGCATTCGCGGGTAAACCCGCTCCCACAGGGGTCGGCGTTGGCTGAACAGGCTTTAGAGAACAGCACAGCATGCCCACAAAAGAACTCCATCCCAGCGACCTGATCCGTGCCCGCGACCTCGAGGGCGTCGACATCTGGACGCTGCCCAGCTTCGACCCCGAGCCTGAGCCCGAGCCGGAACCCGAGCCGGAAATCATCGAGGAAGAAGTCGAGGAAGTGCCGCTGGAGGAAGTCCAGCCGCTGACCCTCGAAGAGCTCGAAGCGATCCGCCAGGAGGCCTACAACGAAGGCTTCGCCACCGGCGAGCGCGAAGGTTTCCACAGCACCCAGCTGAAAGTGCGCCAGGAGGCCGAAGAGGCCCTCGGCGCCAAGCTGGCCAGCCTGGAGCAGCTGATGGGCCACCTGCTGGAGCCGATTGCCGAGCAGGACACGCAGATCGAACGCAGCATGGTGCACCTGGTGGCGCACATGGCCCGCCAGGTCATCGGCCGCGAGCTGCATACCGATTCCAGCCAGATCACCCAGGTGCTGCGCGAGGCGCTGAAACTGCTGCCTATGGGCGCCGACAACATTCGCATCCACCTCAATCCGCAGGATTTCGAGCAGGCCAAGGCCCTGCGCGAACGCCACGAGGAGAGCTGGAAGCTGCTCGAGGACGAAGCCATGCTGCCGGGCGGCTGCCGCATCGAGACCCTGCACAGCCGTATCGACGCGACCATGGAAACGCGCATCGAGAAGGCCGTGGCGCAGCTGTTCGACCAGCTCCACGACCAGGCCTTGCACCCGGCGGCGGCGGACCTGTCGGTCGAACTGGAAAGCCAAGATGCGCCTTGAACGCACCAGCTTCGGCAAGCGCCTGGGCGGTTATGCCGAGGCGATCGAGCTGCCCGTGCAGCCGGTGGTCGAAGGCCGCCTGCTGCGCATGGTCGGCCTCACCCTCGAGGCCGAAGGCTTGCGCGCCGCAGTGGGCGGGCGTTGCCTGGTAATCAACGACGACAGCTATCACCCGGTGCAGGTCGAAGCCGAGGTCATGGGCTTTGCCGGCAACAAGGTGTTCCTCATGCCGGTCGGCAGCATCGCCGGTATCGCCCCGGGTGCGCGCGTGGTGCCGCTGGACGACAGCGGCCGCCTGCCGATGGGCATGAGCATGCTGGGCCGGGTGCTCGACGGTGCCGGCCGGGCTTTGGATGGCAAGGGCGGCATGCGTGCCGAGGACTGGGTGCCGATGGACGGCCCGATCATCAACCCGCTCAATCGCGACCCGATCAGCAAGCCGCTGGACGTCGGTATCCGCAGCATCAATGGCCTGCTCACCGTCGGCCGCGGCCAGCGCCTGGGCCTGTTCGCCGGTACCGGTGTGGGTAAGTCGGTGCTGCTGGGCATGATGACCCGCTTCACCGAAGCCGAGATCATCGTGGTCGGCCTGATCGGCGAGCGCGGCCGCGAGGTGAAGGAGTTCATCGAGCACATCCTTGGCGAGGAGGGCCTCAAGCGTTCGGTGGTGGTGGCGTCGCCGGCGGACGATGCGCCGTTGATGCGCCTGCGTGCGGCCATGTACTGCACGCGCATCGCCGAGTATTTCCGCGACAAGGGCAAGAACGTCCTGTTGCTGATGGACTCGCTGACCCGTTTCGCCCAGGCCCAGCGCGAGATCGCCCTGGCCATCGGCGAGCCACCGGCCACCCGGGGTTACCCGCCGTCGGTGTTCGCCAAGCTGCCCAAGCTGGTGGAGCGCGCTGGCAATGGCGAGCCGGGCGGGGGCTCGATCACGGCTTTCTATACCGTGCTGTCCGAAGGCGACGACCAGCAGGACCCGATCGCCGACTCGGCGCGCGGCGTGCTCGACGGCCACTTCGTGCTGTCGCGCCGGCTGGCCGAGGAAGGCCACTATCCGGCCATCGACATCGAAGCCTCGATCAGCCGGGTCATGCCCCAGGTGGTCGATGCCGACCACCTGCGCCAGGCGCAGAAATTCAAGCAGCTGTGGTCGCGCCTGTCGCAGAGTCGCGACCTGATCAGCGTCGGCGCCTACGTGGCGGGTGGCGACCCGGAAACCGACCTGGCCATCGCCCTGCAGCCCAAGCTGGTGGACTTCCTGCGCCAGGGCCTGGACGAGAACGTCGGCATGGCCCAGAGCCGCAGCGAGCTGGGGGCGATCTTCACGCCGCCGGGCAGCGGCGGATAAGCCATGAGCATGCCCAGCCGCGCCGCGCGCCTGGTTCCGGTGGTCGACATGGCCGAGGAAGCCGAGCGCAAGGCTGCCCAGCGCGTGGGCCACTTCCAGCAGCAGGTCAACCAGGCCCAGGCCAAGCTGGCCGAGCTGGAAAGCTTTCGCGAGGGCTACCAGCAGCAATGGATCAACCGCGGCGGGCAGGGCGTCAATGGCAGCTGGCTGCTCAATTACCAGCGCTTCCTGGCCCAGTTGGAAACCGCCATGACCCAGCAGCGGCAGAGCCTGATGTGGCACCAGAACAACCTGAACAACGCCCGTGGCACCTGGCAGCAGGCCTATGCGCGGGTCGAGGGGCTGCGCAAGCTGGTGCGGCGCTATATCGAAGAAGCTCGGCGGCTCGAGGACAAGCGCGAGCAGCGCTTGCTCGATGAACTGTCGCAGCGCTTGCCCAGGCAAGGTCAGCTTTAGCTGCACCGGCCCCTTCGCGGGTAAACCCGCTCCCACAAGCCTGTGATGGCCCCTGTAGGAGCGGGTTCACCCGCGAAAGGGCCGGTGCATGTCTGCCTTGCCACCCCGGCAACCACCTGCTAAACCTTGAAGAGTTGCATTCGCCATCATCGAAGGAATCGCTAGCATGGCAGTCGAGACAAATTTTTCGCAGGACGACAAGAAGCTCACGATCAAGATCAAGGGGCGCTTCGATTTCGGCAAGCATCAGGAATTTCGCGACGCCTACGAGCGCCAGGCGAAAAAGCCGGAGTCTGTAGTCGTCGACCTGAAGGACACCACCTACCTGGACAGCTCGGCGCTGGGCATGCTGCTGTTGCTGCGTGACCACGCTGGCGGCGACGACTCGAGAGTGAGCGTGGTGAATGCCGGCTCCGACGTGCGCAAGATCCTCGCCATCTCCAACTTCGACAAGCTCTTCGCCATCAGTTGACCGCCAACATGCCTGCCGAACAGGCCTTGACCGTGCTGGTGGCCGAGGATGGCGTGGTCGACCGCCTGCTCCTGGCGCAGATCGTGCGCCGCCAGGGCCACCAGGTGTTCACTGCGGAAAACGGCGAGCAGGCGGTGGCGCTGTTTGCCGAAAAGCGCCCGCAACTGGTCCTGCTCGATGCGCTGATGCCGGTGATGGACGGCTTCGAGGCGGCGCGGCGGATCAAGGCGCTGGCCGGCGAAGCGCTGGTGCCGATCATCTTCCTGACCTCGCTGAATGAAGAGGATGCCCTGGTCCGCTGCCTGGAGGCCGGGGGCGACGACTTCATGGCCAAGCCCTACAGCGCGGTGATCCTCGCCGCCAAGATCCGCGCCATGGACCGCCTGCGCCGGCTGCAGGCAACCGTGCTGCAGCAGCGTGACGAGATCGCCCGCCACCATCATCACCTGCTCACCGAGCAGCGTGTGGCCAAGGCGGTGTTCGACAAGGTCGCCCACTCCGGCTGCATCACTGCGCCGAATATCCGCTACCTGCAATCGCCCTATGCGCTGTTCAACGGCGACCTGCTGCTGGCCGCGTTCACCCCGGCGGGCGACATGCACGTGCTGCTCGGCGATTTTACCGGGCACGGGCTGCCTGCCGCGGTCGGCGCCATGCCGCTGGCCGAGGTGTTCTATGGCATGACCGCCAAGGGCTATGGCCTGGCGCAGATGCTGCGGGAGATGAATGCCAAGCTCAAGCGCATCCTGCCGGTGGACATGTTCTGCTGCGCGCTGCTGCTGAGCATCAGCGTGCAGCGCGGCTCGGTGGAGGTGTGGAACGGCGGCATGCCCGATGGCTATCGGTTGTCGGCGACCGGCGAGGTGCTCGGTTGCCTGGCGTCGCGCCACCTGCCATTGGGCATCCTGGCGGCGGAGCGTTTCGACGACAGCACCGAGGTGCTGCCGATGGCGGCCGGCGAGCGGCTGCTGTTGCTGTCCGATGGCGTGGTCGATACCGCAGACGAGCAGGATCGTTTGTTCGGCGTGGAACGCCTGCGCGACGTGATGGCGGCCAATCGTCAGCCGCAGTGCCTGTTCGACGAGCTGATGCAGGCCCTGGAGCGCTTTGGCGGGCGTCCCCGGGACGATTTCAGCCTGTGCGACATCCGCATGTTCACCGCCGAAGAGCGGATCCCTACGCCCACCTTGTATTCCGACAGCGGGCGTTCCAGCCCGCTGGACTGGTCGCTGGGCTTCGAATTGCGCGGCGAAAGCCTCAAGCGTTTCAACCCGGTGCCCTACCTGGTGCAGCTGTTGCAGGAAATCCATGGGCTGCGGCCACGTACTGGGGCCCTGCACGGTGTGCTCAGCGAGCTGTATTCCAACGCCGTGGAGCACGGCGTGCTGGGCCTGGATTCGCAGCTCAAGCGTGATGTGCAGGGTTTTGCCGACTATTATGAGGAGCGCGCCCGGCGTCTCGATGCCCTGGCCGATGGCTTCGTGCGCATCGACCTGCAGGTGGAACCGCAAGGCAGTGGCGGGCGTCTGACGATCGATGTTCGCGACAGTGGCGCAGGGTTCGACGTGCACAGGGTGATGGCGCAGCCTTCGCGGGAACGGCGCCTGAGCGGGCGCGGTCTGAACCTGGTGCAGCGCCTGGCCAGCAGTGCCGAATGGCGCGAGGGAGGCCGTTGCGCGCGGGTGCGGTTTGTCTGGTGAAACGCCTGGCGAGCCGCCTGGAGTGCCGCGGGGCGGCTGAGGCATAATCCGGCTTGATCAAGGAGTGAACAAGTGACTGACATGCATATTGACCACAAGGTCCTCAGTGATTTGCAGGAGGTCATGGAAGATGGCTACCTGCAACTGCTGGAAACCTTCCTGGAAGATTCCGAGCGGCGCCTGAGCCAGCTGCATGGGGCCAGGAGCGCTGACGAGCTCGGCATGGCCGCCCACAGCTTCAAGGGCAGCAGCAGCAACATGGGCGCGGCCCGCCTGGCCAAGCTCTGCGAGCAGCTGGAGCAGCGGGTCAGAGAGCGCCCGTTGCATGGCATCGAGGACCTGATCCAGCGCATCGACCAGGAATACCTGGAGGTGGAGCGCTTCTACCGTGGCGAGCGCGAACGGGTTTCTGCCGGCTGAGCGGAAAGTTGGCGCGACTTTTGCCTCTCTGTGGCCAGATGATATTCCAGTTTCTGGCGCGGAGACCCGTTCAATGCCTGTCGCATCCAACCCCTTGTTGCAATCCACCACCCTGAGCAAGCCGTCCCGTGCGGGCGCCTCGGTGCTGGACAAGTCGCCGCAGGCGGCGGGCGGGCAGGGCGGCGGCTTTGATCAGGTGATGGCCGGGCAGGGGCGCGACAAGGTCCCGGCGCGTGATGACAAGGTTGCCCAGGCCAAGCCCAAGGACAAGCCCGAAGTCGCCCAGGGCGGCAAGAAAGACCCCGCCGACAAACCGGCGGTTGCCGATGACGGCAACAAGTTGCCAGCCGATGACCCGGCCGTCGCCACCGATGCGGCCAGCGCCGACGTGGTCAGTGGCGACGGCACTTCGCTGGATGCTTCGCTGGTTGCCGGCCAAGTCACCGATGCCCAACCCGGTGCCCAGCTCCTTCAGGCCCAGGCCGAGGCCGTAGCGCCGGTGCTGCAGGCCGCCGCCCAAGCGCCGGTGCCGGTAGCGCCCGCGCCGGCAGCCGCGACGGAGCCCGAAGCCGAGGCCTTCGACCCGGATGCCGACCCGCTGGCCAACCTGCCGACCCTGCGCCTGGCGCTGGAGCAGAACGCTCAGGCCAAGGGCACCACCTCGGCCCATGCCGCCGATACTTCGAAATCCCAGCCCGATGACGGCCAGGCAGTGGCCGTCAATCCGTTGGCGACCCTGCTCGACAAGGTCGAGGCCGAGAAGGGGCAATCCCAATCCGGTGACAAGGCCTTCGGGGCGTTGATCGAAGATGGCCTGAAGGACACCAAGAGTGCCAGCAGCGATACCCGCGTCGATGACTTCGCCAATCGCCTGGCCAGCCTGACCCAGGCGGTTACCGCCAAGACCGCCAATGCCGTGCCGGTAACCCCGAGCCCCTTGAACCAGCCGCTGCAGATGAACCAGAGCGCCTGGGCCGAAGGCCTGGTCAACCGGGTCATGTACCTGTCCAGCCAGAACCTGAAATCGGCGGACATCCAGCTGGAACCGGCCGAGCTCGGGCGCCTGGACATCCGTGTCAATGTCGCGACGGATCAGTCCACCCAGGTCACCTTCATCAGTGGCCATGCTGGTGTGCGGGATGCCCTGGACAGCCAGGTACACCGCTTGCGCGAGCTGTTCGCCCAGCAGGGCCTGGCGCAGCCGGACGTCAACGTCGCCGATCAGTCGCGCCAGCAGCAACAGCAGGCGCAGCAACAGCAGGACGGCTCGCCGTTGTCCGGCGTGGCGGCGCGACGGGCGCAGAACGGCGGCGAGCAGGGTGAGCTGGCTGGTGCGTCCTCCCCGGTCGTCGAACAGCAGGTGGTCGTGGGCGACAGTGCGGTCGATTTCTATGCCTGAGTTTTCTGTCGTCTGATCTGGCCTCTTCGCGGGTAAACCCGCTCCCACAGGGATTGCGCCGGTCTCAAGGCCTGTGCTGAACCCTGTGGGAGCGGGTTTACCCGCGAAAGGGCCGGCATTGGAAAACACATTCTGAAAAACCTGGCATAACACTTGCTCAAGCCTCGTCATCCTCCCTTGAAACCCCGATGGACGACGGATTATTGGCATGGCGAAGAGCGACGCAGTGAAAGACC
This sequence comes from Pseudomonas sp. NPDC089401, assembly GCF_044749485.1. Lineage (NCBI taxonomy): Bacteria > Pseudomonadati > Pseudomonadota > Gammaproteobacteria > Pseudomonadales > Pseudomonadaceae > Pseudomonas > Pseudomonas sp. NPDC089401. The sequence continues at coordinate 180,718 of NZ_JBIVIA010000011.1, read as the reverse complement.
CCGCCACTAAAGGCAAACTCAAGCTGATCCTGCTGCTGGTGCTGGCCCTGTTGCTGGCGGTCGGCCTGTCGGTGGGCGCCACCTGGTTCTTCATGCACAAGAGCGAATCGGCGCCCGCCCCGCAAGCGGCGGCAACCAACGTCAAGGCACCCGCGATCTACGTGCCCCTGGCCCCGGCCTTCGTGGTCAACTTCAACCAGAACGGCCGCCAGCGCTACATGCAGCTGAGCATCACCATGCAAGGCCGCAGCCAGGCCGACCTGGACGCCCTGAGCGTGCACATGCCGGTGATCCGCAACAACCTGGTGATGATGTTCTCCGGGCAGGGCTTCGACACCCTGGCCGCCAGTTCGGTGGGCCAGGAGATGCTGCGCCAGAAAGCCACCGCGGTGGTCCAGGAAGTGGCGCAGAAGGAAGTCGGCAAGCCGGTGGTCGACCAGCTGCTGTTCACCAATTTCGTATTGCAGTAGGAGCCCGCAATGGCCGTTCAGGACCTGCTGTCCCAGGATGAGATCGATGCCCTGTTGCATGGCGTCGACGACGGTCTGGTACAGACCGAGAGCGCTGCCGAGCCCGGCAGCATCAAGAGCTACGACCTGACCAGCCAGGATCGGATCGTACGGGGTCGCATGCCGACCCTGGAAATGATCAACGAGCGCTTCGCCCGCTACACCCGCATCAGCATGTTCAACCTGCTGCGCCGCTCCGCGGACGTGGCGGTGGGTGGCGTGCAGGTGATGAAGTTCGGCGAATACGTGCACTCGCTGTACGTGCCGACCAGCCTCAACCTGGTCAAGATCAAGCCGCTGCGCGGCACGTCGCTGTTCATTCTCGACGCCAAGCTGGTGTTCAAGCTGGTGGACAACTTCTTCGGCGGTGACGGTCGTCACGCCAAGATCGAGGGGCGTGAGTTCACCCCCACCGAGCTGCGCGTGGTGCGCATGGTCCTGGACCAGTGCTTCATCGACCTCAAGGAAGCCTGGCAGGCGATCATGCCGGTCAACTTCGAGTACATGAACTCCGAGGTCAACCCGGCCATGGCCAACATCGTCGGCCCGAGCGAGGCGGTGGTGGTGTCGACCTTCCACATCGAACTGGACGGCGGCGGCGGCGACCTGCACGTGACCATGCCGTACTCGATGATCGAGCCGGTGCGGGAAATGCTCGACGCCGGCTTCCAGTCCGACCTCGACGACCAGGACGAACGCTGGGTCAAGGCCCTGCGCGAGGACGTGCTGGATGTGTCGGTGCCGCTGACCGCCACGGTCGCCCGCCGCCAGCTGAAGCTGCGCGACATCCTGCACATGCAGGCTGGCGACGTGATCCCGGTGGAGCTGCCCGAACACCTGGTGCTGCGCGCCAATGGCGTGCCGTCGTTCAAGGCGCGGCTGGGCTCGCACAAGGGCAACCTGGCCCTGCAGATCATCGACCCGATCGAACGCCGCTGACGGCGTGCCGGTCGCTCATAACGAATTGAATGCCTGTCGAGGACATCATGGCTAACGAAAACGAGATCACTTCCGCGGAAGACCAGGCCCTGGCCGACGAGTGGGCCGCGGCCCTGGAAGAAACCGGCGATGCCGGCCAGTCCGATATCGACGCGCTGCTCGGTGGCGACAGCGGCAATGGCGGCACCGGCCGCCTGCCGATGGAAGAATTCGCCAGCTCGCCGAAGCCGAACGAGAGCGTCAGCCTCGAAGGCCCGAACCTGGACGTGATCCTGGACATCCCGGTGAGCATTTCCATGGAAGTGGGCAGCACCGAGATCAACATCCGCAACCTGCTGCAGCTCAACCAGGGTTCGGTGATCGAACTCGATCGCCTGGCTGGCGAGCCGCTCGACGTGCTGGTCAACGGCACCTTGATCGCCCATGGCGAAGTGGTCGTGGTCAACGAGAAGTTCGGCATCCGCCTGACCGACGTGATCAGCCCCAGCGAACGTATCAAGAAGCTGCGCTGAGTGAAGGGCACGATGCGGGCCGTGACGGCCCTGGCCGCGCTGCTGGTCAGCGAACTGGCCATCGCCGCCGCCACGCCTGCCGCGGCGCCGGCAACCGCGCCCGGCAGCCTGGGCGGGCAGTTGGCGCAGATGGTGTTCGGCCTGTTGCTGGTGGTCGGCCTGATCTTCTTTTTGGCCTGGCTGTTGCGGCGCATGCAAGGTGCCGCGCCCAAGGGCGGGCAGGTGATCGAGATCGTTGGCAGCCGTGCCATCGGCCCGCGTGATCGCTTGTTGCTGGTGCAGGTCGGCAAGGAGCAGATCCTCATCGGTCACACCCCCGGCAGCATCGAGGCACTGCATGTGCTGGCCGAACCCGTCGAGGTGCCGGCCAGTGCCCGCCAGGCGACCCCGGAATTCGCCCAGCGCCTGATGGAGCTGATGGGCAAGGACCACAAGGACAAGAAGTGATGAGCAGTGCGCTGCGCATTGTAGTGACCCTGGCGCTGCTGCTGGCCGCGCCGCTGGCCCTGGCGGCCGACCCGCTGTCGATCCCGGCCATCACCCTGTCCAACGGCCCGGACGGCCAGCAGGAGTACTCGGTCAGCCTGCAGATCCTGCTGATCATGACGGCGCTGAGCTTCATTCCGGCGTTCGTCATCCTGATGACCAGCTTCACCCGCATCATCATCGTCTTCTCGATCCTGCGCCAGGCCCTGGGCCTGCAGCAGACGCCGTCGAACCAGGTGCTGACCGGCATGGCGCTGTTCCTGACGATGTTCATCATGGCGCCGGTGTTCGACCGGGTGAACCAGGATGCGCTGCAGCCGTACCTGAGCGAGCAGATGACCGCCCAGCAGGCCATCGAGAAAGCCCAGGGCCCGCTCAAGGACTTCATGCTGGCGCAGACCCGGCAGAGCGACCTGGACCTGTTCATGCGCCTGTCCAAGCGCACCGACATCGCCGGCCCCGACCAGGTGCCGCTGACCATCCTGGTGCCGGCGTTCGTCACCTCGGAGCTGAAGACCGCGTTCCAGATCGGCTTCATGATCTTCATCCCGTTCCTGATCATCGACATGGTGGTCGCCAGCGTGCTGATGGCCATGGGCATGATGATGCTGTCGCCGCTGATCATCTCGCTGCCGTTCAAGATCATGCTGTTCGTCCTGGTCGATGGCTGGGCGCTGATCATGGGCACCCTGGCCGGCAGTTTCGGCGGCGTCTGACGCCGTCAAGGAGAGCCCTCGCATGACCCCAGAAGTCGCTGTCGATCTGTTCCGAGATGCCTTGTGGCTGACCACCCTGATGGTCGCCATCCTGGTGGTGCCGAGCCTGCTGGTGGGCCTGGTGGTGGCGATGTTCCAGGCCGCCACGCAGATCAACGAGCAGACCCTGAGCTTCCTGCCGCGCCTGCTGGTGATGCTGGTCACGCTGATCGTCGCCGGGCCCTGGCTGGTGCAGAAGTTCATGGAGTACATCACCAACCTGTACACCAGCATCCCGCAGTTGATCGGTTGACGCCGCCATGCTGGAGCTGACCGACGCGCAGATCGGCACCTGGGTCGCCACCTTCATCCTGCCGCTGTTCCGGGTGACGGCGGTGCTGATGACCATGCCGATCTTCGGCACCCGCATGCTGCCGGCACGCATCCGCCTGTACGCGGCGGTGGCGATCACCGTGGTGATCGTGCCGGGCTTGCCGCCGCTGCCGGAATTCGACCCGATCAGCCTGCGCGGCATGCTGCTGTGCGGCGAGCAGATCATCGTCGGCGCGTTGTTCGGCTTCTCCTTGCAGCTGCTGTTCCAGACCTTTGTCATCGCCGGGCAGATCGTCGCCGTGCAGATGGGCATGGCCTTCGCCTCGATGGTCGACCCGGCCAACGGCGTCAACGTGGCGGTGGTCAGCCAGTTCATGACCATGCTGGTGAGCGTGCTGTTCCTGGTGATGAACGGGCACCTGGTGGTGTTCGAAGTGCTCACGGAGAGCTTCACCACCTTGCCGGTGGGGCATGCCCTGGTGGTCAGCCACTTCTGGGAGATGGCCGGGCGCCTGAGCTGGGTGTTCGGTGCCGGCTTGCTGCTGATCCTGCCGGCGATCACCGCGCTGCTGGTGGTCAACATCGCCTTCGGCGTGATGACCCGCGCCGCGCCGCAGTTGAACATCTTTTCCATCGGCTTCCCGCTGACCCTGGTGCTGGGCATCGGCATCTTCTGGGTCGGCCTTGCCGATATCCTCTCCCACTACCAGGCATTGGCCAGTGAAGCGCTGCAGTGGCTGCGTGAACTGGCAAGGGCGCCCTGAGCATGGCGGAAAGCGAGAGCGGTCAGGACAAGACGGAAGACCCCACCGACAAGCGCAAGCGCGACGCGCGCGAGAAAGGTGAGATCGCCCGCTCCAAGGAGCTCAACACGGTTGGCGTGACCTTGGCCGGTGCTGGCGGTTTGCTGGCGTTCGGCGGGCACCTGGCGGAAACGCTGATGGCGCTGATGCGCATGAATTTCAGCCTGCCCCGTGAAGTGATCGTCGACGAGCGGGCCATGGGTGCGTTCCTGTTGACCTCGGGCAAGATGGCGATCTGGGCGGTGCAGCCGATCCTGATCCTGTTGTTCGTCATCGCCTTCCTGGCGCCGATCGCCTTGGGCGGCTTCCTGTTTTCCGGCAGCCTGCTGCAGCCCAAGTTCAGCCGCATGAACCCCCTGGCGGGGATCAAGCGGATGTTCTCGATGCATGCCCTGACCGAGCTGCTCAAGGCCATCGCCAAGTTCTTCGTGATCCTGCTGGTGGCGCTGGTGGTGCTGAGCAACGACCGCCAGGCGTTGCTGGCGATCGCCAACGAGCCGCTGGAGCAGGCGATCATCCACAGCGTCCAGGTCGTGGGTTGGAGTGCCTTGTGGATGTCTGCCGGCCTGCTGCTGATCGCCGCGGCGGATGTGCCGTTCCAGCTGTGGCAGACCCACAAGAAGCTGAAGATGACCAAGCAGGAGGTCAAGGACGAGTACAAGGACAGCGAGGGCAAGCCCGAGGTCAAGCAGCGCATCCGCCAGCTGCAGCGCGAGGTGTCGCAGCGGCGCATGATGGCCGCGGTGCCCGAGGCCGACGTGATCATCACCAACCCGACCCACTATGCCGTGGCGCTGCAGTACGACCCGGAGAAGGGTGGGGTGGCGCCGTTGCTGGTGGCCAAGGGGACCGACTTCATCGCCCTGAAGATCCGCGAGATCGGTGTCGAGCACAAGGTCCAGATTCTCGAGTCGCCGGCCCTGGCGCGGGCGATCTACTACTCCACCGAGGTCGAGGGCGAGATCCCGGCGGGGCTGTACCTGGCGGTGGCGCAGGTGCTGGCCTATGTGTTCCAGATCCGCCAGTACCGCTCGGGCAAGGGCAAGCGGCCCGAGCCTCTGAAGGAAGACCTGCCGATTCCGCCGGATCTACGCCGCGACAACTGATTCAGCCTGTACCGGCCTCTTCGCGCACTCAAGCCTTGTGATATCCCTGTGGGAGCGGGTTCACCCGCGAAGAGGCCGGTACAGGCAACATAAATCCCCTGCCGAGCAAAGTTGGAAGGCTTCTTGCAATGCCTCGCCCAAGCGCCCCTTGGGCGTCAAAGTTTTGCATCAAGAGGACTCGCGGTGGATCGCACTCAGTTAATCAGCAACGCCCGCAACAACCTGGCCGGCCTCGGCCGGGGCAACCTGGGCGTGCCGCTGCTGCTGCTGGTGATGTTGGCAATGATGATGTTGCCGATACCGCCGTTCCTGCTGGATGTGTTCTTCACCTTCAACATCGCCCTGTCGATCGTGGTCCTGCTGGTCTGCGTGTATGCCCTGCGCCCGCTGGACTTCGCCGCGTTCCCCACCATCCTGCTGGTGGCGACCCTGCTGCGCCTGGCGCTGAACGTCGCCTCCACCCGTGTGGTCATGCTCCACGGCCAGGAGGGCCACGGCGCTGCCGGCAAGGTGATCCAGGCCTTCGGCGAGGTGGTGATCGGCGGTAACTATGTGGTCGGTGCGGTGGTGTTCGCCATCCTCATGATCATCAACTTCGTGGTGGTGACCAAAGGCGCCGGGCGGATCTCCGAGGTGAGCGCGCGCTTCACCCTCGACGCCATGCCCGGCAAGCAGATGGCCATCGACGCCGACCTCAACGCCGGCCTGATCGACCAGGCCCAGGCCAAGTCGCGCCGCGCCGAGGTGGCCCAGGAGGCCGAGTTCTACGGCTCGATGGACGGTGCCAGCAAGTTCGTCCGCGGCGACGCCATCGCCGGCCTGCTGATCCTGTTCATCAACCTGATCGGCGGCATGCTGATCGGCATGCTGCAGCACAACATGTCGTTCAGCGACGCCGGCAAGGTCTATGCCCTGCTGACCATCGGTGACGGTTTGGTGGCGCAATTGCCATCACTGCTGCTGTCCACTGCGGCCGCGATCATGGTCACCCGCGCCTCGGGCTCCGAGGACATGGGCAAGCTGATCAACCGGCAGATGTTCGATTCGCCCAAGGCGCTGGCGGTGTCCGCGGCGCTGATGATCGTCATGGGCCTGGTGCCGGGCATGCCCCACATCGCCTTCATCAGCCTCGGCCTGCTGGCCGCTGGCGGCGCCTACCTGGTGTGGAAGAAGCAGCAGAAGGCCAAGGTCGAGGCGCAGCAGGAAGTGCAGCGCCAGCAGGACCTGCTGCCGTCGCCGCAGCGTGCGCTGGAAACCAAGGAGCTGGGCTGGGACGATGTGACGCCGATCGACATGATCGGCCTGGAAGTCGGCTACCGCCTGATTCCGCTGGTCGACCGCAACCAGGGTGGCCAGTTGCTGGCGCGGATCAAGGGGGTGCGCAAGAAGCTGTCCCAGGACCTGGGCTTCCTCATGCCCACCGTGCACATCCGCGACAACCTCGACCTGCAGCCAAGCGCCTATCGCCTGACGCTGATGGGGGTGATCCTGGCCGAGGCCGAGATCTACCCCGACCGCGAGCTGGCGATCAACCCCGGCCAGGTGTTCGGCACCCTCAACGGCATCGCCGCACGCGACCCGGCCTTCGGCCTGGAAGCGGTGTGGATCGACATCGGTCAGCGCGCCCAGGCGCAGTCGCTGGGCTACACCGTGGTCGACGCCAGCACCGTGGTCGCCACGCACCTCAACCAGATCCTGCAGAAGCACTGCCACGAGCTGATCGGCCACGAAGAGGTCCAGCAGCTGCTGCAGGTGCTGGCCAAGGCGTCGCCGAAGCTTGCCGAAGAGCTGGTGCCGGGCGTCATTTCCTTGTCGGGGCTGCTCAAGGTCCTGCAGGCGCTGTTGTCCGAGCAGGTGCCGGTGCGTGATATCCGCAGTATCGCCGAGGCCATCGCCAACAACGGCGGCAAGAGTCAAGATACCGCCGCGATGGTGGCCTCGGTGCGCGTCGGATTGTGTCGCGCCATCGTGCAAAGCATTGTCGGCGTTGAGTCCGAGCTGCCTGTGATCACTCTGGAGCCAAGGTTGGAACAGATCTTGCTCAATAGTTTGCAAAGGGCCGGGCAAGGTCAGGAAGACGGAGTGCTTCTTGAACCGAGCATGGCCGAAAAGCTGCAGCGCTCGTTGATCGATGCCTGCCAGCGCCAGGAGATGCAAGGCCAGCCGGCCATTCTCCTGGTTGCCGGCCCGATCCGTGCCATGCTGTCGCGCTTCGGCCGCCTGGCTGTACCGAATTTGCATGTTCTGGCGTATCAGGAAATACCGGATAACAAGCAAGTCACCATCGTTGCCACCGTGGGCCCCAACGGCTGAGGTAGTGGGTTATGCAAGTTAAGCGTTTTTTCGCCGCCGATATGCGTCAGGCCATGAAGCTGGTCCGTGATGAGCTGGGCTCCGATGCCGCCATCATCGGCAACCGGCGCATCGCCGGCGGGGTCGAACTCACCGCTGCGCTGGACTACAAGCTGTCCGCGCTGGCCCCGCGCGTGCCCAATGCCGAGCTCGAAGAAGAGCTGCGCAAGACCCAGTCGCGCATCGCCACCGCCCAGGCCGAGCTGGACAACCGCGCCGAGGCCAGCGAAGGCAACCGCCAATTGTTCGCCGGCCAGTCGCTGACCGCCGCCGAGCCGTTGATCGAACCGCATGTGGATGCGCCGGCCCCGGCGCCCGCGCCGGCGCAGCCGGCGGTCGATCCGCGGATGTTCGACGCCATGCGTTCCGAGCTGTCGGGCCTGCGCGAGCTGCTCGAAGTGCAGCTTGGCTCGCTGGCCTGGAACCAGCTGCAAGGCAGCAAGCCGGCGCAGGCCACCCTCTGGCGCCGCCTGCAGCGCATCGGCCTGTCCGGCCCGATCGCCCGCGAGCTGCTTGACCTCACCAGCGAGATCGAAGAGCCACGCCAGGCCTGGCGCATGCTGCTGGCGCACCTGGCGCGGATGATCGAAGTGCCGCAGATCGAGCCGATCGAGGAGGGCGGGGTGATCGCCATGGTCGGCCCGGCCGGCATGGGCAAGACCACCACCCTGGCCAAGCTGGCCGCGCGCTACGTGCTCAAGTACGGCCCGCAGAACCTGGCCCTGGTGAGCATGGACAGCTTCCGCATCGGTGCCCAGGAGCAGCTCAAGACCCTGGGCCGCATCCTCAACGTGCCGGTGACCTATGTCGACCCAGGGCAGTCCCTGGCGGCGGCGCTGGAGCCGCTGCTGCGCAAGCGCGTGGTGCTGATCGATACCGCCGGCCTGCAGGCCAGCGACCCGGCCCTGCGTATGCAGCTGGAAACCCTGGCCGGGCGCGGCATTGCCTCGAAGAACTACCTGGTGCTGGCCACCACCAGCCAGAAGCAGGTGCTGACCGCTGCCTACCACAGCTACAAGCGCTGCGGCCTGGCCGGCTGCATCCTGACCAAACTCGATGAAACGGCGAGCCTCGGCGATGTGCTGAGCCTGGCCATCAGTCATGAACTGCCCGTCGCCTATCTCACCGATGGCCCGCGCATTCCTGACGACCTGCACCTGCCGCGCCCGCACCAGCTGGTGACCCGCGCGGTCAACGTGCAGTTGCAGGACGAGCCCAGCGAAGAGGCGATGGCCGACATGTTCGCTGATCTCTACCACAACCCGCGGCGCGCGGGTTGAGGAGCGACGTATGCAAAATACCTACATTCCGGAGCCGGCTGTCGCGCATTGCGCGTGGTGCGGGTCCAAGCGAGACAAGGTAAATAACGAACATGGGTAGCATGCATCCCGTACAGGTGATCGCCGTGACCGGTGGCAAAGGTGGCGTCGGCAAGACTAACGTTTCAGTGAACCTGTCGCTGGCGCTGGCCGAACTCGGCCGCCGGGTGATGCTGCTGGACGCCGACCTTGGCCTGGCCAATGTCGACGTGCTGCTGGGGCTGACCCCCAAGCGCACCCTGGCCGATGTCATCGAAGGCCGCTGCGAGCTGCGCGATGTACTGTTGCAGGGGCCGGGCGGGGTGCGCATCGTGCCGGCCGCCTCCGGCACCCAGAGCATGGTGCACCTGGCGCCGGCGCAGCATGCCGGGCTGATCCAGGCGTTCAGCGAGATCGGCGACAACCTCGACGTGCTGGTGATCGACACCGCTGCGGGGATTGGTGACTCGGTGGTCAGTTTTGTTCGCGCCGCCCAGGAAGTGCTGCTGGTGGTGTGCGACGAGCCGACCTCGATCACCGACGCCTACGCGCTGATCAAGCTGCTCAACCGCGACTACGGCATGAATCGTTTCCGCGTGCTGGCCAACATGGCCCAGAGCCCGCAGGAAGGGCGCAACCTGTTCGCCAAGTTGACCAAGGTCACCGATCGCTTCCTGGATGTCGCCCTGCAGTACGTCGGCGCCGTGCCCTACGACGAGTGCGTGCGCAAGGCCGTGCAGAAGCAGCGCGCGGTGTACGAAGCCTTCCCGCGCTCCAAGTGCGCCCTGGCCTTCAAGGCCATTGCGCAGAAGGTCGACAGCTGGCCGCTGCCGGCCAACCCGCGCGGGCACCTGGAGTTCTTCGTCGAGCGCCTGGTGCAGCCCACCAGCGCAGGGCCGGTGCTATGAGCGCGAGCGGATTCAAGATGTACAGCAAGGCGTCGAAGGACGCCCAGTACGAGCTGGTCGAGCGCTATGCGCCGCTGGTCAAGCGCATCGCCTACCACCTGCTGGCACGCCTGCCGGCCAACGTGCAGGTCGAAGACCTGATCCAGGCCGGCATGATCGGCCTGCTCGAAGTCGCCAACAAATACGACGCCAGCAAGGGCGCCAGCTTCGAGACCTACGCCGGCATCCGCATCCGCGGGGCGATGCTCGACGAGGTCCGCAAGGGCGACTGGGCACCACGTTCGGTGCACCGCAACACGCGCATGGTCAGTGATGCGATGCGCGCCGTCGAAGCAAGAACGGGCCGCGACGCTAAAGATCATGAAGTTGCTGCCGAACTCCAGTTGAGTCTCGATGATTACTACGGGATTTTGAACGATACCCTGGGCAGCCGCCTGTTCAGCTTCGACGACCTGTTGCAGGACGGCGAGCACGAGGGCCTGCACGAGGATGGCGCCAGTGGCCAGATCGAGCCGTCACGCGACCTGGAGGACGAGCGCTTCCAGGCTGCCCTGACCGATGCGATCGCCAACCTGCCGGAGCGTGAGCGGCTGGTGCTGGCGCTGTACTACGACGAAGAGCTGAACCTCAAGGAAATCGGTGAGGTCCTGGGCGTCAGCGAGTCGCGGGTCAGCCAGTTGCACAGCCAGTGTGCCGCGCGCCTGCGCAGCCGCCTGGGGGAATGGCGGGCGCGTTGAGCCTGGGGTCGTTGCAGTCGTTTTCCACGTACGTTTTCCACGTTGCACCGAATTGAATGAATGCGCGCGCTCGGGGCCGAGCGCGTTTGAGACTGCTTGGAGGTCTACTTGAACAAAGATATGAAAATCCTCATCGTTGACGACTTTTCGACGATGCGGCGGATCATCAAGAACCTGTTGCGTGACCTGGGCTTCACCAACACCGACGAGGCCGACGACGGCACCACCGCGCTGCCGATGCTCGAAAGCGGCCACTACGATTTCCTGGTGACCGACTGGAACATGCCGGGCATGTCCGGTATCGACCTGCTGCGCAAGGTCCGTGCCCACGAGCGCCTCAAAGGCATGCCGGTGCTGATGGTGACCGCCGAAGCCAAGCGTGACCAGATCATCGAAGCGGCCCAGGCCGGCGTCAATGGCTACGTGGTCAAGCCGTTCACCGCCCAGGTGCTCAAAGAAAAGATCGAGAAGATCTTCGAACGCGTCAACGGCTGAGTCGGGTCAGGGGGCGCCATGGAGTCATCAAACACGTCCTTGGGGGAGTTCGAAACGACCCTCAAGAAGCACGCGCAGGAACTGGTCGAGAGCCTCGAAAAGGGGCGCTTCGGCGATGCCGTGCAGCTGATTCATCAGCTGAACCAGACCCGCGACCGTGGCCTGTACCAGGAAGTCGGCAAGCTCACCCGTGAGCTGCACAGCGCGATCGTCAGCTTCCAGATCGACCCGCGCATGCCGCAGGCCGAGGAAGTCTCGCAGATCACCGACGCCACCGAGCGCTTGTCCTACGTGGTCAAGCTCACCGAAGGCGCCGCCAACCGCACCATGGACCTGGTCGAGCAGAGCACCCCGGTGCTCAACGACCTGGCGGCCGAGGCGCAGACCCTGAGCGTCGACTGGCAGCGCTTCATGCGCCGCGAAGTCGCAGCGCCGGAGTTCCGCGAACTGGTCAAGCGCGTCGACAGTTTCCTGACGCACAGTGCCGAGGGCAACCGCCAGGTCGCCGGGCATCTCAACGACATTCTGCTGGCCCAGGACTATCAGGACCTGACCGGCCAGGTGATCAAGCGCGTCACCGCGCTGGTGACCGAAGTCGAAAGCAATCTGCTCAAGCTCGTGCTGATGGCCAGTCAGGTCGACCGTTTTGCCGGTATCGAACATGACCACCAGCAGCTGCGCGCTGAAAAAGATCAAGAAAAACATCCGACTCGGGGTGAAGGTCCGCAGATTCATGCCGATAAGCGTGAAGACGTCGTGTCCGGTCAGGACGACGTCGACGATCTGCTGTCCAGTCTGGGTTTTTAAGGAGCACGTTTAATGAGCTTCGGCGCCGATGAAGAAATCCTTCAGGATTTCCTGGTAGAAGCCGGCGAAATTCTTGAGCAACTGTCCGAGCAACTGGTCGAGCTGGAAAGCCGGCCCGACGATGCCGACCTGCTCAATGCCATCTTTCGCGGTTTCCACACTGTAAAAGGGGGCGCCGGCTTCCTTCAGCTCAACGAGCTGGTGGAGTGCTGCCATATTGCCGAGAACGTGTTCGACATCCTGCGCAAAGGTGAGCGCCGGGTCGACGCGGAACTGATGGACGTGGTGCTCGAAGCACTGGATACCGTCAACAGCATGTTCGGCCAGGTGCGCGAGCGCACTGACGTGACCCCGGCCACGCCCGAGCTGCTGGCGGCGCTGTCGCGCCTGGCGGAACCGGCCAGCGCCGACGCGCCGGCGCCGGTGGTCGCGGCTGCGCCTGAACCTGTGGCCGCCGAGCAGGACATCACCGACACCGAGTTCGAGCAACTGCTCGACTCGCTCGATGCGGTCAAGGCCGAAGCGGCTGCCGCCGAAGTCGATGCGCAGCTGCAGGGCGAGACCCTGGTCGGCGGCGGTGACGACATCACCGATGCCGAGTTCGAATCGCTGCTCGACCAGTTGCACGGCAAGGGCCAGTTCTCGCCGGAAGTCGCGGCGGCCGAACCGGTGGCCTCGGCAACGGCCCCGGCCAGCGACGAAATCACCGACGAAGAATTCGAGTCGCTGCTGGACCAGTTGCACGGCAAGGGCACCTTCCAGGCCGACGTCTTGCCGTCGGCTGCCGTGGTCGCCGAAAGCCCGGCACCCGCCGCTGGCGACGAGATCAGCGAGCACGAATTCGAAGCGCTGCTGGACCAGCTGCACGGCAAGGGCAAGTTCTCCGGCGATGCTGTCACCGCCGAGGCGCCTGCCGCCGTTGCCGCCCCTGTTGCGGCCAAGGTCGACAGCAAGCCGGTCGCCAAGCCGGCTCCGGTTGCCGCTCCTGCCGCCGCCAAGCCGGCTGCCCCGGCTCCGGCCCGCGCCGCGGCCGCGCCTGCCGAGAAGCACGCCAGCGAAGCGGAAACCACCGTGCGCGTCGACACCGCGCGCCTGGACGAGATCATGAACATGGTCGGCGAACTGGTGCTGGTGCGTAACCGCCTGGTGCGCCTGGGCCTGAACAGCGGCGACGAGGCCATGTCCAAGGCCGTGTCCAACCTCGACGTGGTCACCGCCGACCTGCAGACCGCGGTGATGAAGACGCGCATGCAGCCGATCAAGAAAGTCTTCGGCCGCTTCCCGCGCCTGGTCCGCGACCTGGCCCGCCAGTTGAAGAAAGAGATCAACCTGGAACTGGTCGGCGAAGAGACCGACCTCGACAAGAACCTGGTCGAGGCCCTGGCCGACCCGCTGGTGCACCTGGTGCGCAACGCGGTCGACCACGGCGTCGAGATGCCCGACGAGCGCGAGGCCTCGGGCAAGGCCCGGACCGGCCGCGTGGTGCTGTCGGCCGAGCAGGAAGGCGACCACATCCTGCTGTCGATCTCCGACGACGGCAAGGGCATGGACCCCAACATCCTGCGCGCCAAGGCCGTGGAAAAGGGCCTGATGGACAAGGACGCGGCCGATCGCCTGAGCGAATCGGACTGCTACAACCTGATCTTCGCTCCGGGCTTCTCGACCAAGACCGAGATTTCCGACGTGTCCGGCCGCGGTGTCGGCATGGACGTGGTGAAGACCAAGATCTCCCAGCTCAACGGCTCGATCAACATCTACTCGGCCAAGGGCCAGGGTTCGAAGATCGTCATCAAGGTGCCGCTGACCCTGGCGATCATGCCGACCCTGATGGTGATGCTCGGCAACCAGGCATTCGCCTTCCCGCTGGTCAACGTCAACGAGATCTTCCACCTCGACCTGTCGCGCACCAATGTGGTCGACGGCCAGGAAGTAGTGATCGTGCGCGACAAGGCGCTGCCGCTGTTCTACCTCAAGCGCTGGCTGGTCCAGGGCCAGGTGCACGAAGAGCAGCACGAAGGCCATGTGGTGATCCTCTCGGTCGGCACCCAGCGCATCGGCTTCGTGGTCGACCAGCTGGTGGGCCAGGAAGAGGTGGTGATCAAGCCGCTGGGCAAGATGCTGCAAGGCACCCCGGGCATGTCCGGCGCCACCATCACCGGTGACGGCCGCATTGCGCTGATCCTCGACGTGCCGAGCATGCTCAAGCGTTACGCGGCACGGCGTATCTGATTTTCGGCGGCGCACCCTGGCGGGTGGCGCCGCCTAATGGAGTGTTTATGGCAGTCAAGGTCCTGGTGGTGGATGATTCCGGTTTCTTCCGCCGCCGCGTTTCGGAAATCCTCTCGGCGGACCCGACCATCCAGGTCGTGGGTACCGCGACCAACGGCAGGGAAGCGATCGACCAGGCGATGGCGCTCAAGCCCGATGTCATCACCATGGACTACGAAATGCCCATGATGGACGGCATCACTGCGGTGCGGCACATCATGCAGCGCTGCCCGACGCCGGTGTTGATGTTCTCTTCGCTGACCCACGAAGGCGCGCGGGTCACCCTCGACGCGCTGGATGCCGGCGCGGTGGACTACCTGCCGAAGAACTTCGAGGACATCTCGCGCAACCCGGAAAAGGTCAAGCAACTGCTGTGCGAGAAGGTGCACACCATCTCCCGCAGCAACCGCCGCTTCGGCGGCTATTCGAGCTCGGCGCCAGTAGCCGCGCCTGCGCCTGCCAGCAGCCATGCCCCGGCCAGCAGCCTGAGCAGCGCAGCGCCGGCGCGCACTGCCGTGCCTGCCCGCGCGCCGGCAGCGGCGCCTGCCGCGACGCACTCGCCAGCGCCCAAGCGCAAGCCCTACAAACTGGTCGCCATCGGTACCTCGACCGGCGGCCCGGTGGCCTTGCAGCGGGTGCTGACGCAACTGCCGGCCAGCTTCCCGGCGCCGATCGTGCTGATCCAGCACATGCCGGCGGCGTTCACCAAGGCTTTTGCCGAGCGCCTCGACAAGTTGTGCAAGATCAACGTCAAGGAAGCCGAGGACGGCGACGTGCTGCGTCCGGGCCTGGCGCTGCTGGCCCCTGGCGGCAAGCAGATGATGATCGACGGCCGCGGCACGGTGAAGATCCTGCCCGGCGACGAGCGCCTGAACTACAAGCCGTGCGTGGACATCACCTTCGGCTCGGCGGCCAAGTCCTACGGCGACAAGGTGCTGTCGGTGGTGCTCACCGGCATGGGCGCCGACGGCCGAGAAGGCGCGCGTCTGCTCAAGCAGGGCGGCAGTACCGTGTGGGCCCAGGATGAGGCCAGCTGTGTGATCTACGGCATGCCCATGGCCATCGTCAAAGCCAACCTGGCGGACGCGGTGTACAGCCTGGATGAAATCGGCAAACACCTGGTCGAGGCTTGTGTCTGATGGACGTGCTTAGCCTGATAGGCCTGATCCTGGCCTTCGTCGCCATCGTCGGCGGCAACTTCCTCGAGGGCGGCCACGTCGGCGCCCTGCTCAACGGCCCGGCTGGCCTGATCGTGCTCGGCGGCACCCTGGCGGCGGCGCTGCTGCAGTCGCCGCTGTCGGCGTTCAAGCGCGCCTTGCAGATCCTGCGCTGGATCTTCTTCCCGCCGCGGGTGGACCTGGCCGGCGGCATCGACCGGGTGGTCAACTGGAGCCTGGTGGCGCGCAAGGAAGGCCTCCTGGGCCTGGAAGGCGTGGCCGATGCCGAGCCCGACCCCTACGCGCGCAAGGGCCTGCAACTGCTGGTCGATGGCGCCGAGCCGGAGTCGATCCGCAGCATCCTCGAAGTCGACTTCCTGACCCAGGAAAGCCGCGATATCCAGGCTGCCAAGGTGTTCGAGAGCATGGGCGGCTACGCGCCGACCATCGGTATCATCGGCGCGGTGATGGGCCTGATCCACGTGATGGGCAACCTCGCCGACCCGTCGCAGCTGGGCAACGGCATCGCCGTGGCCTTTGTCGCCACCATCTACGGCGTGGCCAGCGCCAACCTGATCCTGCTGCCCGTCGCCAACAAGCTCAAGGCCATCGTCATGCGCCAGTCGCGCTACCGCGAGATGCTGCTCGAGGGCCTGCTGTCGATTGCCGAGGGTGAGAACCCACGCTCGATCGAGTTGAAGCTGCAAGGCTTCATGGAGTAATCATGCGTCGCCGCCGTCATACCGAGGAACACGAGAATCACGAACGCTGGCTGGTGTCGTACGCCGACTTCATCACCTTGCTGTTCGCCTTTTTCGTGGTCATGTACTCGATCTCCTCGATCAACGAGGGCAAGTACAAGGTCATCTCCCAGGCGCTGCTGGGGGTGTTCAACGACCCCGAGCGGAGCATGAAGCCGATCCCCATCGGCGACGAGCAGCCGCTGTCGGTCAAGCCGGCCGAGCCGCTGATCAAGGACAGCGAGCAGACCGACGCGGGCCTGGCGCAGACCAACGTCGACCCGCTCAAGACCATCAGCGACGACGTGCGCGATGCCTTCGGCGACCTGATCAAGTCCGACCAGATGACCGTGCGCGGCAACGAGCTGTGGGTGGAGATCGAGCTCAACTCGTCGTTGCTGTTCGGCAGCGGCGATGCCATGCCCAGCGACCAGGCGTTCAACATCATCGAGAAGGTCGGCAGCATCCTCAAGCCGTTCGCCAACCCGGTGCACGTGGAGGGCTTCACCGACAACCTGCCGATCCGCACGGCGCAGTACCCGACCAACTGGGAGCTGTCGGCGGCGCGGGCGGCGAGCATCGTGCGCCTGCTGGCCATGGAAGGGGTGAACCCGGCGCGCATGGCGTCGGTGGGCTACGGCGAATACCAGCCGGTGGCCAGCAACGACACCGCCGAGGGCCGCGCGCGCAACCGCCGGGTGGTGCTGGTGATTTCCCGCAACCTCGAGGTGCGCCGCAGCCTGACCGGCACCGGCAGCGCCAATGCCACACCGGATGCGGCCCTGCGCCGCGCTGGCACACAAAGTGCACCGGCAGCCCCAGCAGCGACGGCGGCACCGTGAGCCGTCAATTCTCCGTCACCGCGGATTTCTCAATGGGGGCAATTGTCTTGTTAGGTTTATCGAAGCTTACGCGACCATTGTGGGAGCGGGTTTACCCGCGAACACGGGCGAAGCCCGTGCCATCCACCGCGTCGCCTGCTTCGCGGGTAAACCCGCTCCCACAGGGGTTTTGTGTTACCCATCAGACAAGAGTTGTCCTATGAGAGTGTGGGCAGTAGCCAATCAAAAAGGTGGAGTCGGCAAGACCACCAGCACCATCGCCCTGGCCGGCCTGCTGGCCGAGGCGGGCAAGCGCGTGGTCGTGGTCGACCTCGACCCGCATGGCTCGATGACCAGCTATTTCGGGCACAACCCCGACGCCCTGGAGCACAGCTGCTACGACCTGTTCCTGCACAAGGGCAGCGTGCCCGAGGGCCTGCCGGGGCAGCTGCTGCTGCCGACCAGCGACGAGCGCATCTCGCTGCTGCCGTCGAGCACTGCCCTGGCGGTGCTGGAGCGCCAGTCGCCGGGCCAGAGTGGCCTGGGCCTGGTGATCGCCAAGAGTCTGGCGCAGCTGTGGCAGGACTTCGACTTCGCCTTGATCGACAGCCCGCCGCTGCTCGGCGTGCTGATGGTCAATGCCCTGGCCGCCAGCCAGCAACTGGTGATTCCGGTGCAGACCGAGTTTCTGGCCGTCAAAGGCCTGGAGCGCATGATCGGCACCCTGGGCATGGTCAACCGCTCGCGCAGGCAGGCGTTGCCGTACCAGATCGTGCCGACCCTGTTCGACCGCCGCACCCAGGCATCGCTGGGCACCCTCAAGGCGCTGCGCGATACCTATGAAGACCAGGTGTGGCAGGGCTACATCCCGGTCGACACGCGCCTGCGCGATGCCAGCCGCAACGGCGTCACGCCCTCGCAGTTCGACGGCAAGAGCCGCGGCGTGATCGCCTACCGGGCGCTGCTCAAGCACCTGCTCACCTACAAGCCCGCCGTGCAGGTGGCCTCATGAACCGGCCCGTCGGCAGCAAGCCGCAACTGGCCCTGCAGTCGTACCTCGACGGTTTGCTGCAAGAGGCCACCGAGGCCGAAGACATCATCGAGGCGCCGGTGCTCGCCACCGTCGCCGCGCCAGCAGCCAGCGATGAATTCGCCGCTGCCGTGCGCGAAGAACAGGCCCACGATGCCCGCCAGCCCACGCCCGTGCCGCTGGCCCGGCCATTTGCCGAACCGAAACGCCCGGTGCTGACAACCGTCATGCCGGTGGAGAAGCCGGTGGTGACGGTGGTCGAAGCCGAGGTGGTGGCCGAGGCCAGCATTCCGGTACTGACCGAGGTCGAGCCCGCCGTGCCGCTGGTCGAAGTGCACCTGCCAGCGGCCAATGTACCGACGCCACCGGCCACGGTCGATGGCCGCCCGCACTGGGCCGCCGAGCCGTTCGAATGCCTGCTGTTCGACGTTGCCGGGCTGACCCTGGCGGTGCCGCTGGTGTGCCTGGGCTCGATCTACACCCTCGAGGGCCAGGAGCTGACGCCGCTGTTCGGTCAGCCCGACTGGTTCCTCGGCATCCTGACCTGCCAGGCCGGCAACCTGAAGGTGCTGGACACCGCGCGCTGGGTGATGCCCGACCGCTACCGCGACGACTTCCGCCAGGGCCTGAACTACGTGATTTCCGTGCAGGGCTACGAATGGGGCCTGGCGGTGCACCAGGTCAGCCGCTCGCTGCGCCTGGACCCGAACGAGATCAAATGGCGCAGCCAGCGTGGCCAGCGCCCGTGGCTGGCCGGCACGGTCATCGAACACATGTGTGCGCTGCTCGACGTCGCCGAGCTGGCCGAGCTGATCGCCAGCGGCGCGGTCAAGCAGCTGCACGCCAAACAGAAATGACACCGAACACAACCGCCAATGGCGGATTTAGAGGGCTAGGGGAATGAAAAAGTCGTCTGCGCAAGGTTCTGAAGATCCGATCCTGCAGTGGGTAACCTTCCGTCTGGACAACGAGTCCTACGGCATCAACGTCATGCAGGTGCAGGAAGTCCTGCGCTACACCGAAATCGCCCCGGTACCGGGTGCGCCGAGCTATGTGCTGGGCATCATCAACCTGCGCGGCAACGTGGTGACGGTGATCGACACCCGCCAGCGCTTCGGCCTGATGCCATCGGACGTGACCGACAACACCCGCATCGTCATCATCGAGGCCGACAAGCAAGTGGTCGGCATCCTGGTCGACAGCGTCGCCGAGGTGGTCTACCTGCGCCAGTCGGAGATCGAGACCGCGCCGAACGTAGGCAATGAAGAATCGGCCAAGTTCATCCAGGGCGTGTGCAACAAGAACGGCGAACTGCTGATCCTGGTCGAGCTGGACAAGATGATGACCGAGGAAGAGTGGTCCGAGCTGGAGAACATCTGAGTTGATCTTCGAGGTGGCGGTAATCTTCCTGGCCTTGCTGTGGGCCTTGAGCCTGTGGTTCTTCCTCAACTACAGCAAGCGCCAGCGCGAGCTGGCGGCGCAGCAGGCCTTGGGCGACGCCCTGCGCGACCAGCGCATCAAGGACCTGGCCAAGCGCCTGGACGACTACCAGAACGGTACCGTGCGCATGGGCGAGGCCATCCATGAGCTGCGCGCCGCCGTGGCGCCGCTGCCCGAGCGCGTCCAGCAACTGGAGCAGCGCGACCCCAACAGCGTGACCTTCACCCAGGCTGCCAAGCTGGTGGGCATGGGTGCGAGCGTGGCGGAGCTTACCGAAACCTGCGGCCTGACCCAGGCCGAGGCGGAGCTGATGAGCAAGCTGCACCGCAGCGAGTGAACCGACACGCACCCGGCCCTGTTGCTGAAAACCCGCAACAGGGCCAGGTGGCAGTCACAGCACCCAGGATTGGTTGGTGCCGATCTTCGCCAGGCGGTTCAGTGGCAGCAGGTGGCGCATGGCCGCATGGTAGCGTTCGCCATCGACGAACGCTGCGAAGCCGCGCTGGCTCATCGCCCCGGCCTGGCTGATCTGGCGTAGCAGGCGCAGTTCAGCCAGGTGCTGCGTCACCACGTCGGTCAGCAGCCCGGGCCCGGAAATCTGCGACAGCCGTTGGGCATAGGCCCTGAACGCCCATCTGTCGTCCCGCTCGCGGGGCAACTGGTCATAGAACTCCGGCGTCTGGCGGTAGCGGGCCCGCATTTCATTCGAGATCGCGTCCAGTGTCGGGTTGCCGGCATGGCTGCCGATCAGGCTGTTGTTGAACATGTTGCCGTTGGCCATGGTTTCGTTGCACACCGGCGGGAACAGCAGCACGCCGTCCTCGGTGGTCGCCAGGGGAACATTGGCCAGGCCCTCGCCGGGCGGACCGAAGCCTTCGCCGTTGCGGACCTCGGGGTGCTCGCCCGGTTTCAGCAAGGTATCGTCCAGGTCCATGTACAGGCCACCTTCGGCATGCAGCAGGCGGTAGCGCAGCACGTCGGCGGCCGACGCATAATGCGCGGGGCCCTTGCCGTTGCCGGTAAGCGCCGCCTGATACTGTTCGTGGTAGGGCGACTGGCGGAAGTCTTCGAACACGGCCTGCTCTTCCAGCGGCAGGATGCGCAGCGCCGGTGCTTTCGCCTGCAGCAACTGCAGGTTCTGCGCATAGGCATCGGGGTTGGCATTGGACAGGTAGAGGGTGAGCGTGTAGTCGGTGTCGGCCAGTTGCGTGACATTGTGGGCGATATTGTCGACCAGTGACGGGCTCAGTACCTTCTCGCCGATCCACAGGCTGAGGATGTTTTTCGGGATCGGCCGGGCCTCTTCGAGGGGAACCGCCGGCAGGTTCACGGGCAACTGCAGGTCCACGCCCAGGGCGCGCAAGGTGCCCGTGCGCATCTCGTCGGTGACGGGCCGGTTGTCGACGTCAACCGACACCAGGCCGCGGCCTTTCCCTGGCTCCGCCGGCCGGAAATACTCCGGGTCGACTTCGTTTTCGTCGCTGGCGCGCAGGAACGCGTCCGCCTGCACGTCGTAGATCAGGTCGTCGAAGTAACCGGCGATTTCCCCGCGCAGGGTATCCGGTTCGATGGTGTAGGTAGGCGTGCGCAGCACTGCGGCGTGCACCCCAGGGTCGGCACCGGGCAGTGCTGCGACATTGTCGGGGTCATGGAAGAAATGGGCGATGTCATCTGCGGGCAGCCGCGGCGGGTCGAGCGGGCTCATGGCATAGCCGAGCTGGCCGTTGATCTGCCGCGGCACGACGAAGCCCTCATGCCTGAAGCGCCAGAGCCTGACCGCCTTGCCCGCCCATTCGCCTGCCAGTGGCGCGGCGTTGAGCAGGCCGAAGACTACGCCGTCCACGCCACTGGCCTTTTCTGCCAGGGTCTTGCCTTCGATGGCCCGATCCAGCCCGATGCCGAACTGGGCCGCGCCGCCGATGGCGAACAGCGGCGCCAGTGCCGGCACCACCAGCGCCAGGGGCGCCAGGTAGTTGATGGCCGAGCTGATGTAGTTCTGCCAGCGGGCCTTGGTGACCTGGGCATTGCTGGTGATCAGCTGGTCCGCATCGCTGTAGCTGCGCTGTTTCAGGCGCTGGGCCAGGTGCTCGAACAGATCGCCCGCGATCAACGGGTTGTAGGTCTGCTCCTTGTAATTGACATACTCCCGGGGCGGCCAGAACCCTTCGGCGCTGAAGCCAGGCCGGTTCGGGTCCAGGTGGTTGCGTTCGGGGTATGCCGCCAGGCCATCGAGCGCGGTCGCCAGCCCGCTGTAGTCCAACCCGTCAGGCACATCGGCGGCGCTGAAGTGAGCCATCAGCGCGGCGCGCTTGCCCAGGTCCTTGCATTGTGTGGCCACCCAGTCCTGCATCTGGCCAGGGTCGGCGAACTCGTGCAGCGGCGCGGCATTGCCGGGAATGAACAGCAGCGTTCGCGGCTGCTGCTCGCGCCTGAAGTAGAAGATGTCGGTGGCGACGTACCCGTAGACGTTCAGCGCCCGCACCTGCAAGCCCGGGCTTGCCTGGTTCAGGCCCGCCACCTCCCAGGCCAGCGCGGTGCCCTCGGGGCTGAGGCTGCGCTGGCCGGCCTGCAGGTTGCAGGCAGCGACGAAATTGAGCCGGGCGCAGCCGCCGTAGCTGTCGAGCTGGCCGGACCAGTACTGATCGAGCATGGCTTTGTAGTGGCTGTGCAGGTCCAGGTTCCAGATGAACGACTGGAACGCTTCGGCCGGCAGGTCGATCAGGGTGGTGCTGTCATAGACCTGGGGCGTGCTGCGGCGGAACAGGCCATTGAAGACCTGGTAGTCCGAGGCATTGCTCAGCGAGCCGTGGCCGCGCAGGCTGTCGACCAGGTGGATCGTTCCCGGCCAGTGCCCGGCCCAGGGTTCCCGGAACAGGGTGCCGATCAGGTTGCTGTCCGATTCCCCTTGCCAGTTGTCCAGCAGTGCCAGGGTCAGGCTCTGGCGCTGCATGATCACGGCGTCGACAGGGTGGTCGGTGCCCGGCTGGTGATGCAGTGTGACGACATCGACCTGGTCAGGATCGAGTTCGACGCCGCGCTTGGCCGCCCACTGGCGCACGGCATCGGCGGCGGCACGGTCGGGGCGGGGGAAGCTGGCAAGGTGATCGACGACGTGGCGAACACCTTGCGGGTTGAGGTGAGGAATGCGCATGGGAGCTCCTGGCTGACAGTGGAGCCGCCAAGGTGCCACCCGCTGGCGGGGGGCAAGTGTCAATTATGTAGTGCCGACACTTCGGTCTGCTCTGCTCGGGACACGCTCCTGGCCCAGCTGTGCGCACTGCCCATCTTCGCGATCTGGTCCAGCGGCAGCTGTTCGCGCATGACCTGGCTGAACTGGCTCAGGTCGAGCGCGGCATGCAGGTCGTGGATCGGGCTCGCCAACAGGTTGCAGATCTCCCGCAACTGCTTGAGCGCCGGCAGATGCTCGTCGATGATCGCATTGAACATGGCCGGGCCGCTCAGCAGGCTGAGCCGCTTGCCATAGCGGCGGAACAGCGCGGGCTGCAGCATCGGGTCGGGGCGGCGGGCATAGAAATCCGGAACCAGGCTGAAACGCCGGAGCATTTCATCCGAGAAGGCGGTCAGCGTGGGGTTGCCTGGGTGGCTGCCGATCATGCTGCTGTTGAACTGGATGAACATGCCCAGCTGTTCATTGGAAACCGGTGGCGCCAGCAGCAGGCCTTTGGCAGTGGTCTTCAGCGTGAGCCTGGTGATCGGCGCGGGGGTGCCTGCTTTGTTGGCAAGCAGCAGCTGGTCATCGGCGTCCAGGTACAGGCCGCCCTGGTGATGCAGCAAGCGGTAGCGCAGGATGTCGCAGGCCGAGGCAGGGTTGGGCGCGCCGCCGCTCAATGCGGCCTGGTACTGCGCGAAGTAGGGCGAGCGCTGGAAATCCTCGAAAAAGCCCTGGTCCTCCAGGGGCATGAGCAGCGCACCGGGTGCCTGGGTACGCAACGTGTTGAGGTTGAGCAGGTAGCTGGGCCGGTGTTGCCGCGAGAGCAGTATCTGGAAGCGATAGCCGCTGTCCCTCAGCACCTGGGCGTTATGCGAGAGGGCCTCGAGAAATTCGCCGTCAACAGGTTGGTCACCCAGCCAGATGCTGCTGACCACCTTGGGAATGGGGCTGCTTTGCAAGCCGCCGAACGCGGCGTAGTCGATGGGCAGTTTCACATCGATGCCCAGCGCTTGCAGGGTGGCCATGCGTTGCTGGGCGGTGGCGACCTGGGGCGGGCCGCAAGGGCGCAGCGGGGTGTCGCCGCGGCCGGTGGCTTTCCAGCGTGGCGGGTTGGCCTGGCCGGCCTCGCGGCTGCAGATGAAACTGTCGGTGGCGAATTCATATTCGACCGATTCGATGATGACCTGTCGCTCGGTTTGCAGGCGTGCCATGAAGCGGTGTTGCTGGGCGGCGTCCACGCGAATCACCACCCCGCCCACGGGGTGGGGTGAAAGTACCGACTGCTCGTGGAACACCTGTTCTGCCAGCTCCACCTCCTCGGCTACCGGTGCGGCGCCAAGCGGTCTGCCGAGCACTTCCGGCAGGCGCGCAGGGGTGAAGAATCCGCGCCTGACGTAGCGGTACAGGCCGCCAGGTCCGGCTAGCACGCCGCCAGGTACCGCGGCGGCATTCAACAGGCCGTAGAGCTGGTCGCTCACACCTTGGGCCTTGGTGTCCAGGTCCTTGCCGTTGATCGTCTGCTCCAGCGCGAGGCTGAACTGTGCCAGGCCGCCAAGGGCCAGCAAGGGGGAGAGCTCGGGAAACACGATCACCAGCGGCGCGAGCAGGGCGGTGGCCAGGCTGAGGTAGTTGCTCCAGCGCGTTTTATCGATGTCGTGATTGCTGGTGATCTGGCTGTCGGCATCGGCATAGGCGCGCTGTTTCTGCCGCAGCGTCAGGTACTCGAACAGGTTCCCGGTCAGCCGCGGGCTGTATTTCTCAGGCTGATAGTCGATGAACGTCTGAGGGTCCCAGAAGCCGCTGCTGGCAAAACCCGGGTGGTTGCTGCCGAAGCGGTGCGCACGCGGGTACAGGCCCAGGCCTGTCAGCGCAGTGCGCAGGCCGCTGAAGTCGAGGCCGTCCGGCCAGTCGGCGCGGGCGAAATGGGTCATCAGATGGCAGCGCGTCTGCTCGCTGCGGCATTGCTCGGCGAACCAGCGTTTCATGTGCGCGGCATCGTCGAACGCGTGCAGCGGGGCGGCATTGCCAGGGATGTAGAGCAGCACGCGCCCCTGGGCGCCCTCGTCGATGCGCAGGATGCTGGTGGAGCTGTAGCCGTAGACATTCAGCATCGACAGCCGGGTATCGCCCAGGGGCAATACCCCTGCTGCCTTCCAGGCCAACTGGCGTGCCGCTTCCGAGAGCCGGCCCTGGAGCAGCTGCTGATTGCAGGCCGCGAGGAAGGCGATGCGCAGTGCCTGCTGATAGTGCGCCTCGCGGCTGGCCCAATAGCTGTCGAGCTTTGCCTTGAAGCTGTGGTGAAAATGCAGGCTCCAGATGTAGATCTGAAAGTCTTCGGCACGCAGCGCCAGGCGTGTGTCCGGCGCGTAACGGGGCGGGTCGCTGCGCCGGTAGAGGCCATTGAAGACCAGGTAGGGCGAGGTGTTGGCAAACACGCTCACAGGTTCCAGGCGCTCGACCAGGGTCAACGGGCCGGTAGGGGCGACACCTGCCCAGTCACCGTAGTGAAAGCCGCCGTAACCGGCGGCGCTCTCACCTTGCCAGTTGCTCAGCAAGGCTTCGACCAGGTTCATTTTCTGGGTGATGACCGCGACTTGCGTGTGGGCCGGCCCGGGCTGGTGATGGAAGGTGACGACGTCGAGCTGCTGCGGGTCGCCTTCGATCTGCAACTGCTGCAACCAGTTGGCCATTTTCTCCCGGGCCAGTTCATCCGGGCGCGGAAAGCCCTGCAGGACCTGGCGCACCAGGTCCTGGTTTTCGAGGGGGATGGGGGTCATGTGCGGGTAGCCCTGAAGTGGTGGAGGGCTACAGGGTGATGACCGGGGGTTTTATTGGGTATTACATAGATCAACCCATCGTGTGGGCTGGCTATTGTTCAGGTATCAAAGATCCTCGCCAAGTGTGCAAGAGTTCTGCTTGATGTTGATTGTTATTTTGAAGTGAAAGGCTGAAAACCCAAAAAGTTAGATAATGATGTGAATATCCCATAGGATCCAATTGGTAGGGATTGTTCTGGGAGTTAAGTTTATCGTGATGCGCGTAATGGGTTGGGTTGTGTTTAGGTATTGGATGTACCTGTAGTTGCCGAAATCTCGATAGTTCTGAACGGATAATAGCTTCTGATCGTTGTAGAATTGGATGGTGCCTTTGAAGGTGCCTATCGAGTTTATGCTTGCAATTTTTATAAAGCGGACGGGTTGTTTGGGAGTGACTTCAACGACTGACGCTCCTGTTGCATTACCTGTCAGCGTGATTTGACCTTCGTCGGAAGCAGTCGTCATGACGGTGTTGGGGCTAACAAGCGTGAAAGTTGTTGCGTCCAGGACTTCGCCAGGGCGCCATGTCTTCTGCGGAACACCAGCCAGTGTGTTGGTCAACAACTCCATTCCGCTGAACAGCAACGACAATGACAGCGGCGGCAATGCCGCCTGATTTTGCTCGTCATTGGAACCGTCAAATGTCAGTTGCGCCATGATCGTCACCCCACTGTTGATTTTGAGCTTTGCCAACTCCTCCCGCGGCCAGTTGGCCCTGACGCCATTGACCAGGTCCGCAGCTGTCACCACTTGGCCAACGCTGATCGGGAAGACATGCGGAGTGCCGTCGGCCAGAACGCCCGAAGCACTGATCCAGTAGCGCTGGCCCTCGGCGATCAAAGGCCAGGGCGCGATATAGACCTGGGCATCGCCCGGGAACAAGCCCAGGTCCAGCTCGCCGGTTTGCTGATTGGCTTGCGGTACCATCGGCGTGGGCAGCGCAGTTTGTGGCAGTTGCCCCACGTCCAGGATCAGCGGCTGCGAGGGCTGTGCAGGTTGGCCGGTGGGAGTCACCTCATAGGTCACGGTAATGGCCTTGCCCTGGCTGGCCGCTATTACCTTGATCGGGATGGTGAAATCGACATGGCCGGAAGTGCTGCCATCTTGCGGGCCGACCCGCACGCTGTCGGCGCCGCCTTCGCCGGCCCAGGTCACGGTGATGCTGTCGCTGGCCTGCATGCCGGCGTACTGCACACGCACGGTCGCACCGTGGCGTGCCCGAAGCGGATCGAGCAGGTTGTCGTTGGCTTCGATGACGCTAGGTGGGCCTAGTATCTGGGTTTGTTGTCGCACCTGAAACAGCAGTGGAGCTGAGATGGTAGCCATGGCGACTCCTGCGAAGTGTGGGAACACGCAGAAGAGTGTGCATGCAGTGGGAGAAAGCCGAAACTGATAGAAATGCTAGGTATCCATCAGCGGCCGTCAGGCGCGGGCAGGCCCGAAATTGGCGGCGTGACATCGCGCGGCTGCGCCGGCGAGTCGTCGAAGCCTGCAGGCACCTTGCCGCGCAGTTGCCAGGCAAACGCGATGATCTCGGCGATGGTCAGGTACAGCGCCTCGGGGATCTGTTCGCCCAGCTCCAGGCGCGCCAGCAGGCGCACCAGTTCGGCGTTCTCGTAGATCGGCACTTCGTGTTCGCGGGCCAGGGCCAGGATGGCTTCGGCCAGTTCGTCATCGCCCTTGGCCGTGAGCGTCGGTGCCTGCTGGCCGTCGTAGTTGAGGGCGATGGCCTGTCGGGGTTGCTTGTGGGTCATGCGGTTTCGTCCACCCAGCGTTGTTCTACCCGCGTGCGCGGGCCATGGGGAGGAATGCCGGGGTGGCACTCCAGGTTGCCGACCTCCAGGCCGCGGGCCAGCAGGCGTTCACGCAGGGCGCCGAGCTGGCTGTCGATCAGCCGTGCGGTCTGCTCGCGCTCGGCCCATAGCTGGCCGGACAGCCGCCCCTGGGCCAGCTGGGCCTGGACCTGCAGCGGGCCCAGCGGTGCAAGGTCGAATGCCAGGTCGATGCGCCACAATGCCTGCAACGGATCTGGTTGGTCGCGCTGCTGGCGCTCGGCCTGTTGTTCCGGGGTTTCCTCACGCTGCAGTTTCACTTGCAGGGGGATGAACTCCTGGCCATGGCGGATCGGCACTTCGGTCTGCCAGGTGGTCTGCAGGTTGCCGTTTTCCAACGTTCCGGACTGTTGCAGGCTGCTCAAGGCATGGCTCTGCAGGCGCGATATGGCGGCGGCGGCCAGGCGCAGCAGCTGTTGCAGGTCGCCTTCGTTTTCCATGGCCTGCAACAGCCTGGAGGGCAGCGGGAATGCCCCGGGCGGTGTTCTTGGGCTGACCCGGTCGAGCATGCCCAGTGCGCTGCGGGCCAGGGCCGGTAGCGCCTGGGCCAGGACCACGGGCGAGGCGGCTACCAGCGGACTGGCCGGCACGCTTGCCGAGGCCTGGGCGACCAGGCGGATCAATTGCGCCTTGAGGTCGGTGGCTACGGCGCTGCCAAGGCCGCCCAGTAGTTTGGCTTCGAGGAAGGCTCCGCTGTTGTTGAGGGCCTGGCCAAGTGCCTTGCCATCGCTCAATTGACGGGCGTCCGACAGGCTGGCCAGCAGGTTGTTGGCGATGCTGCGCAGTTCGCCATCGCCGGACGGGTTGCTGGCGATCTGTTGCAGGGCGCTGAGCAGGCCGGGCAGGGAAGCCTGGCGGCCTTGCTGGGTCAGCAGTTGCTGGGCGATGTTGAGCTGCTCCTGGCGCCCGCTGAGGGGCACGAAACGCAGCGACTGGTCACCCTGCACCAGGGCGCTGAGCAGGCTGCCGACCGGCAGTGGGCGCGGGCTGTCGATGGTCAGCGTGGCGCCGGCCTGGGCGGTGTTCAGCAGGCTGACCAGGGAGCGGAAGGTGGTTGCCTGGCCCGGCGTGAGCGTCGGCAACGCCTGGTTGGTCAGGACCTTGCCTTGCAGCAAGGTGCCCACCGGGACCTTGCCGGTGTCCAGTTGGGTGAGGGTGGCGACATTGCTGGCGCTGGCCTGCTGCACCAGCACCGCCAGGCGGTTGACCTCGGGTTGGCTGATGGTGATCTGGCTGCCCTGGGGGAACGGCTGGCTGGCCGTGGCCTGCACCTGGGTCTGGCTGCCGTTGGCCTGCAGCACCTGCAACACCATCTGGAAGGTGCTGCCGGTCTGGCGCAGGGTCAGTACCTGGGCCTGGGCGGTTTCGCCGGGCTTGAGCAGGCCGGGCTGGGCCTGGGTCAGGTCGAGCAGCGCGGCGGTCAGCTGGGCCTTGATCGCCTGCGGGTTGAGGGCGGTTTGTGCGCCGAGACTATTGATTTCAGTCATGATTGTATACAACCTGTCGAACCCGTCATCTTGCTGGACGGACAGGCATGTATAATGCCGACCGCACGTCACTGGCCAGTATAACGGCAGCGTGATGGGCGACTTGAGACACAGGGCTCAGGATCGGCGTCGCCTTCTTCGCGGGTAAACCCGCTCCTACAGGGATTCGTGCAGTTCCTGTGGGAGCGGGATTGCCCGCGAAGAGGGCGACGCCGATCCCGAGCCAGGCATAGAAAAGGCGAACCCGTGACCCTTCACCTCCAAGCGGCAGGCCTGGCCTGCGAGCGCGACTGGCGCCTGCTGTTCGAACACCTGGATTTCGAACTGCACCCGGGCGACATGCTGCAGATCAGCGGCCCCAACGGCAGCGGCAAGACCAGCCTGTTGCGCCTGCTGGCCGGGCTGATGCAGCCGACTGCCGGGCAGATCCTGCTCGGCGGCCAGCCGCTGGCCGAGCAGCGCCATGCCCTGGCCAGCATCCTGCTGTGGATTGGCCACGCCGCCGGCATCAAGGACCTGCTGACCGCCGAAGAGAACCTCACCTGGCTCTGCGCCCTGCACCAGCCGGCGACCCGCGATGCCATCTGGGCAGCGCTGCAGGCGGTCGGACTGCGCGGCTTCGAAGATGTGCCTTGCCATACCCTGTCGGCCGGCCAGCAGCGCCGCGTGGCGCTGGCCCGGCTGTACCTGGCCAGCCCGCCGCTGTGGATCCTCGACGAGCCCTTCACTGCCCTCGACAAGCAGGGCGTGGCCCAGCTCGAAGCGCACCTGGCGGCCCACTGCGAGCAAGGCGGCACCGTGGTGCTGACCACCCACCATAGCCTGGCGCGCAAGCCGTCCGGTTACCGCGAACTGAACCTGGGGCAATGGGCGGCATGAGCGTATTCATCCTGTTGCTGCGCCGCGAAGCGCGCCTGCTGTTCCGCCGCCCGGCCGAACTGGCCAACCCGCTGGTGTTCTTTGCCATCGTGGTGGCGCTGTTCCCGCTGGCGGTCGGCCCGGAAAGCCAATTGTTGCAAACCTTGTCGCCTGGCCTGGTCTGGGTCGCGGCGCTGCTGGCCGTGCTGCTGTCGCTGGACGGCCTGTTCCGCAGCGATTTCGAGGACGGCTCGCTGGAGCAGTGGGTACTGTCGCCGCACCCGCTGGCCATGCTGGTGCTGGCCAAGGTGCTGGCACACTGGATCTTTTCCGGCCTGGCACTGGTATTGTTGGCGCCGTTGCTGGCGCTGATGCTGGGCCTGCCGAGCCATTGCCTGCCGGTGCTGCTCGGCTCCCTGCTGCTGGGCACCCCGGTACTGAGCCTGCTGGGCGCGGTGGGCGCGGCGCTGACGGTCGGTCTGAAGCGCGGCGGTTTGCTGCTGGCGTTGCTGATTCTGCCGTTGTATATCCCTGTATTGATCCTGGGCAGTGGCGCGTTGCAGGCGGCATTGCAGAATATGCCGGCTACCGGCCAATTGCTCTGGCTCGCCAGCCTCACGGCGCTGGCGGTGACCCTGGCACCCTTTGCGATAGCGGCCGGCCTGAAGATCAGCGTCGGCGAATAACGAGTTCCGGGCAACCAAGCCCGGCTAATACCCTGGATGTACCTGATGAAAATAAGCTGGACGTGGTTCCACAAACTGGGCTCGCCGAAATGGTTCTACGCCATCAGCGGGCGCATGCTGCCCTGGCTGGCCGTTTCCGCCATCCTGCTGCTGGTCACCGGCGTGGTCTGGGGCCTGGCCTTCGCTCCCGAGGACTACCAGCAGGGCAACAGCTTCCGCATCATCTATATCCACGTGCCGGCGGCGATGCTGGCGCAATCCTGCTACGTGCTGCTGGCGGTGGCCGGGGTGGTGGGGCTGGTGTGGAAGATGAAACTGGCCGACGTCGCCCTGCAGTGCGCAGCGCCCATCGGTGCCTGGATGACCGCCGTGGCGCTGGTCACCGGGGCGATCTGGGGCAAGCCGACCTGGGGCAGCTGGTGGGTGTGGGATGCGCGGTTGACCTCGATGCTGATCCTGCTGTTCCTGTACTTCGGCATCATCGCCCTGGGCCAGGCCATCAGCAACCGCGACAGCGCGGCCAAGGCCTGCGCGGTGCTGGCCATCGTAGGGGTGATCAACATCCCGATCATCAAGTACTCGGTGGAGTGGTGGAACACCCTGCACCAGGGCGCCACCTTCACCCTTACCGAAAAGCCGGCGATGCCGGCCGAGATGTGGCTGCCGCTGCTGTGCACGGCGTTGGGCTTCTATTGCTTCTTCGGCGCCGTGCTGCTGCTGCGCATGCGCCTTGAAGTGCTCAAGCGCGAGGCCCGCGCCAGCTGGGTCAAGGACGAGGTGATGAACAGCCTGGGGCGGAGGGCCGCACGATGAGTTTCGCTACTTTCGGCGATTTCCTCGCCATGGGCCATCATGGCCTGTACGTCTGGTCGGCCTACGGCATCTGCCTGACGGTGCTGGCGCTGAATGTCGCCGCGCCCCTGCTGGCCCGCCGTCGCTACCTGCAAGAAGAGGCGCGCCGTCTGCGCCGGGAGAACAACCAGTGAATCCGCAGCGCAAGAAACGCCTGTTCCTGATCCTCGGCCTGCTGGTCGGGGTCGCGGTGGCCGTGGGCTTTGCCCTGAGCGCCCTGCAGCAGAACATCAACCTGTTCTATACGCCGACCCAGATCGCCAACGGCGAGGCGCCGCTGGACACGCGCATCCGCGCCGGCGGCATGGTCGAGAAGGGCTCGCTGCAGCGCTCGTCCGATTCGCTCGACGTGCGCTTCGTGGTCACCGACTTCAACAAGTCGGTACCCATCACCTACCGCGGCATCCTGCCTGACCTGTTCCGCGAAGGGCAGGGCATCGTCGCCCTGGGCAAGCTCAACGCCGAGGGCGTGGTGGTGGCCGACGAAGTGCTGGCCAAGCACGATGAAAAATACATGCCGCCAGAAGTGTCCAAGGCCCTGAAGGAAAGCGGCCAGGCAGCTGCCGGCGCGGAGGCCAAGCCATGAACGCGGCCCTGCTGATCCCCGAACTCGGCCAGCTGGCGATGATCCTGGCCATCTGCTTTGCCGCCGTGCAAGCCACCGTGCCGCTGCTCGGCGCCTGGCGTGGCGACCGCCTGTGGATGAGCCTGGCGCGCCCGGCGGCGTGGGGGCAGTTCGCCTTCCTGGCGTTTGCCTTCGCCTGCCTGACCCACGCCTTCATGACCGACAACTTCTCGGTCGCGTATGTCGCCAGCAACTCCAACAGCGCCTTGCCCTGGTACTACAAGTTCAGCGCCGTGTGGGGCGCCCACGAAGGTTCGCTGCTGCTCTGGGCGCTGATCCTCGGGGGCTGGACCTTCGCCGTGTCGATCTTCTCGCGCCAGCTGCCGCAGGTGATGCTGGCCCGGGTGCTGGCGGTGATGGGCATGATCAGCGTGGGCTTCCTGAGCTTCCTGATCATCACCTCCAACCCGTTCCAGCGCCTGCTGCCGCAGGTGCCGACGGACGGGCGCGACCTCAACCCGCTGCTGCAGGACTTCGGCCTGATCGTCCACCCGCCGATGTTGTACATGGGTTACGTAGGCTTCTCGGTGGCCTTCGCCTTCGCCATCGCCGCGCTGCTCGGCGGGCGTCTGGACGCGGCCTGGGCGCGCTGGTCGCGGCCTTGGACCATCGTCGCCTGGGCCTTCCTCGGCGTCGGCATCACCCTGGGCTCCTGGTGGGCCTACTACGAACTGGGCTGGGGCGGCTGGTGGTTCTGGGACCCGGTGGAAAACGCCTCGTTCATGCCCTGGCTGGTGGGCACGGCGCTGATCCACTCGCTGGCGGTGACCGAGAAGCGTGGGGTGTTCAAGAGCTGGACCGTGCTGCTGGCGATCGCCGCGTTCTCGCTGAGCCTGCTGGGCACCTTCCTGGTGCGCTCCGGGGTGCTGACCTCGGTGCACGCATTCGCCTCCGACCCTGCGCGCGGCGTGTTCATCCTGATCTTCCTGCTGTTCGTGGTCGGCGGCTCACTGACCCTGTTCGCCCTGCGTGCCCCGGTGGTCAAGAGCCAGGTCGGCTTTGCCCTGTGGTCGCGGGAGACCCTGCTGCTGGCCAACAACCTGATCCTGGTGGTGGTGGCCTCGATGATCCTGCTCGGCACCCTGTACCCGCTGGTGCTCGACGCCCTGACCGGGGCCAAGCTGTCGGTCGGCCCGCCGTACTTCGATGCCCTGTTCCTGCCGCTGATGGCGCTGCTGATGGTGGTGCTGAGCGTGGGCGTGGTGGTGCGCTGGAAGGACACCCCGCGCAAGTGGCTGGCGAGCATGATGACCCCGGTGCTGATCGGCAGCGCGGTGTTGGCGCCGATCGCCGGCTTCATCGTCGACGACTTCGACTGGCCGACCCTGAGCGCCTTCGCCCTGGCCGCCTGGGTGGTGCTGGGCGGCGTGCGCGACATCCTCGACAAGACCCGCCACAAGGGCCTGGCCAAGGGCATGCGTGGCCTGACCCGCAGCTACTGGGGCATGCAGCTGGCGCACCTGGGCCTGGCGGTGTGCGCCCTGGGCGTGGTGCTGTCGAGCAACAACAGCGCCGAGCGCGACCTGCGCATGGCGCCGGGCGAAAGTGTGGAACTGGGCGGTTACCAGTTCCTGTTCGAAGGCGCCAGGCACTTCGAGGGGCCGAACTTCATCTCCGACCGGGGCACCATCGTGGTCAGCCGTGACGGCCGTGAAGTGACCACCCTGCACCCGGAAAAGCGCCTGTACACCGTGCAGCAGTCGATGATGACCGAGGCCGGCATCGATGCCGGCTTCACCCGCGACCTCTACGTCGCCCTCGGCGAGCCGCTGGAAAACGGCGCCTGGGCGGTGCGTGTGCATATCAAGCCTTATGTCCGCTGGATCTGGCTGGGTGGTCTGCTGACCGGCCTGGGCGGGTTGCTGGCGGCCCTCGACCGGCGCTACCGCGTCAAGGTCAAGACCCGGGTGCGTGAGGCCCTGGGCGTGTCTGGAGCAGCTGCATGAAGCGTTGGATCATGGTGGTGCCACTGGCGGTATTCCTGCTGATGGCGGTTTTCCTCTACAAGGGGCTGTTCCTCAAGCCTGAAGAACTGCCTTCGGCAATGATCGGCAAGCCGTTCCCGGCGTTTTCCCTGGCCTCGACCCAGGGTGACCGCACCCTGACCCAGGCCGACCTGCACGGGCGCCCGGCGCTGGTCAACGTGTGGGCCACCTGGTGCCCGTCGTGCAAGGTCGAGCACCCGTACCTGAACCAGCTGGCCGGGCAGGGCGTGGTGATCCTCGGGATCAACTACAAGGACGACAACGCCGCCGCGCAGAAGTGGCTGGCCGAGTTCCACAACCCCTACCAGCTGGACATCCGCGACGAGCAGGGCAGCCTGGGCCTGGACCTGGGTGTGTACGGTGCGCCGGAAACCTTCCTGATCGATGCCAAGGGCATCATCCGCTACAAGCACGTCGGCGTCGTCGACGCCACGGTGTGGCGCGAGCAGCTGGCGCCGCTGTACCAGGGCCTGGTCGACGAGGCCACGCCATGAAGCGCTGGCTGGCAGCTGCCGTGCTGGGCATGAGCCTGGCCGGCGTGGCCAGGGCGGCCATCGACACCTACCAGTTCCGCGACGACGCCGAGCGCGAGCGTTACCAGCAACTGACCAAGGAACTGCGCTGCCCCAAGTGCCAGAACCAGGACATCGCCGACTCCAACGCGCCGATCGCCGCCGACCTGCGCCGGGAGATCTTCCGCATGCTCGGCGAGGGCAAGAGCAACACCCAGATCGTCGACTTCATGGTCGACCGCTATGGCGACTTCGTGCGCTACAAGCCGGCGCTGAGCAGCCGCACCTGGCTGCTGTGGTTCGGCCCGGGCATCCTGCTGGCCGGTGGTTTCGTGGTGCTGGCGGTGATCGTCCGCCGGCGCCGTGGGCCGGCGGCCCTGGGTGCGGAGGCACTGTCCACCGACGAACGCGAGCGTCTCGCCAAACTGCTGGAAAAAGAACAGACCCATGATTGAATTCTGGCTTGGCGCGGGCCTGCTGCTGCTCGCCGCCCTCGGCTTTCTGCTGATCCCGATCCTGCGTGGCCGTCGCCAGCAGCAGGAAGAAGACCGCACCGCCCTGAACGTGGCGTTGTACCAGGAGCGTATCGATGAGCTCGCCGCGCAACAGGCCGCCGGCGTGCTCGACGACGCGCAGATGGCCAAGGGCCGGGACGAAGCCGCGCGCGAGCTGCTGGCCGACACCGAGGGCGCCGAGCCGGCGCGCCAGGGCAACCTGGGCAAGGCCTTGCCATTGCTGGCTGCGGTACTGGTACCGTTGCTGGCGCTGGGGCTGTACCTGCACTTCGGTGCTGCGGACAAGGTCGAGCTGACCCGGGAGTTCGCCGCCGCGCCGAAGACCATGGAGGAGATGACCACGCGCCTGGAGCGCGCCGTCGAGGCCCAGCCGGACTCCGCCGAGGGCCTGTACTTCCTCGGCCGCGCCTACATGGCCGAGCAACGCCCGGCGGATGCCGCCCGTGCCTACGAGCGCGCCGTGGCCCTGGCCGGTCGCCAGCCCGAACTGCTGGGCCAGTGGGCCCAGGCGCTGTACTTCGCCGCGCAGAAGCAGTGGAGCCCGCAGGTGCAGGCGCTGACCGACGAGGCGCTCAAGGCCGACCCGCACGAAGTCACCAGCCTCGGCCTGCGGGGCATTGCCGCGTTCGAAGGCCAGCGTTACCAGGAGGCGATCGACTACTGGCAGCGCCTGCTGGCGCAACTGCCGCAGGGCGATGCCTCGCGGGCCGCTTTGCAGGGCGGCATCGACCGCGCCGCCGAGCGTCTGGGTGGCGCGCTGGCCAAGCCGGCGGCCACCGACACCGCGCGGCTGAAAGTGCGGGTGGAACTGGCGGCGGCGCTCAAGGACAAGGTCAAGCCCGACGACACCGTGTTCATCTTCGCCCGTGCCAGCAACGGCCCGCCGATGCCGCTGGCGGCCAAGCGGGTGACCGTGGCGCAGTTGCCGCTGGAAGTGGAACTGTCCGACGCCGACGCGATGATGCCGCAGATGAAACTGTCCGATTTTGCCGAAGTCCAACTGGTTGCACGTGTCTCCCGCGCCGGTCAGCCGACCCGTGGCGAATGGATTGGCCAGGGCGCGCCGCTGGCGAGCAAGACCCAGGCCACCCAGCACCTGACCATCGACAGCCCTGACCAGTAAGAGAGCCCTGCCATGCACAGCACCGTACGCCTGACCCTCATCACCCTGGCCCTGGGTTTGTCCGCGTGTACGGTGCAGCAGCCGTATGAACAGCCATCGCCGCCGATCGAACGCCTGCCACCGCACCCGGGGCCGGCGGTCAAGCCGCTGCCGGGCGGGCAGCCGGCAGGGCAGCCGAGCAAGCCGGCGGCGATTCCCAAGCCGATGCCGCGCACCTCTGCCAGCTTCGCCCCGCCTCCGGGTGGCGCCAGCCATTGGGACCCGAAGATGGGCGTGTATGTGCTGGAGAAGAAGCCCAACACCTTCTACCGCCAGCGTACCTACTATCGCTATGACGGTGGCTGGAGCTGGTCGCTGAGCCCCGACGGGCCATGGCAGGAAACCGACAGCAGCGGCGTGCCGGGCGGGTTGGGGCGGGCGTTCGCGCAATAAGCCCGTACAGCACAGTTGGCCGCTGTTTTTCCGATTGACTGTACCGCCTGCCGACTCCGCATAATGCCCCTCTGACATCAAAGGAGGGTGGCATGCGCAAGACAGTCCTGGTACTGGTCGAAACCGTCGACGATTACCTGTCGTTACTCGAACAGGCCGGTTATCGGCTGATCCGTGCCCAGTCACCGCAGCTGCGCAGCGAGGCCATCCAGCGCCACGCCGGCGAGATCGACGCCGTGCTCACCCGCGGCCCGCTGGGCCTGACCGCCGCTGAAATCCAGGCGTTGCCCAAGCTGCAGATCATCTGCGTGATTGGCGCCGGTTACGAACAGGTCGACCTGGCTGCCGCCGCCGCCCGTGGCATCACCGTCACCAACGGTGCCGGCGCCAATGCTGCGGCCGTTGCCGACCACACCCTGGCCCTGCTGCTGGCGCTGCTGCGCGACATCCCGCGCGGCGATGCCAGCACCCGCCGTGGCGAGTGGAACCGGGTCATCAGCCCTTCGGTAAGCGGCAAGCGCCTGGGGCTGCTCGGCCTCGGCGCCGTCGGCCAGGCCATCGCCAAGCGCGCCAGCCTCGGCTTCGACATGAACATCAGCTACCACAGCCGCACCCCACGCCAGGACGTGCCCTACACCTGGTACGACAGCCCGCTGCACCTGGCCGATGCGGTCGACATCCTGGTGGTCGCCACCCCCGGCGGTGCCAGTACCCGCCACCTGGTCGATGCCCAGGTGCTCGCTGCGCTGGGCGCCGAGGGCTACCTGGTGAACATCGCCCGCGCCAGCGTGGTCGACACCCAGGCCCTGGTTGCCGCCTTGCAGCAGGGCCAGCTGGCCGGCGCCGCGCTCGATGTGTTCGATGACGAGCCACAGGTGCCCGTCGCCCTCAAGGCCCTCGGCAATACCGTGCTGACCCCTCACGTGGCCGGCCAGTCGCCGGAGGCCGCGCGCGACACCGTGTCCCTGGTGCTGCGCAACCTGCAGGCCTTCTTCGCCGGCGAGCCGGTGCTCACCCCGGTCCAGCCCTGATCCATTCGATAGCGCCCGGCAGGTGCCGGGCTACAAGGAGCGTTTGCATGCAACTCGAGATCTTCCAGGTCGATGCGTTTTCCGCCGAACCCTTCGGTGGCAACCCGGCAGCCGTGATTCCACTGGACCGCTGGCTGCCGGACGACGTGCTGCAACGCATCGCCGAAGAGAACAATCTCTCGGAAACCGCCTACTTCGTGCGTAATGGCGAAAGCTACGACCTGCGCTGGTTCACCCCCACGGTCGAGGTCGACCTGTGTGGCCATGCCACCCTGGCCTCGGCTTACGTGCTGTTCGAGCAACTGGGCGAGCAGGCGCAAGTGCTGCGCTTCAACACGCGTAGCGGTGAGCTGCGGGTCAGCCGCGGCGCCGACGGCCTGCTGGCGATGGACTTCCCGGCCAAGCAGCCGGTGGCGGTGGAGGCGCCGTCGGGCTTGTTGGAGGCGTTGGGCCTGGAGAGTGCCAAGGCCGTCTACCGCTCCGACGATTACGTGGTGGTGATCGACGACGTGACGTCGATCGCCTCGCTCAAACCTGATTTCGTTGCCCTGTCGGCATTCGACGTGCGCGGCATCGCGGTCACCGCCGCTGGCCGTGGCTACGATTTCGTCACCCGCTGGTTCGGCCCGCGGGTAGGGGTCAACGAAGACCCGGTGACCGGTTCGGCGCATACCTCGCTGGCGCCGCTGTGGGCCGGGATGCTGGGCAAGTCGGTACTGGCCTGCGAGCAGGGCGGGGCGCGCAAGGGGCAGTTGCACTGCGAAGTGCCGGGCAATGGCCGGGTGATCATCAGCGGGCGTGCGGCACTGTACCTGCGCGGCAGCGTCTTCATCTGACGGCGAGGCGGCGTTCGACCGGTCCGATCGGGCCGGGCGAACTTGCCAAACCCGCGCATTCCTGAGAAAACGGCGCCCTCGAATCACAGCTTGGAGCCTGCCCATGAGCAGCGAACTGCAGATCACCGACCTCGTCGAAGGCGACGGCAAGGCCGCCGTCAAAGGCGCCCTGATCACCACCCAGTACACCGGCTGGCTGGCCGATGGCAGCGAGTTCGACTCGTCCTGGTCGCGCGGCAAGCCGTTCCAGTGCGTGATCGGCACCGGCCGGGTGATCAAGGGCTGGGACCAGGGCCTGATGGGCATGCGCGTGGGCGGCAAGCGCCGGCTGCAGGTGCCGGCGCACCTCGGTTATGGCGAGCGCAGCGTGGGCAAGATCCCGCCCGGGTCGGACCTGACCTTCGAGATCGAGCTGCTGGAAGTGCTGACGCGGGATGATTGAGGGCGGTTGTGCGGGCGGGTGCCTGCCTTGAGGGTCGTAGCGTCCATGAGATCGAGCGCCGCCCGCGCGGCGCATCGCGAGCAAGCTCGCTCCTACGTTTGTTTCGGGCCAATGTTTCCTGGGGAATTTGCGCGCGAACGCCTTGGCGCATGGCGCTATATCGTGTCGTACTAACAAGGCGGTCGCGCGCGCCATTCACAGGCGTTACTGGCCTGAAGCAAACGTAGGAGCGAGCTTGCTCGCGATGCGCCGCGCGGGCGGCGCTCGATCTCGAAAACGACACAGCGCCCAAGGCGAACACTTCAGGCTTTACATAATTGTGCAACTTAGTTGCTTTAACGTGAGCCTTGCCTAGGGAACGGCATCCACACCCAGGGATGAACCAAACGGGTTGCGAGCACTCTGACTCCTACGCGTTGCCAGGGACGGCATTCACTACAGGGACGCCCTGCGGCTTCGGCCGCGGGGCTATGTGGCGGGTGAACCCGATTCCCAATGCCTCAAGAGCCTGCCCCGATGAAGTTGCTCCGTTTCTTCCGGCGTCCTCGCCACCTGTTGCCGACGCTGGCGCTCATTGCTGCTGCCGTGCCATTGGCCCTTGATATCGTCGAAAGCCGGACGCAACCGGTCGACGGGACTCAGACGCTGGTTTTCCTGCGTCACGCCGAGAAGCCCGGTGAAGGCCTGGGGCAACTTAACTGCCAAGGGCTCAACCGCGCCATCGACCTCTCCACGCTGCTGCCCGAACGGTTCGGCAAGGCCGATTACGTCTTCGCGGCCAATCCCTCGCGGCATGTGCAGGAGGGTAGCCAGGACCGGAGCTACAGCTACATCCGCCCGTTGATGACCATCACCCCGAGCGCCATTCGCCTGGGCCTGCCGGTGAACATCGACTACGGCGCCAACGACACCGGTGCCCTCGCCGACGAACTGCTCAGCGAGAAGTACCGCAACGCCACGGTCTACACCGCCTGGTCCCACGGCTACCTGCCCGAGCTGATCAACACGGTCGCCGGCAAGGCGCTGGGTGACGACCGGGTCATCACCCAGGACTGGAACGGTGACGATTTCGATACGCTCTACGTGCTGACCCTCACCTGGCACAACGGCAAGGCCAGCCTGCTCAGCCGCAACGTGCGCCAGGGCCTCGATGGCGGTGCCCATAGCTGTCCGACCTGACTGGCGGCCGGTACAGCTCAAGCAGCTCTACCGCCCGAAGCGCATCGGCCAGCCCACCACCTTCTTCGCCCGCGGCGTGGCATAGGTGCGCACCTTGGAGGTGCTCAAGCCCATCCGCACCAGCGACTCGGCAATGGTCACCGCCGCGCTGACGCCATCCACCACCGGCACCCCGGTGCGTTGGCGGATCTGTTCATCCAGCCCGGCCATGCCGCCGCAACCCAGGCAGATCACCTCGGCCTTGTCATCGCGCACGGCACGTTCGGCCTGCTCGACGATGGCTTCCACGGCGCGCAGCGGGTCTTCTTCCAGTTCCAGTACCGCCAGGCCGCTGGCGCGCACCGAAGCACAGCGGTCATACAGCCCGGAAAGCTTCAGGCGGTCCTCGATCAATGGCACGGTGCGGTCCAGGGTGGTCACCACCGAATAGGCGTGCCCCAGGTACATGGCGGTGCTGGCGGCGGCGTCGGTGATGTCCACCACCGGCACGTTCAGCAACTCCTGCAGGCCTTCGCGGCCATGTTCGCCGTAGCCGGCCTGAATCACCGCATCGTACGGCCCCTCGTAGGCCAGCACGCGGTCCATCACGGCGATGGCGGCCAGGTAGCTTTCGAAATTGCCTTCCACCGACTCGGCGCCGAACCAGGGCGTCAGGCCGATGATTTCGGTGCCAGGCGCGGCCACGCTGCGGGCCTGCTCGGCAATGGCTTCGGTGATGGCTTCGGTGGTGTTGACGTTGGCGATCAGAATTCGCATGGACAGTCCTCCCTGATCAATGGTTGCTGTGGTCGACGGCGATGCACTCGCCGCTGACGTCGTGATAGAGGCGTTTGCGTGGCGCGATCAACAGGTAGACCGCCGCCGCGATGCCGGCACCGATCAGCCAGGAGAACGGCGCGATGCCCTGGAAGTTGGGCACCAGTGCGAGGACGATGGCCAGCAGTGCGGCCGGCACGAAGGCGGCCACGGCGCGCAGGTTGATGCCCTTGCTGTAGTGGTAGGCGCCGGCCGGGTGTTCGGTGTACAGCTCCGGCACGTTGATGCGGCCTTTGCGCAGCAACCAGTAGTCGGCCATGATCACCCCGTACAGCGGGCCGAGCAGGGCGCCCAGGCCGGACAGGAAATACACGATCACCAGCGGGCTGTTGTACAGGTTCCAGGGCAGGATCAGCACCGCCAGGGTGGCGCTGATCAACCCGGCGCGGCGGAAGTTCAGGTGGCGTGGCGCCAGGTTGCTGAGGACGAAGGCCGGGGCGACGAAGTTGGCCATGATGTTCACCGCCACGGTGACGATGAGGAAGGCCAGGCAGCCGAGCACCAGGAATGGCGTGCTGGGGATGCTGGCGACGATCTGGGTCGGGCTGTCGATGATCTGGCCGTTGATCTGGAACTGCGCGCCGCACAGCACCACGGTGATCATGGCGAACACCAGGATGTTCACCGGCAGGCCCCAGAAGTTGCCGACGCGGATGGTCCTGCGGCACGGCGAGGAGCGGGCGAAGTCGCAGAAGTTCAGCACCAGGGTGCCGTAGATCGCCAGCCACAGGGCGCCGCCGGCGAAGATGTTGCGCCACATCTCATAGCCGCTCAGCGGCTCGGCCACCGACCAGGCAATGCGCGCATCGGCCTTGAAGTACATGAACACTGCCAGGCTGGCCACGGTCAGCAGGATCACCGGGCCGGCGAAGGCCTCGTAGCGGCGCACCATCTCCATGCCGTAGGCGAGGATCACCAGCTGTACCAGCCAGATCGCCACGAAGCACACCCAGCCCAGGCTCGACAGGCCGAGGATGCTGTCGTGGTCATAGGCCGCCACTTGCGGCCACACGGCGCTCAGCAGCACGCGCAGCACCACCGAGGCCAGGTAGGTCTGGATGCCGAACCAGGCGATGGCGATCACCGCGCGGATCAGCGCCGGCACCTGTGCGCCGTGGATCCCGAAGGCGATGCGGCTGATCACCGGGAACGGTACGCCGGTCTTCTGCCCCATGTAGCCGGACAGGTTCATGAAGAAGTACACCAGTGCCGCGCCGATGGCCAGCGACAGGAGGATCTGCCAGCCGCCCAGGCCGAGGGCGAAAAGGCCCATGGCGAACGAGTAGTTGGCGATGTTGTGCACATCGTTGGTCCACAGGGCGAAGATGCTGTAGCCGCCCCAGCGGCGGCCCTGCGCCTTGGTCGGCGCGAGGTCGCGGTTGTGCAGGCGCGGGCTGAGGCCGAGTTGCGGCATGTCGCCGGCAAGTGTGGCGCTGGGGTGGGTGCTGGCGACGGATAGTTCAGGGGCAAGGTCGAGGCTGGTACTCATTCCGGCAGGCTCCTGATGCACGTGGACTGCGATGAGCGGGCATGCGCACGGGCTCGCCATCTCGTCGGTGCAGCTTGGCATCACTGGGTTCTGGGCGCGGCGGCCAGCGTGGGCTGGCGTCGCGGGTTCTTGTGTATTTATGTTTTGCTTGGTTTGTATACAAAACACGAACACACAAAAGCGAGTTCCATGCCAGGGGAAAAGCGATGTTTAGATGGTCATTGTTTTGAATCTAACTAGTTGAGATATAAGTTAATGAAAAGAATGGAATATAACTTGACCAATTGAACAGGTATTAATTTCAAATGGTTCTTTAGTTGATCGTTTGGTCAGAATTTATTTAGCTATCGGTGTAACGTATTGGGGCGTAATTTTGTAAAGTGCACACAAAAATGGCACTTAAGGTGACATTTGTGTGTACAAAAATTAGTCAGCTTTTTCAGGCCTGGCCTTTTCGCGGCTAAAGCCGCTCCTACAGGTGTTTCGCAGTACCTGTGGGAGCGGCTTCAGCCGCGAAGAGGCCGGTGCAGGGAAAACTCAATCCATCGGCGGCAACCGCCGCTTCACCGGGCTCTTCTTGATGATCGCGGTATTGGTCTCGGCCAGCACATTGATCCGGTCGAGCAAGGTGTCGAGCTGCTCCATCGAGCGCACATGCAGACGCGCGATGAAGCAGTCCTCGCCGGTCACCTTGTCGCACTCGGTGAACTCGGGGATGGCGATGATCTGCCGTTCCACCTCCTGCAACTGCCCCGGCAACGGGCGGATGCGCACGATGGCC
Source organism: Pseudomonas sp. NPDC089401 (assembly GCF_044749485.1). NCBI lineage: Bacteria > Pseudomonadati > Pseudomonadota > Gammaproteobacteria > Pseudomonadales > Pseudomonadaceae > Pseudomonas > Pseudomonas sp. NPDC089401. The sequence continues at coordinate 137,813 of NZ_JBIVIA010000011.1, read as the reverse complement.
TGCAGCTGGTAGCCGAAGCAGCGCGGGTCGACCTCGACGGTGTAGCCGCGCAGCACGCCGCGCTCTTCCAGGCGGCGCAGGCGTTCGCTGACGCTGGGGGCGGAGAGGCCGCTGAGCTGCGCCAGCGCCTTGAGCGAGCGGCGCGAGTCTTCCATCAGGGCGTTGATCAATAGTTGGTCGATGGCATCGGTCATGTGCACCTCGTCAGGCATTTGTCTGAGTTTGCCTTGATAGTAAAGGTGATCTTGCCGATTGACCTTTCTTATCCGCTGGAAGGTACGGGCCGACCCTCCGCATACTGTTGCCATCGTCAACGGGAGGTGTGAGATGGACAGTTCGATGCGCCGCGGTTCGCTGGAAATGGTCGCTGCCATGCTGATTTCCGGGACCATCGGCTGGTTCGTGCTGGTGTCCGGGCAGCCGGTGCTGGAGGTGGTGTTCTGGCGCTGCGTGTTCGGCACCGGAACCTTGCTGGTGATCTGCGCACTGTTCGGCTTCCTCAAGCCGGGCGTGATCAGCCGCCCGGCTTTCCTGCTGGCGATCGCCAGTGGCGTGGCCATCGTCGGCAACTGGGTGTTGTTGTTCGCCTCCTACTCGAAGGCATCGATCGCCATCGGCACGGCGGTGTACAACGTCCAGCCGTTCATGCTGGTGGGGCTGGCGGCGGCGTTTCTGGGCGAGAAGATCACGCTGGTCAAGGTCACCTGGCTGAGCGTGGCGTTTCTCGGCATGCTGGCGATCGTCAGCGCCCATGGCGCGGGGCAGGGCAGTGGCGAGGATTACCTGCTGGGCATCGCCCTGGCCCTGGGCGCGGCGTTCCTGTATGCCATCGCTGCGTTGATCATCAAGCGCCTGAAAGGCACGCCGCCGCACCTGATCGCGCTGATCCAGGTGGCCACCGGCGTGTTGCTGCTGGCGCCCTGGGCCAGGGTGGGCGGATTGCCGGGCGAGCCGTCGGCGCTGGCCAGCCTGCTGACCTTGGGTGTGGTGCACACCGGCGTGATGTACGTGTTGCTCTACAGCGCCATCCAGCGCCTGCCGACCGCACTCACCGGGGCCTTGTCGTTCATTTACCCGATCGCGGCGATCCTGGTCGACTGGGTGGCCTTCGGGCATCGCCTGGCGCCGCTGCAATGGCTGGGGGTGGTGCTGATCCTGCTGGCGGCGGCGGGGATGCAGCAGGGCTGGTGGTTTCGTTCGGCGCAGGTGACGGCCAAAGGGTAGAATGGCGGTTTTTACCAGCTTGCGACCCGCCATGACCTCGCCGATCCAGACCCTCGAGCAGCACTTGCTCACCGCCCTCGACCCCGCCCCCGTGGAAACCCGCCGCCTGTTCCACGGCCGCGGCCGTTGCTGGGAGGGCCTGGAGCAGGTCACGGTGGACTGGTTGCAGGGCGTGCTGTCGGTGGCGCTGTTCCGCGAGCCGCCCGAGGGCCAGCTGGCTGAACTGGAATCCATGCTGCGCAGCCTGGCCGAACGCCCGCAGTGGGCCGGCCAGGCGATCCTCATCCAGCACCGCTACCTGCCCGACAGCCCGGGCCAGTGGCTGCTGGGCGAGCCCTGCCAGCAGCGCGAGGTGGTCGAGGACGGGCTGACCTACCTGCTCGACCTCGGCGTGCGGCAGAACAACGGCCTGTTCCTCGACATGCGCTACGGCCGCCGCTGGGTGCGCGAGCAGGCGGCAGGCAAGCGTGTGCTCAACCTGTTCGCCTACACCTGTGGCTTCTCGGTCGCGGCGATTGCCGGCGGTGCCGAGCAGGTGGTCAACCTGGACATGGCCAGGTCGGCGCTGTCGCGCGGGCGCGACAACCACCGCCTCAACGGCCATGATGCGTCGCGGGTGGCCTACCTGGGGCACGAGCTGTTCAAGTCGTGGGGCAAGGTGCGCAAGTACGGGCCTTATGACCTGGTCATCATCGACCCGCCGACCTTCCAGCGCGGCAGCTTCGTGCTGACTCAGGATTACGCGAAGATCCTGCGGCGCCTGCCGGAGTTGCTCAACGAGGGCGGGACGGTGCTGGCGTGCGTCAACGATCCGGGGATCGGGCCGGAGTTCCTGATCGAAGGGATGGCCGAGCAGGCACCATCCTTGGCCTATGTCGAGCGGCTGGAGAACCCGCCGGAGTTTCCCGATGTGGACCCGGCGGGGGGGCTTAAAGCCTTGGTATTCCGCCAGGTGTGATGTCGCCTGGGCCGGCCCTTTCGCGGGCAAGCCCGCTCCCACAGGTACGGTGCAAGGTTTGAATGCTGTGCGGTCCCTGTGGGAGCGGGCTTACCCGCGAAGAGGCCGGCACAGGCTGACATCAGGCTGAGATCCCGCGCACCGGCAGCGGATACACCTGGGCAAAACTCACATTCTCCGTCTGGTCCACGCGCTTCTTCAGCCGCTCGTTGAATGCCCGGCTCACCGCATACTGCCCGCCGGAAATGGTGCGGAACTGCGCCGTCAGCACGAACCCGTTCAAGTCCATGCGATCGACCCCGAACACCTGCAATGGCCCTTGCAGGTTGATGCGCAGCAGCGGGTCCTGGCTGATCGACTGCCCCACCTCATGGATCAGCCCCAGCGACTCATCCACGTCGCTGTCGTAGGTGAACTGCACCGAGAAGAACGCATAGGCGAACTGCCGTGACTGGTTGGTGACCGCCTTGATCTGCCCGAACGGCACCGAGTGCACGAAGCCCTTGCCATCGCGCAGACGCAGGGTGCGGATGGTCAGGCTCTCGACGGTGCCGGCGTGGCCGGAATCGAGCACCACCCAGTCACCGATCGAGATGGTGTCCTCGATCAGGATGAACAGCCCGGTGATCACGTCCTGCACCAGCTGCTGCGAGCCGAAGCCGATGGCCAGGCCGATCACCCCGGCACCGGCCAGCAGGGGCGCGACGTTGATGCCCAGGTTGGCCATGGTGGTGATGGTGCAGATGACGATCAGGATCACCTTCAGCGCATTGCGCAGCATCGGCAGGATGGTCCGTACCCGGGTGCTCGGCTGGCGCGTGGCACGGCGGCCGACCGCGGGCTTGAGCGCCTCTTGGATGGCGGTGTCGAGCACCACCCAGAGCAGCCAGGTGACCAGCAGGATCAGGCCGATGCTCGACAGCGAATTGCTGATCGCCTGGCCCAGGCTGTTGCTCAGGGCGAAGTCGATCACCGAGAAGCCCCAGATGCGCCCGAGCAGTTCGATGAAGGCGATTGCCATGGCAATGCGCAACAGCGCGTGGGCGAGGCTGCGCAGCAATTCCTTGTAGGGCCGAACCCGCTGCGCCGGGTCGCTTTCGTGCGGCGCCAGCAGGTGTTGCAGCAAGGTGCTGAGGAACACGGTCGAGACCAGCAGCACGGTGGTCAGCAGGGCTTTCTGCAGGGCCTTCTGGCTTTCTTCGCCGGCACCGACCAGGTGGACGGCCGAAACCAGGATCATCAGCAGAATCGGCAGGTACCACACGGCCGAGAAAATGCGCAGGGTCTCCTGCACAGCGCGGTGCTGCACCCGGTCCTTGTAGCGGCGGTTGCGGATCAGCTGGGCCACCGGGCGGCGCAGGCGGATCACCAGGCTGGCGAAGATGAACGTGGCGGTGAGGCCGGTGAGCACGGCGATGCTGGCGGTGATGTTGCCGCCCAGTTGGCGGGCGATCTGCGGGCTGGTCAGGGCGTCGCTCCAGGCCGCGAGAAAGCCGATCAGGAACAGCGGACGCGGCGCCAGGCGCTTGATCGCCGCGACGGCCGGGCGCTTGTGACCGGCGTCGAACAGGGTGATCAGGCAGAGGATGATCGAGGTCGAGAACAGGCCGCTGCTGGTGGCGTAGGCCAGGCTCAGGCCCAGTGCGCGGGCCACCGAGGGGTCGAGGAAGCGGCTGACGTAGAGGGTCAGCGGCAGGCTGGCCAGGGCTGGCAAGGTGTAGCGCAGCAGGTAGCCGAGCAGGCTGCTGGCGCGTTTGCGTGCGCGTAGCCAGGGGGTGTCGGCGGTACGCCGGGCAACCCAGCGGCCGAGAGTGGTGAGCAGAGCGAAGCTGGCGGCCCAGCTGAGGGTCAGGAGGATGAAGTTGCCGGCCAGTTGCAGCGAATCGGTGGCCGAATGGCGGTCGACCAGGCGTTCCACCTCCTGGGCGGCGCGGTCGGTGCGCAGGCGCCAGGCGTCGACCAGGTGGGCGTCGAGGTCGAGCTCCTGGGCGGCGTTGTCCAGGCTATCGGCCAGGGCGCCGAGCAGGCCGCCTTGCAATACTGGCTCCGGTTCGCTGGAGGGTTCGTCGACGGGGGCGGGGTCTGCGGCCAGCAGGTGGGTGCTCAGCAGGCAGCCGAGCAGCAGGGTGGAGAGGAAGCGCAGCACTGGAGTACTCCTTGGGCCGGGTGAGCGGGGCAGGGGTTACTCAAGGAACTGAGGAGAGATGGCTGGGAAAGTTCGATTGGTATTGTCTGTGCCGGCGTCTTCGCGGGTAAACCCGCTCCTACAGGGGGCGTGCAAACCCCTGTAGGAGCGGCTTTAGCCGCGAAGAGGCCGGGCCTGGTTACATCATTTACTGCTGGTTGGTGTAGATCTGGTCGAACACCCCACCATCATTGAAGTGGGTCTTCTGCACGGTACGCCAGTCACCAAAGGTCTTCTCCACTGACAGGAAATCCACTTTCGGGAAGCGGTCGGTGTACTTGGCCAGCACTGTCGCATCGCGCGGGCGCAGGTAGTTCTGCGCGGCGATCTCCTGGGCCGCCGGCGACCACAGGTACTTCAGGTATTCCTCGGCCACGGCCTGGGTACCTTTCTTGGCGACTACCTTGTCGACCACGCTCACCGGCGGCTCGGCCTCGGCCGACACGCTCGGGTAGACCACTTCGAACTGGTCGCGGCCGAACTCGCGGGCGATCATTTCGGCTTCGTTCTCGAAGGTCACCAGCACGTCGCCGATCTGGTTGGTCATGAAGGTAGTGGTGGCGGCGCGGCCGCCGGTGTCGAGCACCGGTGCCTGCTTGAACAGCTTGCCGACGAAGTCGCGGGCCTTGGCTTCGTCGCCGCCTTGCTTGAGCACGTAGCCCCAGGCCGACAGGTAGGTGTAGCGGCCGTTACCGGAGGTCTTGGGGTTGGGCACGATCACCTGCACGCCGTCCTTGAGCAGGTCGGGCCAGTCCTTCAGCGCCTTGGGGTTGCCCTTGCGCACGATGAACACGGTGGCCGAGGTGAACGGCGCGCTGTTGTTCGGCAGGCGGCTGACCCAGTTGTCCGGCACCAGCTTGCCGTTGTCGGCCAGGGCATTGATGTCGGTGGCCATGTTCATGGTGATGACATCGGCCGGCAGGCCGTCGATCACCGCCCGCGCCTGCTTGCTCGAGCCGCCGAAGGACATCTGCAGGTTGACCTTCTCGTTGTGCTCGGCTTCCCAGTGTTTCTGGAACGCCGGATTGTAGTCCTTGTAGAAATCGCGCATCACGTCATAGGAAACGTTCAGCAGGGTCGGGGCCGCCTGGGCCAGGTTGCCCAGGGCCAGGCCGGCGGTCAGCAGCGAGGCGGAGAGGAGTCTTTTCACATTGCGTCCTTGTTATTGATTAGAAGTTGGCAGTTTGATGGCGACTATAGCGGGTGGGTTTATGTGGGCTAAAGAACAAAAATGACTTTGGTTATGCTGTTGCCTGTTCAGGCCTCTTCGCGGGTAAACCCGCTCCCACAGGTACGGTGCAAGGTTTGAATGATGTGCGGTCCCTGTGGGAGCGGGTTTACCCGCGAAGAGGCCGGCACGGTCAAGCATCACTGTTTGGGAAACAGCGCATTGCCACAGCGTGAGCAGAACGCCGCGCCATGTTCGTGGGTTTTCTTGTTGCAGGTCGGGCAGTCGTGCTGCAGCTGTTCGCCGCGCATGGCGTTGGCCAGTTCGGCGGTGAAGATCCCGGTCGGCACGGCGATGATCGAGTAACCGGTGATCATCACCAGCGACGACAGCACCTGCCCCAGCGGCGTCTTCGGCACGATGTCGCCGAAGCCCACCGTGGTGAGGGTGACGATGGCCCAGTAGATGCCCTTGGGGATGCTGGTGAAGCCATGCTCCGGCCCTTCGACCACGTACATCAAGGTGCCGAACACGGTCACCAGAGTCGACACGCTGACCAGGAACACGATGATCTTCTGCTTGCTGCCGCGCAGCGCATCGAGCAGGTAATGGGCCTGCTTGAGGTAAGGGCTGAGCTTGAGCACGCGGAAGATCCGCAGCATCCGGATCACCCGGATGATCAGCAGGTACTGGGCGTCGCTGTAGTACAGGGCGATGATCCCCGGCACGATCGCCAGCAGGTCGACCAGGCCGTAGAAGCTGAAGGCATAGCGCAGCGGTCTGGGCGAACAGTAAAGGCGGCTCAGGTATTCGACCAGGAAGATTGCGGTAAAGCCCCATTCGATGGCGGCCAGCAGGCCGGCGTAGCCCTTGTGCACGTCGTCGATGCTGTCGAGGATCACCGTGACCAGGCTGGCGAGGATGATCAGCAGCAGCACCTTGTCGAAGCGTCTTCCAGCCACGGTGTCGGTCTGGAAGACGATCACGTAGAGCCGCTCGCGCAGGCTCGCAGGGTTGTTCATTGGCTCGTTCCACAGTGGCGATGGGCTGAGCCTAGGGGCTGCGTTTCAGCTGTGCAAGCGGCGGGCGTTGCCCTGCCGGGGCTGGGCCAGGTGGCTGCCCAGGTGCATCAGCCAGCAGGCCGCGACGAAGGGCGCGGTCAGGCCTGCCACCGGCAGCAGCTTGAACAGCGGTTGCAGCAGCAGGGCCAGGGCGATCGCCAGCAGGGTCACCCAGGGTTTCTCGCCCTGGCGGCTGAAGGCCAGCGCCGCGAGGGCAGCATTGAAGCCGTACAGCCCCAGCCACGCCGCCTGGGGCTGGTCGGCGAGCAGCGCCACGCCACCGCCGATGGCCGAGGCCAGCACCGCCCACAGTGCGGCATAGGGGTTGGCGATGCACATGCCGACGATGATCAGCAGGCCGGCCAGCGGCTGGTCGAGCAGGAAGATCTGCCCGACGCCGCGGGCCAGGGCATACAGCGGGTCCGCCTCGACGAAGCCGCTGGGCGCGGGGCTGGCGAACAGCAGGGCAACCCAGCCGAGCAGCACGAACGGCGCGGTGTAGGCGACCAGCAGCTTGCCGCCGCGCTTGCGCCATTGGTGGGTGATGATGCTCGACAGTCCGCCGGCGGCGATGATCAGCGGCGGCAGGATCGCCGACCAGGGCAGCACGGCGCTGATCAGGATGCCGATCAGCACGCCGTTGTAGCAGTACAGCCCGGCCTGGCGGTCGGCCCGGTCGTAGCCGCGACGCTGGGCGGTGAGCAGGCCGGCGAGGGCGCCGAGCAGGGCGCCGCCGACCAGGTCGGGGGCGGTGAGCAGGATGGCCAGCAGGCAGCACAGGCCGCACAGGGGGTTGCGCAGCAGCAGCACCTGGCTGAAGCCGTTGAGCAGTGCCGTGGCCCAGTCGGGGCACGGGTTGGTGAAATTCTTGGTGTACATGGGCAGTCAGTGAGGTGGGTGGGAGAGCGGTGGGCCTCTTTGGGCCTCGGTTTTCCGCAGGTTCGGTTTAGTTGGGAGGGCTTTGCCCTCCTTTCGCGACACAAGGCCGCTCCTACAAGGGATCGAGGTTTCTGTAGGAGCGGCCTTGTGTCGCGAAAGGGGCGCAAAGCGCCCCCGGCGATCTCAGACCAGGGTCTCGATCCGCAAGGTATTGGTCGAACCCGGCTTGCCGAAAGGCACACCGGCGGTGATCAGCAGCGTGTCGCCACGGCTGGCCATGCCTTGCGCCTGGGCAATCTCCAGGGCGGTGGAGACCACCTCGTCGACCTGGCGCAGGCGGTCGTTGACCACCGAGTGCACGCCCCAGGCCACGCTCAGGCGGCGGGCGGTCTTCAGGTTCGGCGTCAGGTTGAGGATCGGCGCCCGTGGCCGTTCGCGCGCCGCACGCAGGGTCGAAGTGCCCGACTCGCTGTAGTTGACCAGCACCGCCACCGGCAGGATGCCGCTGATGCGGCGGATCGCGCAGCTGATGGCGTCCGACACGGTGGCCTCGGCCTTCGGCCGGCCGACGTCGAGCTGGGCCTGGTAGTCCGGGCCGTTCTCCACCTGGCGAATGATCTTGCTCATCATCTGCACGGCTTCCAGCGGGTAGTCGCCGGAGGCGGTCTCGGCCGACAGCATCACCGCGTCGGCGCCTTCGGCCACGGCATTGGCCACGTCGGTGACTTCGGCGCGGGTCGGGGCCGGCGAGAAGCGCATGGATTCGAGCATCTGGGTCGCCACCACCACCGGCTTGCCCAGCTGGCGGCAGGTGCCGATGATGCGTTTCTGGATCTGCGGCACGCTCTCGGCCGGCACTTCCACGCCCAGGTCGCCGCGGGCGACCATGATCGCGTCGGACAGCTCGGCGATCGCCTGCAGTTGCTCGACCGCCGAAGGCTTCTCGATCTTGGCCATCAGGTAGGCGCGATCGCCGATCAGCTGGCGCGCCTCGACGATGTCTTCAGGGCGCTGCACGAACGACAGGGCCACCCAGTCCACGCCCAGTTCCAGGCCGAAGCTGAGGTCGCGGCGGTCCTTTTCGGTGAGCGGGGAGAGGTCGAGCACCGCCTGTGGCACGTTGACGCCCTTGCGGTCGGACAGCTCGCCACCGTTGAGCACTTCGGTGTCGATGGCGTCGCTGTGCTTGGCGGTCACCCGCAGGCGCAGTTTGCCGTCGTCGAGCAGCAGGTCCATGCCCGGCTGCAGCGCGGCGATGATTTCCGGATGCGGCAGGTTGACCCGGCGGCTGTCGCCCGGGGTCTTGTCCAGGTCCAGGCGCAGGGCCTGGCCGCGTTGCAGCTGGACCTTGCCTTCGGCGAAGCGGCCCACGCGCAGCTTCGGCCCTTGCAGGTCCATGAGGATGCCCAGCGGGTAGTTCAGCTGCTGCTCGACTTCGCGGATCCACTGGTAGCGCAGGGCGTGGTCGGCGTGCTCGCCGTGGCTGAAGTTGAGGCGGAAGATGTTCACCCCGGCTTCGACCAGCTGGCGGATGTCGTCGATGCCTTCGATCGCAGGGCCGAGGGTGGCGAGGATCTTTACTTTTTTATCAGGCGTCATGATTGGGCAGTCTCGAGGATCAGGATGGCGCGGAAGTCGTTGACGTTGGTGCGGGTCGGTTCGGTGACGATCAACGCATCGAGCGCGGCGAAGTAGCCGTAGCCGTTGTTGTTGTCGAGCTCGTCGCTGGCCGACAGGCCGAGGGCTTCGGCGCGGGCATAGCTGGTTGGCGTCATCAAGGCGCCGGCGTTTTCTTCCGAGCCGTCGATGCCGTCGGTGTCACCGGCCAGGGCGTACACGCCCGGCAGGCCCTTGAGGCTTTCGGTGAGGCTGAGCAGGAACTCGGCATTGCGCCCGCCACGGCCATTGCCGCGCACGGTCACGGTGGTCTCGCCGCCGGAGAGGATCACACACGGTGCCTTCAGTGGCTGGCCGTGCAGGACGATCTGCCGGGCGATGCCGGCATGCACCTTGGCCACTTCCCGCGACTCGCCTTCCAGATCGCCGAGGATCAGCGGGCTGAAGCCGGCCTGGCGGGCTTTCACCGCGGCGGCCTCGAGCGACTGCTGAGGTTTGGCGATCAGTTGGAAGTGGCTGCGGGCCAGGGCCGGGTCATCGGCCTTGACGGTTTCCGAAGCGGGGTTGTTGAGCCAGTCGATGACGGCTTTCGGCGCGTCGATGTCGTAGCGCTTGAGGATCGCCAGGGCATCGGCCGAAGTGCTCGGGTCGGCCACGGTCGGGCCGGAAGCGATGACGGTGGCCAGGTCGCCCGGCACGTCGGAAATGGCATAGGTGTAGACGCTGGCTGGCCAGCAGGCCTTGGCCAGGCGGCCGCCCTTGATCGCCGAGAGGTGCTTGCGCACGCAGTTCATCTCGCCGATGGTGGCGCCGGACTTGAGCAGGGCCTTGTTGATCTGTTGCTTGTCGGCCAGGGTCAGGCCTTCGGCGGGCAGCGCAAGCAGCGCGGAGCCGCCGCCGGAGAGCAGGAAGATGACGCGGTCGTCTTCGTCGAGGTTGCTGACCAGTTCCAGCACGCGCTTGGCCACGGCCAGGCCGGCGGCGTCGGGGACCGGGTGGGCGGCTTCGACCACCTCGATCTTCTGGCAGTTGGCGCCGTGGCCGTAGCGGGTCACGACCAGCCCGGAGACTTCGCCCTGCCAGCACTTTTCGACCACTTCGGCCATGGCGGCTGCGGCTTTGCCGGCGCCGATGACGATAACCCGGCCGCTACGGTCGGCGGGCAGGTAGGGTTCGAGGACTTGGCGTGGGTGGGCGGCGGCGATGGCTGTGTCGAACAGGTCGCGGAGAATTTTTTGCGGATCGACCGACATGGCAGGCTCCCAGTTATTGTTGTTCTGCGGAATCGAAAACGCCCCTGGAACTGCCTCCGTGCAGGCCGAACCAGGGGCGGGTGTTGCTCGGGTTCACCGCTGGGCCTGTGGTCGCAGGTTCAGCGGTGTGGGATCTGGAATTTTGGGGGCGCTTTGCGCCCCTTTCGCGACACAAGGCCGCTCCTACAGGAGACCGCGATCTCCTGTAGGAGCGGCCTTGTGTCGCGAAAGGGCTGCGCAGCAGCCCCAGGATTCAAATCACTGCTCGTCGCGGATCGAGAAGTTGGCCATGTGCTCCAGGCCTTTGATCAGCGCCGAGTGGTCCCAGTTGCCGCCGCCCAGGGCCTGGCAGGTGTTGAACACTTGCTGGGCATTGGAGGTGTTGGGCAGGTTGATGCCCAGTTCCTTGGCGCCTTGCAGGGCCAGGTTCAGGTCCTTCTGGTGCAGGTTGATGCGGAAGCCTGGGTCGAAGGTGCCCTTGATCATGCGCTCGGCGTGCACTTCGAGGATCTTCGACGAAGCGAAGCCACCCATCAGCGCTTCACGCACCTTGGCCGGGTCGGCGCCGTTCTTGGCGGCGAACAGCAGGGCTTCGGCAACGGCCTGGATGTTCAGGGCGACGATGATCTGGTTGGCCACCTTGGCGGTCTGGCCGTCGCCGTTGCCACCGACGCGGGTGATGTTCTTGCCCATGGCTTCGAACAGCGGCAGGGTGCGCTCGAAGGCTTTCGGGCAGCCACCGACCATGATGCTCAGGGTCGCGGCCTTGGCACCGACTTCACCACCGGACACCGGGGCGTCCAGGTAGGCGGCACCGGTAGCCTTGATCTTCTCGGCGAAGGCTTTGGTGGCGGTAGGGGAGATCGAGCTCATGTCGATCACCACCTTGTTCGGGCCGACACCCTCGGCGACGCCGTTTTCACCGAACAGGACGCTTTCGACCTGAGGGGTGTCCGGGACCATGACGATGATGAACTCGGCTTCCTGGGCAACCTCTTTCGGGTTGGCCAGGGCCACCGCGCCCGCGGCGATCAGGTCGGCCGGGGCTGCGTCGTGGTGGGTGGAGACGAACAGGCTGTGACCTGCTTTCTGCAGGTTCTGCGCCATGGGCTTGCCCATGATGCCGGTGCCGATGAAACCGATTTTAGCCATGAGAACTTACCTCTTTGTATTTGTTCGCAGTCCCAGTGGGAGCAGTGATTCAGATCGCGTTGTGCGTTTTCAGCCAGCCCAGGCCCGCTTCGGTGGTGGTCAGCGGCTTGTACTCCGCGCCCACCCAGCCCTGGTAACCGATGCGGTCCAGGTGCTCGAACAGGAAGCGGTAGTTGATCTCGCCGGTGCCTGGCTCGTTGCGGCCGGGGTTGTCGGCCAGCTGCACGTGGTTGATCAGTTTCAGGTTGGCTTCCAGGGTGCGGGCCAGGTCACCTTCCATGATCTGCATGTGGTAGATGTCGTACTGCAGGAACAGGTTGTCGCTGCCGACTTCGGCCTGGATTTCCAGGGCCTGTTTGGTGGTGTTCAGGTAGAAGCCGGGGATGTCGCGGGTGTTGATCATTTCCATGACCAGGCGGATCCCGGCGGCCTTGAGCTTGTCGGCGGCATAGCGCAGGTTTTCCACGAAGGTCTTGCGCACGTCGGCGCACTGCAGGCCTTGTGGGCGAATGCCGGCCAGGGCGTTGACCTGGGTGTTGCCCAGGACCTTGGCGTATTCGATGGCCTTGTCGACACCGGCGCGGAATTCCTCGACGCGGTCGGGGTGGCAGGTGATGCCGCGTTCACCCTTGGCCCAGTCGCCCGCCGGCAGGTTGAACAGCACCTGGGTCAGGCCGTTGGCGTCCAGCTGCTGCTTGATTTCGGCGGCGCTGAAGTCGTACGGGAAGAGGTATTCGACGCCGCTGAAGCCAGCGTCGGCGGCAGCCTTGAAGCGGGCCAGGAAGTCCTGTTCGGTGAACAGCATGGACAGGTTGGCAGCGAAGCGAGGCATGGGTTGTCTCCTTGCGATGAAGGCCCCCGGGGCAAACCCGGGGGCGTCAGGCGATCAGTCCAGCAGCGAGATGGCGGTTGGCGCGTCGTTGCCGACCAGGGCCAGGTCTTCGAACTCGTTGACCGCGTTGATCTCGGTGCCCATGGAAATGTTGGTCACACGCTCGAGGATCACTTCGACCACCACCGGCACGCGGAACTCCTCGGCCATCTTCTGTGCCTTGAGCAGGGCAGGGGCAATCTCGGCCGGCTCGAACACGCGGATGGCCTTGCAGCCCAGGCCCTCGACCACGGCGACGTGGTCGACCCCGTAGGTGGCGGCGTCGGTCGAGTTGATGTTCTCGAACGCCAGTTGTACACAGTAATCCATGTCGAAGCCACGCTGCGCCTGACGGATCAGGCCCAGGTAGGCGTTGTTCACCAGCACGTGGACGTACGGCAGGTTGAACTGCGCGCCCACGGCCAGCTCTTCGATCATGAACTGGAAGTCGTAGTCACCCGACAACGCCACGACCTTGCGCTTCGGATCGGCCTTGACCACGCCGAGGGCGGCAGGGATGGTCCAGCCCAGCGGGCCGGCCTGGCCGCAGTTGATCCAGTGGCGTGGCTTGTACACGTGCAGGAACTGCGCGCCGGCGATCTGCGACAGGCCGATGGTGCTGACGTAGCAGGTGTCCTTGCCGAAAACCTGGTTCATCTCTTCGTAGACGCGCTGCGGCTTGACCGGCACGTTGTCGAAGTGGGTCTTGCGCTGCAGGCTGGCCTTGCGCTGCTGGCAGTCTTCCAGCCAGGCCTTGCGGCACTTCAGCTTGCCGGCGGCTTTCCACTCGCGGGCCACTTCGAGGAACACGTCCAGTGCCTTGCCGGCATCGGAAACGATCCCCAGGTCCGGGGTAAAGACGCGGCCGATCTGGGTCGGTTCGATGTCCACGTGCACGAACTTGCGGCCTTCGGTGTAGACGTCGACGGAACCGGTGTGGCGGTTGGCCCAGCGGTTGCCGATGCCGAACACCAGGTCGGACTTGAGCAGGGTGGCGTTGCCGTAGCGGTGCGAGGTCTGCAGGCCGACCATGCCGACCATGAGGGCGTGGTCATCGGGGATGGTGCCCCAGCCCATCAGGGTCGGGATCACCGGCACGCCGGTCAGTTCGGCGAACTCGACCAGCTTGTCGCTGGCGTCGGCATTGATGATGCCACCACCGGCCACCAGCAGTGGGCGCTCGGCGTCATTGAGCATGGCCAGGGCTTTTTCGGCCTGTACGCGGGTGGCGGACGGCTTGTTGACGGCCAGTGGCTCGTAGGCGTCGATGTCGAATTCGATTTCGGCCATCTGCACGTCGAACGGCAGGTCGATCAGCACCGGGCCCGGGCGGCCGGTACGCATTTCATAGAAGGCCTTCTGGAAGGCGTAAGGCACCTGGCCTGGCTCCAGAACGGTGGTCGCCCACTTGGTCACCGGCTTGACGATGCTGGTGATGTCGACGGCCTGGAAGTCTTCCTTGTGCAGGCGGGCACGTGGGGCCTGGCCGGTAATGCAGAGAATCGGGATGGAGTCGGCCGAGGCGCTGTACAGGCCGGTGACCATGTCGGTGCCGGCAGGGCCTGAGGTGCCGATGCACACGCCGATGTTGCCCGGGTTGGCGCGGGTGTAGCCCTCGGCCATGTGCGAGGCGCCTTCGACGTGGCGAGCGAGGACGTGATCGATGCCACCGACTTTCTTCAGGGCCGAGTACAACGGGTTGATGGCAGCCCCCGGGATGCCGAACGCGGTATCTACACCTTCACGGCGCATGACCAGAACGGCTGCATCGATTGCTCTCATTTTGCTCATGGTTTGTGCCTCATCGATTTTGTAATTGTATACAACTTTCTTTGTGCCAGAGTGTATTCACGGCTGGCGGCTCAGGTCAACGGGTTTTCGTCGGGTAAGCCCGCTTTCGTCCGAGCACCCGAGAAAACGGCTGTTTGCGCACTCGCATACGATCGTTTCAATTTATTGTATACAAAATTATCTGTAGTTGTGTTCTATTGAGCTATCGGTTTTCAACTGCCCTCAGGGCTTCTCACAACAAGAAGAGGACCTTTCCATGAACGCTTTGAACCTGAAAGTCGCTGTCGGCCTGGTGAATGCCGCGCTGGCGGCCGGTCGCAAGATCAACGCAGCGCCGCTGACCGTGGCGGTGCTGGATGCCGGCGGGCACTTGCTGGCCTTGCAACGCGAGGACGGCGCCAGCCTGATTCGTCCGGAGGTGGCCACCGGCAAGGCCTGGGGTGCGATTGCCCTGGGCAAGGGTTCGCGCCTGCTGGCGCTGGACGCGCAGCAACGGCCGGCGTTTTTCGCGGCGTTGAACGGCTTGGGCGAGCGGCCGGTGGTGCCGGCGCCAGGGGGCGTGTTGATTCGTGATCAGGACGGCAAGGTGCTGGGTGCGGTGGGGATCAGCGGCGATACGTCGGATATCGACGAGCAGTGTGCGATCAGTGCGATCGAGGAGGTGGGGTTGAAGGCGGATGCGGGGGTAGCAGCGTAAGGTTCGAAATTGCTGGGGCCGCTATTCGGCCCTTTCGCGACACAAGGCCGCTCCTACAGGACTACACCATCCTTGTAGGAGCGGCCTTGTGTCGCGAAAGGGCTGCAAAGCAGCCCCACCGGTCGGCTCAGGCCACCTCGGGCTCACAGCCCTTGAGCACCAGGCGGATGATGGTCTCGGCCGCCGCTTCGTAATCACTGTCGGCCAGCTTGGCCTTGCCGGTGATCACCGAGATCTGCCAGTCGAAGTCGGCATAGGTCTGGGTCGCCGCCCAGATGCTGAACATCAGGTGGTGCGGGTCGACCTTGGCGATCTGGCCACGTTCGATCCAGCGCTGGATGCACTCGATGTTGTGGTGCGCCTGGGCGTTCAACTGCTCCACCTGGCTCGGCGACAGGTGCGGCGCGCCGTGCATGATCTCGCTGGCGAACACCTTCGAGGCATGGGGCAGGTCGCGCGAGATGCGGATCTTCGAGCGAATGTACCCGCTCAACACCTCTTTCGGATCACCGTCGGCATTGAACGGCGTCGATGCCTGCATGATCGGCGCGATGATGCTTTCCAGGACCTCGCGGTAGAGGTTGTCCTTGGACTTGAAGTAGTAATACACGTTCGGCTTGGGCAGGCCGGCCTTGGCGGCAATGTCGCTGGTCTTGGTGGCGGCGAAGCCCTTGTCGGCAAATTCTTCACTGGCTGCGCGCAGGATCAGTTCCTTGTTGCGCTCGCGAATGGTGCTCATGGTCAGGGATCTTCCTCGTGTCTGGCCACCTCAAAGAGGGATCGGGCATGGTATCACCGCGCCCGATGGGCGCTCAAGGCAGCGGCTTTGGGCTAGAATCCGGCAAATTGACTCATTTGGATACAAGCAAACATGGCAGGAAGCAGTCTACTGGTACTGATCGACGACATCGCCACGCTGCTCGACGATGTGTCGTTGATGACCAAGGTAGCGGCGAAGAAGACCGCCGGCGTGCTCGGTGACGACCTGGCGTTGAATGCCCAGCAGGTCACGGGCGTGCGTGCCGACCGTGAGTTGCCGGTGGTCTGGGCGGTGTGCAAGGGCTCGCTGGTGAACAAGGCGATCCTGGTGCCGGCGGCGCTGTTGATCAGCGCGTTCATCCCGTGGGCAGTGACCCCGCTGCTGATGCTCGGTGGCGCCTACCTGTGCTACGAAGGCTTCGAGAAGCTGGCGCACAAGTTCCTGCACAGCGAGGAAGAGGACCAGGCGCAGCATGCGGCGCGCAAGGAGGCGGTGGCGGATGCCAGCGTCGACCTGGTGGCGTTCGAGAGCGCCAAGATCAAGGGCGCGGTGCGCACCGACTTCATCCTGTCCGCCGAGATCATCGCGATCACCCTGGGCACCGTTGCCGATGCGCCGTTGAGCCAGCAGATCATCGTGCTCTCGGGGATCGCCATCGTCATGACCCTGGGTGTGTACGGGCTGGTCGGGGGAATCGTCAAGCTCGATGACCTGGGGCTGTGGATGACGCAGAAGTCGTCGAGCCTGGCGCGTACGGTGGGCAACGGCATCCTGCGTGCGGCGCCGTACATGATGAAGAGCCTGTCGGTGATCGGCACCGCCGCGATGTTCCTGGTCGGGGGTGGGATCCTGGTGCACGGTGTGGCGCCGCTGCATCACGCCGTCGAGGCGTTCAGCGACGGGCGCGGCGGGGCGCTGACCAGTGGCTTGCTCAATGGCGTGGCGGGTGTCGTGGCCGGGGCGGTGGTGCTGGCGGTGGTGGCGGTTGCCGGGAAGCTGTGGCGCCTGGTCCGGCCGGCCAACTGAGGCGGTATGGCCGGGGCTTCGCCCCGGTTCGCGGGTAAACCCGCTCCCACAGGGATTCGCGCCAGCTTTTAGAAATTGAGCAAGACAGTTGCTCCCACATTCTGGACTGCCCCCAAGGGTTGGATTGGTGTCCAGCTTCTTGGGGGCAGTCCATTGATCTGTGGGAGCGGGTTCACCCGCGAACACCGGCGTAGCCGGTGCCATCCCTCGCGTTCAGTTGCAGTGCATCAGAAGTGCACTTTGACCAGCAGACTGGCGGTGTTCTGGTCGGTGGTGAAGGCATCGCTGTCCTTGATGCCGTACTTGTTCTTCCAGTAGTCGTATTCGAAACCGACATACAGCTGCTTCTCACCCAGGTGCAAGGCCTTGCCCAGGTCGTACTTGACCTGCGGGTTGAAGTGCAGGTTGGCCTGGTAGGTGCCGTGGCGGTTTTCGTCGTTGTCCACCACCCAGTCCATGAAGCCATCGATCAGGATGTCGGACGAGCCCACAGGAATGGTGTAGGACCATACCGGGGTGATCTGCCAGACATTCCGGCCAGCGCGGCTGCCTTCGGGCATGCGGTTGTAGAAGTTCAGCTGGAAGTAGTCGAAGCCCGGGATGGCCAGGTCGAAGCCCGGGCCGATCAGGTAGGCCTCGGTGTCACCCTCGCCGAACTCGTAGGTCGCGGCCAGCAGCACGTCCTTGACCGGGCCGAATTCGAGCTTCTGGTCGAAGATCTTGCCGAACGACAGGCGCGGGCTGAACTCGCCATAGTAGGTGTTGGGGCCGTTGCCGGCGTCTTTCTTGCCCTGGTAGAAGATCTTGTCGATGAACAGGAAGTTGTCACCGTACTTCCACGCGTCGGCGTGCTCGAAGGTGAAGGTCTGCTGGGTATCGGGGTTGACCTTGAAGTTCTTGCCCCACAGGTAGGTCAGGCTGTTGTTCTGCCACTGCAGCAGGTCACCGGCGAAGGTGGTGCCGCAGGCCAGCAGGCCGCCGGCAAGCATCAGGCTTTTGATGGTACGCATTGCGAGTGTCGCTCCCTTGATTGATCTGTTGTCAGCGCTCGTGATGGCGCCTGTTTTGTTGTCTTTTGAGTCAGCTTTTTACGATTGCCCACAGTTGTTTGGCAAGAGCTGCGCCAACTTTCCGGGTTGGCTACAACCTTCCTGCTCGACTCGTTCTGAACGTTTGAAAATGGGTATTTCAGGCTGGCAACACGTTGGCCAACCGCCCGAATTCATTGACTGAGCGGTCAGTAAACGCAGGCAGAATCCATCCTGCCCTGATCGAGGGGGCGCGCAGATTACTGGCTTGCGCGCCACGCCTCAAGTGCTCTGTCCTGGAGCACGGTGATTCATACCTGGGCATTCGATCAGGTTTTCAGAAATGCACCTTGATCAGCGCACTGGCGACACTCTGGTTGCTCTCCAGGTTGCCGCGGCTGTCGATGCCGTACTTGTCCTTCCAGTAGCTGTATTCGAAGCCGACGTAGAGCTGTTTGGCGCCGATGTTCAGGGCCTTGCCCAGGTCGTACTTGACCTGCGGGTTGAAGTGCAGGTTGGCGTGGTAGGTGCCGCGGCTGTTCTGGTCGTTGTCGGGTACCCAGTCCATGTAGCCGTCGATCAGAATGTCGGATTTGCCCACCGGGATGGTATAGGACCAGCCGGGAGTGATCTGCCAGACATTGTCACCGGGGCGGCCGCCTTCGGTGTTGCGCAGGTAGAAGTTCAGGGTGAAATAGTTGAAGCCGGGAATGTCCAGGTCGAAGCCAGGGCCGATCAGGTAGGCCTCGTTGTCGCCTTCACCACGTTCGTAGGTCATGGCCAGCAGCACGTCCTTGACCGGGCCGAAGGCCAGCTTCCTGTCGAGGATCTTGCCGAACGACAGGCGCGGGCTGAACTCGCCGTAGTAGGTGTTCACGCCTTTGCCCGGGTCTGCCTTGCCGTTGTAGAAGATCTTGTCGATGAAGAGGAAGGTGTCGCCGTACTTCCACTTGTTGGCGTGCTCGAAGGTGATGGTCTGCTGGATATCGGGGTTGATCTTGAAGTCCTTGCCGTACAGGTACGTCAGGCTTTCGCCGTGCCACAGCAGCCAATCGCCTGCATGCGCGGGGAGGGTGGCCAGCAGGCTGCTGCCCAGCAGCAGGGATGAGGTGATGCGCTTCATGTTGTGATTCCCGGACTTATTGTTTTTGTTGGCGGTTTTTTCGGCGCGCAGGCGCCCCGAGCGGCCCATTCCGGCGGGTCGACGGTGAAGCGTTTACTGCAAGAACAAGAAGGGGCGGCAGGATGCGCCGCCCCTGGACGGGCTCAATGGCCGTGGCAGGCGTCGTTGTGCACGGCGCGCTCGGCACCACCGAGGATGTTGAACAGCACGTTCAGTACCAGGGCACTGATCGTGGCCATGGCGATGCCGCTGTGGGTGATCGGTTCCATCCACTGGGGCATCTGCGAGAAGAACTCCGGCTTCACCACCGGGATCAGGCCGAAGCCTACGCTCACCGCCACCAGCAGCTGGTTGCGGCGATCGCCGATGTCGGCTTCCTGGAGGATCTTGATCCCGGTGGCGGTGACCATGCCGAACATGGCGATGGACGCGCCGCCCAGTACCGCAGGCGGGATCGAGGCGATCAGGAAGGCCGCCTTGGGCAGCAGGCTGAGGAGGATCAGCAGGCCGCCGGCGGTGACCGTGACGTAGCGGCAGCGCACGCCGGTCATCTGCACCAGGCCGATGTTCTGGGCGAACGAGGAGTGGGTGAAGGTGTTGAAGAAGCCGGCAATGAACGATGCACCGGCATCGCACAGCAGGCCGCGACGCAGCATCCCTGGCGTCACTTCACGGTCCGTCACCTTGCCCAGGGCGAGGAACATGCCCGTGGACTCGACGAAGATGATCACCACCACCAGGCACATCGACAGGATCGGCGCCAGGCTGAAAGTCGGCATGCCGAAGTGCAGGGGGGTGACCACCTGCAGCCACGGCGTTGCGGCCAGGCCCGACAGGTCGACCATGCCGATGGAACCGGCCAGGATGTAGCCCAGGCCCATGCCCACCAGCACCGACACGTTGACCCAGAAACCGCGCATGAAGCGGTTGATCAGCAGGATCACCGCCAGCACCAGGCTGGCCACCAGCAGGTAGATCGGCGAGCCGAAGTTGGGCGCCTGTTGGCCGCCACCGGCCCAGTCGACCGCCACCGGGAACAGCGACAGGCCGATGGAGGTGATCACCGTGCCGGTGACCAGCGGCGGGAAGAAGCGCACGACCTTGGACATGAACGGCGCGACCAGCATGCCGAAGAACCCGGCAGCGATGGTCGCGCCGAAGATCCCCTGCAGGCCGACGCCGGGCATGCCGGCCATGGCCACCATGCTGCCGACGGCCGCGAAGCTGGCACCCATCATCACCGGCATGCGGATCCCGACCGGGCCGATGCCGAACGACTGGATGATGGTGGCGACGCCAGCAACCAGGAGGTCGGCGTTGATCAGGAAAGCGACTTCTTCGCGAGACAATCCCGCGGCCTGGCCGATGATCAGCGGCACGGCAATCGCGCCTCCGTACATCAGCAGAACATGTTGCAGGCCAACCAGGATCAGTTGGAACAGGGACAGAGGCTGTCGCGGCGGCGCAACTGGGATGTACGCCTTGCGTGACTCGGACATGCAGCACCTCGAGTTTTGTTTTTATTCTCGGATCCAAGCGCCGGTTGCAGGCGGCAGGCCCGGTGAAGGCAGCCTGGGGTTCCCGCTTGCGGTCGAACGCTCGATGCTTGCTTGTTGCGTATGTCTTGAAACAGAGGCCGGATTTACCGGCCTCTTCGCGGGCAAGCCCGCTCCCACAGGGTGGGGCGGGATGCCCGATTCATCAGTTGACCTGGGCGCCCTTGGCGATCCAGTCACCGACGAGCTTGCGCTCTTCGGCGGTCATCTGGGTGATGTTGCCCAGCGGCATGATCTGGCTGGCGACCGCTTGCGCCTGGATGCGCGCGGCCTGGGCCTGGATCTGCTGCGGGGTGTCGAACATCACGCCGGCAGGGGCTGCGCTGAACAGTGGGCTGGTCGGTTTCGACGAGTGGCACACGCTGCAGCGTTCCTGGATGACCTTGTGGATCTTGTCGAAGTCGCCACCGGCGGCCTGCGCGGTCGCCTGGGCCGGAGCCTCGGCTGGCGCGGCTGGGGCTTCGGCGGCCTTGGCGGCTTCCTCGGCGCGCAGCTCGGCGGCGGTCTTGCCACCCACGGCGGTGGCTGGCAGTGGCTGGTACTCGACCTTCGCCGCGGCCTGTTCAGGGCTTGTGGCCAGCGGTTTCGGACCGGTGACGTAGGCCAGGCAGATCATCGCCAGGGCACCGACCGGCAGGGTCCAGGCGTACTTGGCGCTGTCGTGGCGGGTGTTGAAGTAGTGGCGGATCAGAACCGCGGCTACAGCGATACCGGCCAGGATCAGCCAGTTGTACTGGCTACCGTAGGTGCTCGGGAAGTGGTTGCTGATCATGATGAACAGCACCGGCAGGGTGAAGTAGTTGTTGTGGCGCGAGCGCAGCAGGCCCTTGGCCGGCAGCACCGGGTCGGGGGTCTGGTTGTTCTCGATCGCCGCCACCAGCTGGCGCTGGGCCGGCATGATGATGCGGAACACGTTGCCGACCATGATGGTGCCGATGATCGCGCCGGTGTGCAGGTAGGCACCACGGCCGCTGAACACCAGGCTGAAGCCGAAGCAGGCAGCGATGATCAGCACGAACAGCACGGCGCCGAGCAGGGCAGGGTGCTTGCCCAGTGGCGAGTCGCACAGGAAGTCGTAGATGAACCAGCCGGCCACCAGCGAACCGATACCGATGGCCACGCCCTCGGCACCGCTCAGGGTGCTGCCGGGTGCCAGCAGGTACAGGGTCGGGTTCCAGTAGAACACCACGCACAGCAGGGCGATACCGGACATCCAGGTGAAGTAGGCTTCCCATTTGAACCAGTGCAGGTTCTCGGGCATTTTCGGGGGCGCGAGCTTGTATTTCTCCAGGTGGTAGATACCACCGCCGTGAATCGCCCAGAGATCACCCGACAACCCATCGCGCGGGTTGCTGCGGTTCAGGTGGTTCTCCAGCCAGACGAAGTAGAACGATGCACCGATCCAGGCGACACCGGTGATCATGTGAACCCAGCGAATGCTCAGGTTCAGCCATTCGTGAAGGTGTGCTTCCACAGTATGTACCTCTGCCGACCACCGTGAACGATGATCGACCTTTTCTTATTGGTGGGGATTGAGGATCAGCATCTGTTCCTCGGTGAAGTAATGCTCATCGCAGTTGTTGCCAGAACCGCTGCGATCAACCACCAGGAAGTCATCCCGCTTTTCGATCGTCAGCACCGGGTGGTGCCAGACGCCGCGATGGTAATTGATGCCCTGCCTGCCGTTACTGCGGAAGGCGCGGACCAAGCCTGATACAGGTGCATCGCCAACGGGCGCGACCACGATCAGAAAGGGGTTGCCGAGCAGCGGGATGAAAGCCTGGCTGCCCAGCGGATGGCGTTCCAGCATGCGCACGGTCAGCGGCATGTCCAGCGCGTCGGCGCGGAAGATGCTGATGATCGCCTTGTCTTCAGGCTCGGCGGTCTCGACCGTGGCGAGCTTGTGAAAGCGCATGGTCGAGCCGTTGTTGATCATGAAGTGGTCGCTGCCATCGGTTTCGATCACGTCTCCGAAGGGGGCGAAGGCTTCTTTGGTCAGGGGCTCGATCATCAGGGTGCGCATGCGGTTATCTCTTCTATTGTTCGTTGTTCTGAATGACGTTCGGCTGTTGCTTACAGCTGCAGCAGGCGGAACAGGGCGATCAGGTTGATCTGCGCCAGGGCTTCCTTGAATTCGGCATCGCTGTCGTTGTGGATGCGTTTTTCGAAGGCGGCGAGGATCTGGTGCCGGTTGCTGCCTTTCACCGCCATGATGAACGGGAACTGGAACTTGGCCTTGTAGGCGTCATTGAGCTCGGTGAAGCGGGCAAATTCTTCGGCGGTGCACTGGTGGATGCCGGCGCCGGCCTGCTCGTTGGTGCTCGATTCGGTCAGCTCGCCCTGGATGGCGGCCTTGCCGGCGAGGTCCGGGTGAGCGTTGATCAGGGCCAGCTGGTCGGCAGGGTTGGCGCTGAGCAGGATGTCGCTCATGCGCTGGTGCAGCACCTCGATCTCGTCCAGCTCGCCCAGCTGGCCCAGGTCATAGGCTTTTTCGGCGACCCACGGCGAGTGCTCGTAGATGTCGGCGAAGGCCGCGACGAAAGCGTCACGGCTCAGGGCGGAGGGCTTGAGGGTGTTGAAGGCGGTCATCAGGCGTTCTCTTTCTTGTACGGGTGGGTGGCGTGCCAGTGGCGGGCGATGTCCACGCGACGGGCGAACCAGACCTGGTCATGGCTTTTGGCGTAGTCGACGAAGCGCTTCAGCGCGGCCAGGCGCGCCGGGCGGCCGACCAGGCGGCAGTGCAGGCCGATGGAGAGCATCTTCGGTGCTTCGGCGCCTTCGGCGTAGAGCACATCGAAGGCGTCCTTGAGGTACTGGAAGAACTGCTCGCCGCAGTTGAAGCCCTGTACCTGGGTGAAGCGCATGTCGTTGGTGTCCAGGGTGTAGGGGATCACCAGGTGCGGCTTGTCGGTGGGGTTGTTCGGCTCCCAGTAGGGCAGGTCGTCGTCGTAGGTGTCGCTGTCGTAGAGGAAACCACCTTCCTCCATCACCAGGCGGCGGGTGTTCGGGCCGGTGCGGCCGGTGTACCAGCCGACCGGGCGCTCGCCGGTGATTTCGGTGAGGATGCGGATGGCTTCGAGCATGTGCTCGCGCTCCTGGGCCTCTTCCATGTTCTGGTAGTCGATCCAGCGATAGCCGTGGCTGCAGATTTCATGGCCGGCTGCGGCCATGGCGCGGATCACGTCGGGGTGGCGCTGGGCGGCCATGGCCACGGCGAAGATGGTCAGCGGCACGCCGCTGTCCTTGAACAGCTTGAGCAGGCGCCAGACGCCGGCGCGGCTGCCGTATTCGTAGAGCGATTCCATGCTCATGTTGCGCGCGCCCTGCAGTGGTTGGGCGGCTACCATTTCGGACAGGAAGGCTTCGGATTCCTTGTCACCGTGCAGGATGTTGCGCTCGCCGCCTTCTTCGTAGTTGAGGACGAAAGACAGGGCGATGCGGGCATTGCCCGGCCATTGCGGGTGAGGAGGGTTGTTGCCGTAACCGATCAGGTCGCGAGGGTAGTCAGCGCTCACTGCAGTCTTCCTTCTTGTGCGTTTGTGCGAGGGTGGGCGGGCCGCGTCGGGATGTCGCACCACCGGATGGGCTGATTGTATACAACTTCTGAAATCTTTTGTAAGCCTGTTTTTCCGCATTTCTTCCCATTTGTCGCCTGAGAATGCATTGCAAGAAACCTGCCTGATTGGTCAGATAAGAGCGTTGGCCTCTTTATGGCGCCTGTATTTGCGATTGGTGGCGTGATTGCGGGGGTGACGACGGAATGGATCAAAAAATTGTGTACAATCTGGCATTGAAATGTCTTAATGGTGTCATTCCCGCACATCGCACGCCCTGTTCCGGGGCACGAGCTGTGTATTTTTTGCCCATAGATTGAACAAGAGGCGACAAGCAGATGGGACGTTTGACCACACACGTACTGGATGCCGCGCATGGCTGCCCAGGCAGCTCGATCAAGGTCGAGCTGTATCGCGTCGAAGGCCAGCAGCTGGAGCTGGTGAACACTGCCCTGACCAACAGCGATGGCCGTGTCGACGCGCCACTGCTGCAAGGGGATGACTACCGTACCGGCGTCTACCAGCTGCAGTTCAGTGCTGGCGCCTATTACCGTGCCCGCGGCGTGCAGCTGCCGGACACGGCGTTCTTGGATGTTGTCGTGCTGCGCTTCGGCATCGATGAACAGCAGGAGCACTACCACGTGCCGCTGTTGATCTCGCCGTACAGCTATTCGACCTATCGCGGAAGCTAGTTGGTCGCTAGAAGAATCTTCGTAGGTCCTTTGGCCCGCTCCCACACTGGCGGGCTTTTTTTCGTCTGCTGTTTTTGTATGGCCAGTGCCGGCCCTTTCGCGGGCAAGCCCGCTCCCACAGGATGTGTGGTGACCCTGTGGGAGCGGGCTTGCCCGCGAAAGGGCCGGTACAGGTCTGTCAATAAAGAAAGGGCGCCTAGGCGCCCTTGGTGGGTGAAGCAGGGTTCAGAGGAACACGAACTTGGCGATGAAGATCGCGCAAAGCACCCACAGACTGGCCGAGATTTCCTTGTACTTGCCGGTACCCGCCTTGAGTGCCACGTAACTGATGAAGCCCAGGGCAATGCCATCGGCCACCGAGAAGGTCAGTGGCATCATGATCACCGTGACGATCGCCGGAATGCTGTCGGTGGCTTCGTCCCAGTGGATGTGCGCCATGCTGCCCATCATCAGCATCGCCACGTAGATCAGCGCGCCCGCCGTCGCGTAGGCCGGGATCATCCCGGCCAGCGGGGCGAAGAACATCGCCGCGACGAACAGCAGGCCGACCACCACGGCGGTCAGCCCGGTGCGCCCGCCCGCCGCCACGCCGGCAGCACTTTCCACATAGCTGGTCACTGGCGGTACACCGACCACTGCACCGAACACGCTGGAGGCACTGTCGGCCTTCAAGGCCCGCGACAGGTTTTCGATGCGCCCGTCCGGTGCTACCAGGTTGGCCCGCTGGGCCACGCCCATCAGCGTGCCGGCGGTGTCGAACATGTGCACGAAGAGAAACGCCAGCACCACGCTGATCATGCTGACATTGAACACCCCGGCCACGTCCATGGCCATCCAGGTCGGTGCCAGGCTCGGCGGCATTGACATCACCCCGCCGAACTTGACCAGGCCGAGGCCCCAGCCGGCCAGGGTGACGCCAATGATGCTGATGAGGATCGCGCCGAACACCCGCTTGTAGCTGAGGATGGCGATCAGCAGGAAGCACAGCGCCGCCAGGAGTGGCCCTGGCTCATGCAGCGAGCCCAGCTTGATCAGGGTGGCCGGGCTGGCGACGATGATGCCGGCGGTCTTCAGGCCGATCAGCCCGAGGAACAGGCCGACGCCGGCGCCCATGGCATGGCGCAGGCTCACCGGAATGCTGTTGAGCAACCATTCGCGCACCCGTGACAAGGTCAGGAACATGAACAGCACGCCCGAGACGAACACCGCCCCCAGCGCCGTTTCCCAGTTGTAGCCCATGGTGCCGACCACGGTGTAGGTGAAGAAGGCGTTCAGCCCCATGCCCGGCGCCAGGCCCACCGGCCAGTTGGCGTACAGGCCCATCAGCAGGCAGCCGAGGGCGGCGGCGATGCAGGTGGCGACGAACGCCGCACCATGGTCGATGCCGGCGTCGGCCATGATGTTGGGGTTGACGAAGATGATGTAGGCCATGGTGATGAAGGTGGTCACCCCGGCGATCAGTTCGGTTCTGACGGTGCTGCCGTGTTGCTTGAGTTTGAAAATCCGTTCCAGCCAGCTCGTTTCGAGCGGCGGGGCGAGATCCAGCGTAGGGGCTTCGGATTTGCGGCTTTCCACAGCGAGTACTCCTCAAGTCTTTCTTGTTGTTGTTGGAGCCAGGTTCCTGCGCAATGCACTTGGCGGCTCCACGAGGGAAGGCAGACGTCTGACCGCTTGTTGACTCGCGGGTCAAGAAGTTGCTCGATGGATTATGCTTTTGTGTACAAAGAAAGCAAATAATGTTTTATCTTTTGTGTGCGCAATGCGTCGTACAACGGCTATATAGCTAAAACGCCTCCTGCGGAATCGCCTCAGCCTGTGTACAATGGCGCCATACTTTCTCTTCGTGCCTCGAGAGCCCATGAACGAACAGCTGCAACCTCTGAAGAAACCTGCGCGTGCCGGCAAGGCTGGCCGCAGTGGTACCCAGGACGACATCGTCTACGCGCACATCTTCGAGGCGATCCTCGAGCAGCGCCTGGCACCAGGCACCAAGTTGAGCGAGGAAGCGCTGGGCGAGATCTTCGGCGTCAGCCGCACCATCATCCGCCGCGCCCTGTCGCGCCTGGCCCATGAAAGCGTGGTGCTGCTGCGGCCCAACCGCGGCGCGGTGGTGGCCAGCCCGACGGTGGAGGAGGCGCGCCAGGTGTTCTTCTCGCGGCGCATGGTCGAACGGGCCATCACCGAGCTGGCCGTGCAGCACGCCACCGCCGAGCAATTGAACGAACTGCGCCAGATGGTCCGCGAGGAGCGCGACAGCTTCTCCCGGGGTGATCGCGGTGCCGGCATCCGCCTGTCCGGCGAATTCCACCTGAAACTGGCCGAGGCGGCGGGCAACGCACCGCTGGTGAGTTTCCAGCGCAGCCTGGTGTCGCAGACCTCGCTGATCATCGCCCAGTACGAAAGCGGCAACCGCTCGCACTGCTCCTATGACGAGCACATGCAGCTGATCGACGCCATCGAGGCGCGCAATGCCGAACAGGCAGTGAGCCTGATGATGCACCACATGGATCATATCGACAGCAAGCTCAACCTCGACGAGGAGAGCGCTTCGGACGATCTGCACGCGGTGTTCTCGCACTTGCTGAAAAAGCCCAAGGCGTCCGCCAAGGGTTGATCGTTTGCCTAGCTGATCTGGGGCCGCATAGCGGCCCCTTGCGCTATCAGCGCTGATGCACGCAACGCCCGGCAGCGTAAGTCTCGCGCACGGTGCGGTCATCCCCCAAGGTCGTCAGCACGAACAACGTCTCCTCGATGCTGCTGGACTGCTGAATACGGTAGTCCAGCAGCGGCGTGGCCTTGTAGTCGAGCACCACGAAGTCGGCGTCGTTGCCCGGGCGCAGGCTGCCGATGCGGTCGTCCAGGCGCAGCGCGCGGGCGCCGCCGAGGGTGGCCAGGTACAGCGACTTGTACGGGTGCAGGCGTGCGCCCTGCAGCTGCATCACCTTGTACGCTTCGTTCAGGGTGTTGAGCAGCGAGAAGCTGGTGCCGGCGCCGACATCGGTGCCCAGGCCCACGTTGACCTTGAAGCGCTCGGCCTGGGGCAGGTTGAACAGGCCGCTGCCGAGGAACAGGTTGGAAGTCGGGCAGAACGCCACGGCCGAGCCGGTTTCGGCCAGGCGCTGGCATTCGCTGTCGCACAGGTGCACGCCATGGGCGAACACCGAGCGCTCGCTCAGCAGCTCGAAGTGGTCGTACACGTCCAGGTAACCGTTCTGCTCGGGGAACAGCTCCTTGACCCAGTCGATCTCCTTGAGGTTCTCGGAGAGGTGGGTGTGCATGTACAGCCCTGGATATTCCTTCAGCAGCTGGCCGGCCAGGGTCAGCTGCTCCGGCGTGCTGGTAGGCGCGAAGCGTGGGGTAACCGCATAGTGCAGGCGGCCCTTGCCGTGCCAGCGCTCGATCAGCTGCTTGCTTTCGGTGTAACCGGACTCGGCGGTGTCGGTCAGGTAGTCCGGGGCGTTGCGGTCCATCATCACCTTGCCGGCGATCATCCGCAGGTCCAGGCGCTCGGCTTCTTCGAACAGGGCATTGACCGACTGCGGGTGCACGCTGCCGAACACCAGGGCGGTGGTGGTGCCGTTGCGCAGCAGTTCCTGCACGAAGATCTTCGCGACCTTGTCGGCATGGTCCTTGTCGGCGAACTGTTTTTCGCAGGGGAAGGTGTAGGTATTGAGCCAGTCCAGCAGTTGCTCGCCGTAGGAGCCGATCATGCCGGTCTGCGGGAAATGGATGTGGGTATCGATGAAGCCCGGGGTGATCAAGGCGTCCTGGTAGTGCACCACCTCGATGTCGGCGGCCAGGGTCGGCAGCAGCTCGCTGGCCGGGCCGACGGCGCTGATGCGGCCGTCGTCGATCACCAGCAGGCCGTCCTCGAAGTACTCATGGGAAGCTTCCAGGCCCACCTCGGCCGGGTCGGCGATGCTGTGCAGGATGGCGGCACGGTAGGCTTTGCGGGTAACGGTCATAACTCACTCGTCAAATGGCTGGGCTGCGCCGGGAGGGCGGCAGCAACTGGGCAATGGGGCCGGCGTTCACGGCAGCGTCGTGCTGGCCGAAGCAGGCGTTGTAGGTGGCAATGATTTCACCGGCGATGGACACGGCGATCTCGATCGGCAGCTTGCCCTTGACCTCGGCCAGGCCCATCGGGCAGCGCATGCGCGCCAGGGTTGCGTCGTCGTAGCCGCGCTCGCGCAGGCGGTGCTCGAACTTGACCCGTTTGGTCTTCGAGCCGATCAGGCCGAACCAGGTGAAATCGTTGCGCTTGAGAATGGCGGCGGTCAGTTCCAGGTCGACCTGGTGGTTGTGGGTCATGACGATGCAGTAGCTGCCTGGCGGCAGGTCCGCGACCTCGTCGACCGGCTCCTCACTGACCACCTTGGTCACCCCGTTGGGGATGAGCTCGGGGAATTCCTGTTCGCGCGAGTCGATCCAGCGCACCCGGCAGGGCAGCGCGGCGAGCAAGGGTACCAGAGCGCGGCCGACATGGCCCGCGCCGAACACGGCGATGTGCGCCTGCACCGCGGCCATCGGCTCGAACAGCAGCACGGTGGCGCCGCCGCAGCACTGGCCGAGGCTGGCGCCGAGGCTGAAGCGCTCCAGGTGCGGGGTGCCGCGGTGCTCCTCGAGCATCTGCCGGGCGATGTGCAGGGCCTTGTATTCCAGATGGCCGCCGCCGATGGTGTCGAACAGGCCGGTGGCGCTGACGACCATCTTCGAGCCGGCATTGCGCGGGGTCGAGCCGCGCTCCTCGATGATGGTCACCAGCACGCAGGCTTCGCCACGGGACTGGTGGTCGGCGAGGGCGTTGATCCATTCATGCATGATTTAGCCTCTCTCGGTCCATGTGGGAGCGGGTTTGCCCGCGAAGGCGGCGGTAAGGCCTCAATCGCATTCGCGGGTGAACCCGCTCCCACAGGGTTCCTCGCTGTCAGTGGGTGACGGTTTCCAGTTCGTGTTCGGTCGGTTGCTGTTCGGCCAGCGCCTTGCGCATCTGTTCGCAGCCCCACAACACCCGCTCCGGTGTTGCCGGCGCATCCACCTGCGGCTGCACGCGGTAGTCGGCGAGGCTGGCCACGGCGTCCTTGATCGCACACCAGGCGGCGATGCCGAGCATGAACGGCGGCTCGCCCACGGCCTTGGAGTGGAACACAGTGTCTTCCGGGTTCTTGCGGTTCTCCACCAGCTTCACCCGCATGTCCAGTGGCATGTCGGCCACCGCCGGGATCTTGTAGCTGGCCGGGCCGTTGGTCATCAGCTTGCCCTTGGCGTTCCACACCAGTTCCTCGGTGGTCAGCCAGCCCATGCCCTGGATGAAACCACCTTCGACCTGGCCGATGTCGATGGCCGGGTTCAGCGAGTCGCCCACGTCGTGCAGGATGTCGGCGCGCAGCATCTTGTACTCGCCGGTCAGGGTGTCGACGATCACCTCCACGCAGGCGGCGCCGAAGGCAAAGTAGTAGAACGGCCGGCCGCGGGCCTGGCTGCGGTCGTAGTAGATCTTCGGCGTGCGGTAGAAGCCGGTGCTCGACAGCGACACCTGGCCGAAGTAGGCCTGCTGCACCAGTTGTTCGAAGCTGAGGATCTGCTCACGCACGCGCACATGGCCGTTGCGGAACTCGACGTCTTCCTCGGTCACCTGGTAATGCCGGGCGGCGAATTCGGTGAGACGCTTCTTGAGGATCTCGGCGGCGTTCTGCGCCGCCTTGCCGTTCAGGTCGGCGCCGCTGGAGGCCGCCGTCGGCGAGGTGTTGGGCACCTTGTCGGTATTCGTGGCGGTGATCTGGATGCGACTGAAGTCGACCTGGAACACCTCGGCCACCACCTGCGCGACCTTGGTGTTCAGACCCTGGCCCATCTCGGTGCCGCCGTGGTTGAGGTGGATGCTGCCGTCGGTGTAGATGTGGATCAGTGCGCCGGCCTGGTTGAGGAAGGTGGCGGTGAACGAGATGCCGAACTTGACCGGGGTCAGCGCCAGGCCCTTCTTCAGGACCGGGCTGTTGGCGTTGAAGCGGCGGATCGACTCTCGGCGCTCGGCATAATCGCTGCTGGCCTCCAGGTCCGCGGTCATCTCCTCGAGCATGTTGTGCTCGACGGTCTGGTAGTAGTGGGTGACGTTGCGCTCGGTCTTGCCATAGTAGTTGGCCTTGCGCACTGCCAGCGGGTCGCGGCCCAGGTGGCGGGCGATATGGTCCATCACCTGCTCGATGGCGACCATCCCCTGAGGGCCGCCGAAGCCGCGGTAGGCGGTGTTGGAAGCGGTGTTGGTCTTGCAGCGGTGGCCGTGCACGGTGGCATCGCCCAGGTAGTAGGCGTTGTCGGAGTGGAACATGGCGCGGTCGACGATCGAGCCGGACAGGTCGGGCGAATAGCCGCAGTTGCCGGCCAGGTCGAAATTGATGCCGTGCAGACGGCCATCGTCGTCGAAACCGACGTCATATTCCACGTAGAACGGGTGGCGCTTGCCGGTCATGGTCATGTCTTCGACCCGGGGCAGGCGCATCTTGGTCGGCTGGCCGGTCAGGCGCGCGATCACCGCGCACAGGCAGGCCGGGCTGGCGGCCTGGGTTTCCTTGCCGCCGAAGCCGCCGCCCATGCGGCGCATGTCCAGCACCACCTTGTTCATCGGCACGTCGAGCACTTCGGCGACCAGCTTCTGCACTTCGGTGGGGTTCTGCGTGGAGCAGTAGACGATCATGCCGCCGTCCTCGGTGGGCATCACCGAGGAAATCTGCGTCTCCAGGTAGAAATGCTCCTGGCCGCCGATGTGCAGGGTGCCCTGGATGCGGTGCGGGGCCGTGGCCAGGGCGGCGGCGGAGTCGCCACGCTGGTGGGTGTGGCTGTCGAGCACGAAATGCTTCTTGCGCAAGGCGTCGACCACGTCGAGCACCGGCTCCAGGTCCTCGTACTCGACGATCGCGGCCATCGCCGCGCGGCGTGCGGTTTCCAGGTCGCAGGCGGCCACGGCAAGCACCGGCTGGCCGAAGAACTCGACCTTGTCGATGGCCAGCAGCGGGTCGCCGGCGACCACCGGGCCGATGTCCTTGAGGCCGGGGATGTCTTCATGGGTGATGGCGATGCGCACCCCCTCGAAGGCATAGCACGGCGAGGTGTCGATGCGCAGGATGCGCGCATGGGCGCGGTCGGCGGTGCGTGCATAGACGTGCAGCTGGTTGGGGAACTCCAGGCGGTCATCGATGTACAGCGCTTCGCCGGCGACGTGCTTGTCGGCACTGTCGTGCTTGATGCTGCGGCCGACCCCGGTGGCCAGGTCCTGGCGGAACAGTTCGGCCATTTCGGCCTGGCTCTTGGCTACGTGATGATTAGACATAGTCGGTCACCCGGGTCTCGATGTAGGGCGTTTGCTGTTCGATGAAGTACTTGCGCAGCAGGTTCTGCGCGGTCAGCAGGCGGTATTCCTTGCTGGCGCGGAAGTCGCTGAGCGGGGTGAAGTCCTCGGCCAGGGCCTGGCAGGCGCGCTCGATGCTGGCCGGGTTCCAGGGCTTGCCGCGCAGGGCGGCTTCGCAGGCGCGGGCGCGCTTGGGGATCGCCGCCATGCCGCCGAAAGCGATGCGCACGCCGCTGACCACGCCGTTCTCGATGCTCAGGTTGAAGGCCGCGCAGACCGCGGAAATATCGTCGTCCAGGCGCTTGGACACTTTATAGGCGCGGAAGGCCCAGTCGTGGCTGGCACGTGGCACGATGATCTTCTCGATGAACTCGCTGTCCTGGCGGGCGGTGATGCGGTAGTCGATGAAGTAGTCTTCCAGTGGCATCACCCGCTGGCGCTCGCCCTGGCGCAGGACGACCTGTGCATCCAGGGCGATCAGCAGGGGCGGCGAGTCGCCGATCGGCGAGGCGTTG
The DNA here is from genome assembly GCF_044749485.1 of Pseudomonas sp. NPDC089401. Lineage (NCBI taxonomy): Bacteria > Pseudomonadati > Pseudomonadota > Gammaproteobacteria > Pseudomonadales > Pseudomonadaceae > Pseudomonas > Pseudomonas sp. NPDC089401. The sequence goes on along the minus strand of NZ_JBIVIA010000011.1, from coordinate 105,358 downwards.
CCGATGTTGCCGCCGAGGGTGCCCTGGTTGCGGATCTGCAACGAGGCGAAACGGTGCAGCAGGTCGCCGAAGTCCGGGTATTCGGCGTTGAGCGCGCCGTAGCAGTCGGTCAGCGGGGTGGCGGCGCCGATTTCCAGGTGGCTGGCGGTCTTGTCGATGCGCTTGAGCTCGGCGACGTGGCCGACGTAGATCATCACCGGCAAGGTCTTGTGGAACTGGGTGACCTCCAGTGCCAGGTCGGTGCCACCGGCCAGCAGGCGGGCTTCGGGGTGCGAGCTGTAGAGGTCGGCCAGGTCGGCCACGGTGAGCGGCACCAGGCAGCGCTTGTCGCCGCTGTTGAGTTCGCCGGTCTGGGTCGGGGCGATGGCCTTGAGGCGGGCGATGGTCTGCGCCTGTTGAGCGTCGAACTGGTCGCGGCAGGGCTGGCGGCAGCTCTGTTCGGCGGCATCGAGGATCGGCCGGTAGCCGGTGCAGCGGCACAGGTTGCCGGCCAGGGCTTCCTGGGCCTGGTGCAGGTCGTGGCCCTGGCTGTTCTTCTGCAGGGCGAACAGAGACATGACGAAACCGGGGGTGCAGAAGCCGCACTGGGAGCCATGGCAATCGGCCATGGCCTGTTGCACGCTGTGCAGTTCGCCCTGGTGCTTGAGGCCCTCGACGCTGATCAGTTGCTTGCCATGCAGGGACGAGACGAACGTCAGGCACGAGTTCAGGCTGCGGTAGCGCAGGGTGTCCTGGCCGTCGTCATCCTGGGTCAGCTCGCCGACCACCACGGTACAGGCGCCGCAGTCGCCGCTGGCGCAGCCTTCCTTGGTGCCGGGTTTGCCCAGGTGCTCGCGCAGGTACTGCAGCACCGTCATGTTCGGGTCCAGGGCGTGCTCGCTGCGCAACGCCTGGTTGACGAGAAACTGGATCACGGGGATGGCCTCGCAATGGTTTTATTGTTGTTGAGCGGACAATAAGCAGACCTGTCACAGGGGTCAACAATTTTCTGACTCAAAGGTCAGAAAAGTGCTCGTGCTCATGCCCAGCCCAACGCAGTGCCCATACTCCAAGCATAGATCGCGCCGCCTTGTGGGTTGTCTGGCGGGTCAAATAAAGCGCTGCGTCCCTCTGCGCCAGCGCTGGCCAATTACGCTACAATCGCCCCCTTGTGCCCAGTTCAATGATTTTGAAGGAAAACCATGACGTTCAAGGCGCCGGACAGCCTCTCCGAGCAGATTGCCGACTACCTGGCCGAACGCATCATCCGCGGCGAACTTGCGCCCGGTGAGCGGATCCAGGAGCAGAAGGTCACCCAGGCCCTCAGCGTCAGCCGCGGCTCGGTGCGCGAGGCATTGCTGATCCTCGAACGTCGCCATCTGATCGCGATCCTGCCGCGACGTGGCGCCCATGTCACCGAACTGGACGAGCGCGGCGTGCGCAGCCTGTGCACGCTGATGAGCGAGTTCTACATCCTGCTGGGCAACGCGGTTGCACAGCAATGGCGCCTCGAGGCCGACCTGCGCCCGTTCCTGGACATCCAGCAGCGCCTGCGCCAGGCCCGCGAACAGCAGGACATCAAGGTTTTCGTCGCCGACAGCTTCGCAGTGATGCGCGCCGCCTATCCCTTCGCCGACAACCCCTACCTGCAGGAAACCGTCGAGAACCTGCAGCCGGCCATGAGCCGCGCCTACTACCTGGCCCTGGACCAGCGCCAGGCCAACATGGACGACTACCTCGACCTGTTCGCCCGCCTGCTCGAAGCCGTGGTCGCCCGCGACCTGCCGCGCATCCGCGAGGTGCTCACTGCCTATGGCCAGCGCAGTTGCGAACTGGTGCTGGCGGCGCTGGCGCGGGGCTGACCGATGCGCCTGAAGTGCATTCGCCTGGCCGGGTTCAAGTCGTTCGTCGACCCGACCACGGTCAACTTCCCCAGCAACATGGCGGCCGTGGTCGGCCCCAACGGCTGCGGCAAGTCCAACATCATCGACGCGGTGCGCTGGGTGATGGGCGAAAGCTCGGCGAAGAACCTGCGCGGCGAGTCGATGACCGACGTCATCTTCAACGGCTCCACCAGCCGCAAGCCGGTGAGCCAGGCCAGCATCGAGCTGGTGTTCGACAACAGTGAAACCACCTTGCTCGGCGAGTACGCCGCCTATGCCGAGATTTCCATCCGCCGCAAGGTCACCCGCGACGGCCAGAACAGCTATTACCTGAACGGCACCAAGTGCCGCCGCCGGGACATCACCGACATCTTCCTCGGTACCGGCCTGGGCCCGCGCAGCTACTCGATCATCGAACAGGGCATGATTTCCAAGCTGATCGAGGCCAAGCCCGAGGAGCTGCGCAACTTCATCGAAGAAGCGGCCGGCATCTCCAAGTACAAGGAGCGCCGCCGCGAGACCGAGAACCGCATCCGCCGCACCCAGGAGAACCTGGCGCGCCTGACCGACCTGCGCGATGAGCTGGAGCGCCAGCTCGAACGCCTGCACCGGCAGGCCCAGGCCGCTGAAAAGTACCGCGAGTACAAGGCCCAGGAACGCCAGCTCAAGGCGCGCCTGTCGGCCCTGCGCTGGCGCGATCTGGACGAGCGCGTGCGCCAGCGCGAGGCGGTGATCGGCGACCAGGATGTCGCCCACGAGGCGCTGGTCGCCGCGCAGCGTAGTGCCGATGCCAGCATCGAGCGCCTGCGCGACGGCCACCATGAGTTGTCCGAGCGCTTCAACCAGGTGCAGGGCCGCTTCTACTCGGTGGCCGGTGACATCGCCCGGGTCGAGCAGAGCATCCAGCATGGCCAGCAGCGCCTGCGCCAGTTGCAGGACGACCTCAAGGAGGCCGAGCGCACCCGTCAGGAAACCGAGTCGCACCTGGGGCACGACCGCACCCTGCTGGCTACCCTCGGCGAAGAGCTGGCCATGCTCGAACCGGAGCAGGAAATGACCCTGGCCGCTGCCGAAGAGGCCGCGGCCACCCTCGAAGAAGCCGAACTGGGCATGCACGGCTGGCAAGAACAGTGGGACAGCTTCAATACCCGTTCCTCCGAACCGCGGCGCCAGGCCGAGGTGCAGCAGGCTCGCCTGCAGCAGCTCGAAAGCAGCCTGGAGCGCCTGGCCGAACGCCAGCGCAAGCTCACCGAAGAAAGCGAGCAGCTGGCGGAGGATCCGCAGGACGCCAGCATGCTCGAGCTTTCCGAGCAGGTCGCCAGCAGCGAGATGCTGCTGGAAGAGCTGCATCTGCAGGAGCAACAGGTCGTCGAGCGCCTTGAAACCGTGCGCGAGCAATTGCAGCAAGCCACCCAGGCCCAGCAGCAACAGCAGGGCGACCTGCAGCGCCTGGGCGGCCGCCTGGCCTCGCTGGAGGCGTTGCAGCAGGCCGCGCTGGAGCCGGGCGCCGGTGCCGCCGACTGGCTGCGCGAGCAGGGCCTGGAGCAGCGTCCACGCCTGGCCGAGGGGCTGCGTGTGGAGCCGGGCTGGGAGCTGGCGGTGGAAACCGTGCTCGGCGCCGATTTGCAGGCCGTGCTGGTCGATGATTTCAGCGGCCTGGCCTTCCAGGGCCTGGAGCAAGGCGAGCTGCGCTTGCTGCTGGCCTGCGGCAGCAACGTGCGCCAGCCCGGCAGCCTGCTCGACAAGGTCGAGGGGAGCACCGATCTGACGGCCTGGCTGGGCAATGTCCTGCCGGTCGAAGACCTCACCGAAGCCCTGGCCAGGCGTGCTTCGCTCGGCCCAGGGCAAAGCCTGGTCAGCCGTGACGGCTTTTGGGTCGGCCGCCACTTCCTGCGGGTCAGCCGTGGCGGCGAGTCCCAGGGTGGGGTGCTGGCCCGTGGCCAGGAAATCGAACGCCTTGGCCAGGAACAGCTGGAGCAGGAGGCGGCGCTGGAGCAGCTGGAGGAGCAGCTTCGAACCTCCCGCGAACAGCAGCACGGCCTGGAAGAGCAGCGCGAACACCTGCGCCGTCGCACCCAGGAAGAAAGCCGCCAGCATGGCGAGTTCAAGGCCAGCCTGTCTGCCGGCCGCGCCCGCGCCGAACAGGTCGAGCTGCGCCGTCGCCGGCTTCAGGAAGAACAGAGCGAACTCCAGGAGCAGCGCGCCCTGGAGCATGAGCAACTGGGCGAAGCCCGCCTGGTCTTGCAGGAAGCCCTGGACCTGATGGCCCAGGACACCGAGCAGCGCGAGCAATTGATGGCCCGTCGCGACACCCTGCGCGAAGGCCTCGACCGCATCCGCCAGGAAGCCCGCCTGCACAAGGACCATGCCCACCAGCTGGCCGTGCGCCTGGGGTCGCTGCGGGCCCAGCACGATTCCACCCGCCAGGCGCTGGAGCGTCTGGAGCAGCAGGCCGCGCGCCTGAGCGAGCGCCAGGAGCAGTTGAGCCTCAACCTGGAGGAGGGCGAGGCGCCGCAGGAAGAACTGCGCCTGAAGCTCGAAGAGTTGCTGGAGCGGCGCATGAGCGTCGACGAGGAAATGCGCCAGGCCCGCCTGCACATGGACGAGGCCGACCGCGAACTGCGCGATGCCGAAAAGCGCCGTACCCAGGCCGAGCAGCAGGCCCAGATGCTGCGCGGCCAGCTGGAGCAGATGCGCCTGGAGAACCAGGGGCTGGACATCCGTCGTAAAACCCTACAGGAACAATTGCTGGCGGACGGCTACGATTTGCAGGGTGTGCTCGCCACGGTCGAAGCCGAGGCCACCGAGCAAGGCACCGAACAAGAGCTGGAGCAGGTCGAAGGCCGTATCCAGCGCCTGGGCGCGATCAACCTGGCGGCCATCGAGGAGTACGAGCAGCAGTCCGAGCGCAAGCGTTATCTGGATGCCCAGGACGCCGACCTGGTCGAGGCCCTGGAGACCCTGGAAAACGTCATCCGCAAGATCGACAAGGAGACCCGCAACCGCTTCAAGGATACCTTTGATCAGATAAATGCCGGATTACAGGCACTTTTCCCGAAAGTTTTCGGTGGTGGCAGCGCCTATCTGGAACTGACGGGCGAAGATCTACTCGATACAGGGGTGACGATCATGGCGCGTCCGCCGGGCAAGAAGAACAGCACCATCCACTTGCTGTCCGGCGGCGAGAAGGCACTGACCGCATTGGCGCTGGTGTTTGCCATCTTCAAGTTGAACCCCGCACCGTTCTGCATGCTCGACGAGGTCGATGCGCCGCTGGACGATGCCAACGTCGGCCGGTACGCCCGGCTGGTCAAGGAAATGAGTGAAACCGTGCAGTTCATCTACATCACCCACAACAAGATCGCCATGGAGATGGCGGATCAGCTGATGGGGGTCACCATGCACGAGCCCGGTTGTTCACGTCTTGTTGCAGTTGATGTCGAGGAGGCACTGGCCATGGTAGACGCCTGATGAGCGAAGATAAGGCGGATTCTGCAGGCAAATGCCCCCGTCAGGTGCGACAGACGGTGTAAAGTTGTCTTTGGTCGTGCTAGCTTAATGTCACTCGTTTTTTGCGTGGGTAAAACGCCTGTCAGAACATAGAGTTGGCGCCACGTGTTAAAGGGCTTTGAAGCCTTTGTTTTCAAGCATATTTTTATAGAGGCACGGGATTACATGGAAATCGGTCTGCGCGAGTGGCTGATCGTCATCGGCATCATTGTCATCGCCGGTATTCTTTTCGACGGCTGGCGCCGCATGCGCGGCGGCAAGGGCAAGTTGAAATTCCGTCTGGATCGCAGTTACTCCAACCTGCCGGACGAAGAGGGCAGCGCTGAAGTGCTCGGCCCGTCGCGGGTGCTGGAGACCCAGAAGGAGCCGGAACTGGACGAAAGCGACCTGCCTTCGCTCAGCGCCCCGGCGCGTGAGCGCGAACGTGAGCGTGAGGCGAAGCCGGTCAAGGCCAGCAAGCGCGGCAAGCGTGTGGCTGAAACCCAGCACCAGGGCGACCTGAACCTGGCAGCCGAGCCACGCGAGCCCGACCTGTTCGCCGACGCCGAGGACGACTTCGCCGCCGACAACAATCGCAACAACCCTGCCACGGCCAGTGCCAACGTCGCCAAGGAGCTGCCACCGGCCGAGGAAGTGCTGGTGATCAGCGTGATCTCCCGCGACGAGGGTGGCTTCAAGGGCCCGGCGCTGCTGCAGAACATCCTCGAGAGCGGGCTGCGTTTCGGCGAGATGGACATTTTCCACCGCCACGAAAGCATGGCCGGCCACGGCGAAGTGCTGTTCTCCATGGCCAACGCCGTGAAGCCTGGCATCTTCGATCTGGACGACATCGACCACTTCAGCACCCGCGCGGTGAGTTTCTTCCTCGGCCTGCCAGGCCCGCGTCACCCGAAGCAGGCCTTCGATGTGATGGTGGCCGCGGCGCGCAAGTTGGCCCATGAGCTCAATGGCGAACTGAAGGACGACCAGCGCAGCGTGCTGACCGCCCAGACCATCGAGCACTACCGCCAGCGCATCGTCGAGTTCGAGCGCCGTGCGCTGACCCAGAAGCGCTGATAGATCCAGACGAAAGAGCAGCCTGTGGGGTTTGCTGGTTGGTTCAGGACTTGTTTTACCTGTGCCGGCCCTTTCGCGGGTAAGCCCGCTCCCACAGGTACGGCACCGGCCCCAAGGCCTGCACCGTACCTGTGGGAGCGGGTTTACCCGCGAAAGGGCCGGCACAGGCGATAAGGAATCCTGAACCCCACGCAACCTCCCAGGCTGCTCTTTTGCTTTGCAAGAGAACCTGAAAAATGACCGCCGAAACCCGAATCCACGCCCTGCGCGCCGAACTCGACCAGCATAACTACCGCTACTACGTGCTCGACGAGCCCAGCGTGCCCGACGCCGAATACGACCGCCTGTTCAACGAGCTCAAGGCGCTCGAAGCTGAAAACCCGCATCTGGTCACCCCCGACTCGCCGACCCAGCGCGTCGGCGGCGCTGCCCTGGCCGCGTTCAGCCAGGTGCGCCACGAAGTGCCGATGCTCAGCCTGGGCAATGCCTTCGAGGAAGCCGACCTGCGTGAATTCGGCCGCCGCGTGGTCGACGGCCTGGACCAGCCAGGCGCCGTGGATTTCAGCTGCGAGCCCAAGCTCGACGGCCTGGCGGTAAGCCTGCTGTACCGCGATGGCCAGCTGGTGCAGGGCGCCACCCGTGGCGACGGTACCACCGGCGAAGACATCAGCGCCAACGTGCGCACCGTGCGCAATATCCCGCTCAAGCTGCAGGGTGAAGGCTGGCCCGCTGTGCTCGAAGTACGCGGCGAGGTGTACATGAGCAAGGCCGGTTTCGACCGCCTCAACGCCGCCCAGGCCGAGGCCGGTGGCAAGACCTTCGCCAACCCGCGCAACGCCGCCGCCGGCAGCCTGCGCCAGCTGGACTCGAAGATCACCGCCAGCCGCCCGCTGGAGTTCTGCTGCTATGGCGTGGGGCAGGTCAGCGAGAGCATCGGCGAAAGCCATATCGGGATTCTCGAACAGCTCAAGCAGTGGGGCATGCCGATCAGTCGCGAGCTCAAGCACGCTGCCGGCATCGAGGAATGCCTGGCGTACTACCGTGATATCGGCGAGCGACGCAATAGCCTGCCGTACGAGATCGATGGCGTGGTGTTCAAGGTCAACAGCCTGGCCGCCCAGCGCGAACTGGGCTTCCGCGCCCGCGAGCCGCGCTGGGCCATCGCCCACAAGTTCCCGGCGATGGAAGAACTCACCGAAGTGCTCGACGTGGAGTTTCAGGTCGGCCGAACCGGTGCCGTCACCCCCGTGGCGCGCCTGAAGCCGGTCAAGGTGGCCGGCGTGACCGTCTCCAACGCGACACTGCACAACATGGACGAAATCGCCCGCCTGGGCCTGCGCATCGGCGACACGGTGATCATTCGCCGCGCCGGTGACGTGATCCCGCAGGTGATGCAGGTGGTGCTCGAGCGCCGTCCGGAGGATGCGCGCCCGGTCGAAGTGCCGACCGCATGCCCGGTGTGTGGCTCGCAGGTCGAACGTACCCAGCTGGTCAAGCGCAGCAAGGGCAAGGAGACCACCAGCGAGGGCGCGGTGTATCGCTGCGTCGGCCGCCTGGCCTGCGGCGCTCAGCTCAAGCAGGCGATCATCCATTACGTTTCCCGCCGTGCCATGGATATCGATGGCCTGGGCGAGAAGAGCGTCGAGCAGTTGGTGGACGAAGGCCTGATCGGTTCACCGGCGGACCTGTACAAGCTGGAGTTCGATCAGATCGTTGGTCTCGAAGGTTTTGCCGAGGTGTCCAGCAAGAAGTTGTTGGATGCCATTGAGGCCAGCAAGCGCCCGGGCCTGGCGCGCTTCATCTACGCATTGGGCATCCCGGATGTGGGCGAGGAGACCGCCAAGGTCCTGGCCCGCTCGCTGGGCAGCCTGGCGCGGGTGCAGCAGGCATTGCCGCAGGTGCTGACCTACCTGCCGGACATCGGTCTGGAGGTGGCGTATGAGATTCACAACTTCTTCGAGGACGAGCACAACCGCAAGGTTATCGAGCAGTTGCTGGCCAGCGGCATGCAGCTGCAGGACGAAGGCGAGCTGGCGGCCGAGTTTGCTGCAAGCACCACCCTGGCCGGTATGATCGCCAAGCTCGACATCCCTTCGGTCGGCCCGACCGGCGCGGAAAAGCTGGTGGCCAAGCTCGACAGCCTGGACAAGATCATCGCCGCCGACGGCATCGACCTGCGCCAGGCCCTGGCGGCGAAGCAGGCCGAGGCCGTGCGCGAATTCTTCAAGGACGAGGCCAACCAGAAGCTGGCCCGTGATATCGAGGCGCAGTTGCTGGCCTTCGGCATGCACTGGAGCAGCGAGAAGAAGGTGGCCGAAGGGCTGCCGTTGGCGGGCCAGACCTGGGTGCTGACCGGGTCCCTGGAACGCTTCAGCCGCGACATTGCCAAAGAGAAGCTGGAAGGCCTGGGCGCCAAGGTGGCCGGGTCGGTGTCTGGCAAGACCCACTGCGTGGTGGCGGGGCCGGGGGCGGGTTCCAAGCTGGCCAAGGCCAGTGAGCTGGGGGTGAAGGTGATGGATGAAGAAGCCTTCGTCGCATTCCTGGCGGAGCAGGGCATCACCGTCTGATCTGATCCGTTCCTGCAGGCATGCGCAGTCACTGTGGGAGCGGGTTTACCCGCGAAGAGGCCGGCCCTGCCGGCACAGCTCAGACAAGTCATTGAGAAATGATGACTTTTTCTCCGCTTAGAGGTTGTATCTTCGCCCCAGACCGGTACAATGGCGCGGCTCGCTGCTTGGCGAGCCGTGTAGTGGTGGCCCCATCGGTCCCCCCGCATTGATTACCCGTTAACCTGGTCAGGCCCGGAAGGGAGCAGCCATAGCGGGAACATCGAGTGCCGGGGTGTGGCTGGTGGGGCCGCCTCCATTACGCAAGTCCTTGAATTCTCAAGGATTTCTCGCTCAAAATTCTCGAAGTGGACCAGTACCGTAGTACACCTAAGTGGTGCATTGTGGTGAGCATTCTAGCTTCGTCATCTTGCCGCTCCAATACCTCTCTCGTTACGCCAATCTCGGCGCTGCCCTCTCATCCGCTTATGTGGCGGTTTCCGCTTGTCTCCTGCTGTGATTTGCAATTGCCAGTACGGTGGCTGTGCTACTAGGATGTGGCATCTGAGCGAGGAGCGAGACATGGAATTCGTAGAGCGACTGAACGCATTATCAGCCAAGATCCGCCAGCAGGGACCTGCTATCCAGACAGAAGAGGCGACCAAGATTGCCTTCGTAATGCCCTTCATCAACTCGGTCCTAGGCTACGACGTCTTTGATCCCTCAGAGGTTACGCCAGAGTACGTCTGCGACGTGGGGACGAAGAAGGGCGAGAAGATCGACTACGCCATCATGAAGAACGGCGAGATTCAGATCCTTATCGAGTGCAAGAAGATAGGCGAGCCGCTGCATATCAATCACGCGAGCCAGCTCTTCCGGTACTTCCACGTCACCACCGCCCGTATCTCGATCCTTACCAATGGCCAGGTCTACCGATTCTTCACCGACCTCGATGCCCCGAACAAGATGGATGAGAAACCGTTCTTGGAGCTAGACCTTCTCGATCTGGACGAGCACGCCCTCCCGGAACTTCAGAAGCTAACCAAGTCTGCGTTCGATGTTGACTCGATCATCAGTGCTGCTGGAGAGCTTAAGTACGTTGGCCAGATCAAGAAAGAGATGGCTTCGCAGTTCAGTCAGCCTAGTGACGAGTTCGTGAAGTTCTTCGCTACTCGGGTCTACGACGGGATCATTACCCAGAAGGTGAGAGAGCAATTCACCACCTTGACTAGGAAGGCGGCAATCCAGTTCCTAGGAGATCAAATTAACGACAGGCTGAAGTCGGCTATGAGCGGTGCAGTCGAGCCGTCTTATGCGATGATGGCTGTTCCGGCAGCAACGGCGACAGAGTCCGCTGAGGAGGCCGATGACGACCGTATCCAGACTACTCTTGAAGAGCTTGAGGGCTTCCATATCGTCAAGGCAATTGTGCGGGCGGTTGTGGATGCAAAGCGGATCGTTCACCGTGATACTCAGAGCTACTTTGGGATTCTGCTGGACGATAACAATCGTAAACCGATTTGCCGCTTGCACTTCAATCGCAGTCAGAAGTACATAGGTGTCTTCGATGCTGAAAAGAACGAAACGCGCCATCCAATTGCATCTGTGGATGATATTTACGGGTTTGCGGAACAGTTGAAGGGGACTATCTCGTTGTACGAGTAGGGCGTGTTAGCTCGTTTGATATGCATCATATTGCTTTGGTTGTGGTGGCTCAGTGTTAAGAACCATTTCCTTGCCGGGAATGTGCTGGCCACCACAAACGTAAAATGTCTACAGGTAAAGGAAGGTCTGATGTTAGCTTTGCTATATCCGTAGCCAGTCTATCTCTAAGACAATAGCGTCGGAATTAGTGTCGAAGGCTTCTGGGAATGCTGAACCAACAATCAGAGGGGTGATGGGTTGAAATTTCGGTCACTGTGGCGCTGGCGTGTGGCTGGTGGAGTCGCCTGCATTATGCAAGTCCTTAGATTCTCAGGTATTTATCTCAAAAAATCTCGAAGTGGTCCAGTGCCTTAGTATGCTAAAGCGGTGTACCTTGTTGGCAATCCTACCTTGTCTTTTCGAAGAAAGCTCGCGTGTTGGCAGAAAGCATCCCTGCGTCGTTTAGCATTGGTACGAGGCGAGAGGTTTTGTTGCGGTAATATTCAATGACTGGGGTGTGTTCACCGTCTTGCTGCAAGGGATAGCGCTTCAGTAAGTCGCTCATCATTTTTACGTGATCGGCCATTTCTCGCACCGCCATACCAATCATGCTGCCCGACGATTTCGGGTGTTCCAGAAACTCAATGTAGATGTCCTCGGCAGCCAAAAAATTGGGGGTAGTAGGGTCCTGTTCGTTGATGCGCTTCGATTCGGCGGCCATATGGCTAATGAGAACCTTGCGGCCAGGGATGTCAGCTACCACTGTTTTTGAGAGTTCACTTAGATTGGTGTCGATGTCTCGGACTGCTTGCAAGATTTCATCTGCATGCCTGTCCATTCCAAGCTGCTTGATCTGCTTCATTTGTAGGTCAAGAGACCAGAGGACGCCGATGAATGCGAACAGTGCGAAGATTGGATTGAGGATGCCGCCGAAATAGTCTCCGAACGTACCCCAGTCGGCTTGGTTGTGAGAGCGGGTTAGTCCAAACGTACTGATGTAAATGGAGACAATGATGATAACTGCGGCGATTGCTATGCCAGTTATAAACATGAGCAGCTTTCTATTCACTTGGCATCTCCTTGGTTGGCGGTATGTAATTCATTGCCACTCGCCCTCTTCCTGGGTCCTTACGCGAACGCCCTTGCTACTGTTGTGAAGGCGCTGATCTGCTCGTTAGAGCTCTCGCGCGTGCCACTAACCGGCTGAGATCTCTCGTCCTTTGGTCGGTGCATGGATATAGGTGGGCGAGTGAACGAGGACTGCTAGGCTCCTGTTCAGAAGATGGTCTTGATTACCTTGGTTGTCCCGGCGATTAGTTCGCTCACCTCATCTGCGGTGGGGTCTGTGCCATTTTTGTGACTGCATTTGTTGCGGATGTCGCCGAGGTACTGCAGGTGACGATGCTGAGGCAGTTCAATGATGCCTTCGCTCTTCATTTTGTCGATTATCGGCGCAATCGTTTTTAAATTGCTTCCAAGGTCATGTCTGTCCCGGATCTCCTTGAGGTGACCCTCCAAGACGACGCCGGAAATGACACCTGCCGCTCGCGAAAAGCCCGCGTCAAGGAGATGCTGGGCGCTATCCAACTCTGAGTCGAAAAGATCGGCTTGCACCGTCTGCTTGATCTCGAAAAGTGAGCTCTCGAATCGGCGTTTGATTGCCTCTACGATTGCTACCTGCTGCTCCAGGAGGGAGCCTGCGGAGGATGTATCTGCCACTACTCTACCGCTTGGTGCTGTCACGCGAAGCCCTTGGCAAGCATCCTCAAGCTTATAGTTCTCGTAGCTTATATCCTTTCGAGTCTTAGGTTTTTCGTACAGTCTGACGAAGTCTTGTAGCCGGTCAGGTAATAGCTGCTTAACGAGCGGGAGCGCCTCGGAGTACCAATGTTGGTACGCTGATGGGAATGGCTTTATCTTTTTCATCAAGGCTTTCGCCTCTTTCTCGTCGTGAGCGAGAGCTTCTACTAGACGCAGGAAAAACTCGGTATCACCCAGCGCCTGTCGTTGAAGCGATTGTCTGACCCCATCTGCCTCGTCAAGAAGCTTCTCTAGGTCATTTCGATATCTCACTAAATTCGTTACGTCCATGCCTTTCTGTCTCTTTGCTTGGCTAATGGTAGTTCAAGGGAGGGTAATGGCATTTAGCCTTCTTGGACAAGTGGTGGCTGAAGCTTGATGGATGGTGTCGTATTGTCAGTCAGGCTACTCGGTGGTTGGTATTGGCTAGCGGCGCCGATTTCCAAGATGCTGGGTGCGCGCGAAGGCCGTTCTAGCAATTCTACGAACGTAGGCGCTTCAGGGCGGAGGTGATGGCATCTGCGTTCGTATCGAGCGTCTGTAGGGCGATTAGCACATTGTCGTGAATGTGGGTCGATCCACGCTGACCGATCCACAGCGACAGTTCTTCCAGGGATGCTCTGATGGCGGCTTGATTCATCATCAGCAATTCAAGAGTGTCTGCGGCTACTGCGGCCTTGTCGTCGTCCATTGGTATTCTCGATGTGAGCACTAGAGTTGAGCGGCTTGCTGCTGAGGCTGTTCGGCCTCGCCACTGTGTTTGAGGGTGGGGAAGGTTTCACTACCATTTTGGCAGATGCCTGCAACTTTCTACATCGACCATCAACTGCCGTCGAATATCATGTGTGGGGCGGGGAAGGGAATATCGTAGTTGGCGAGGTAGAGCGAGCCGGATGTGGCGCGGTGCCTAATGCGTCTGGCCTCCACGGGTGTCCTTGACAGCTATGAAATCAAAATATCATGGGGTTGTTAACGTTGCTGTAGTAGCTCCCTGCGAGCCTAGAGACGTTGTCAGTTACTTAAGGAGAAGGACAGTCCGAGGCGAGTCATCAAGCGGGATACCGTCATGGGTTGAAATGTACTGCCCCGTGCTGTGGTCACGCCCTTGGAGTTGAGGCACTGCGCAATGGCAGCAAACGACGTGCAACCATCGTACAAGCACGCCTTGATGTGGTGAGCGATAGCATCAGCCCGAACGTCTGCATTCACCTGCTTAGCCTTTACAGCGGCACCGTTGCCTACTGCCCACGCCTTCGCACGGCCAGCGTCGCGACGGGCTATCTTTTCCTGAGCTTCAGTATTGCCACTGGCGGCGAGCTTCTTCAGTTCGGCCAGACCAGCCTTTGTACGGGCACGGATTTTCAGCAGCTCTTCTTCAGCGAGTAGTGACTTAATGTTTCGCAGCAGGCCACTGCTATGAACGTCTTCTGCCTCGATGAAGGTGTACTTCTTCTGCAGGGTAACGAAGTGTGCATGATCGCGTGTGAGACGGTCGATTCGATGCACGACAACCGGGCAATCCAAGCCTTTCGCCATGGCGAGGGCAAGGCGGCATTGAGGGCGGTCCTGGGGATCGACGGCACCTGATACACCTTCGTCAGTGAACTGGGCGACAATCTCCCATCCGTGCGTCTCGGCTGCGATCTTGATGGCTGCGAACTGACCACCTATCGACAAGCATTGGTCGTCTGTACTCATCCTTGCATACGCTATTACCTGCATCGCTTCCTCGTCGCATCAGTGATCTGAGCTCATTTTAACATATTACTGACGACCGTCTACAATATGTTATTTGGTGGGATAGCTGGCAGAACACAAGAAATCGTACTGAGCATTTGTGTATGCAGGGATGCAAGTCTCTCCCTCTACTTCTCATGGTTTCGGGCGACCCCGGTCAATGAAGTGAGAGGAGGGCGGTATCTTGGACCCCAGTTTTTGCCTTATTGTATGATAAATGGTGAGTCTCGAAGGCCGGAGGGCGTTTAGCTTAGCGCCGATGGTCTCAATGCCAGGTAGGACGAGGAGAGACTACATCAATAGGCGCGCTGGAATTGAGTGAGTTCAATTAATTGCCTATATAAAAAATAGTTTTATCATTAGTAATGGCTTGGTAGGTTAGCTAGAAACGCGGCCTCAGCCAAAGCGCTCATCCTCGAGATGTTAGGCTTGAGCGCTTCGGGTGCAGGGCTATTTAATCTGCCATCGTTTCAATCAACGACTTGATTCCGCCTTTGCAGTCATTTTCTTCGCAAAGTGCAAAAGCATCTGCTTGGTGATCTGCCCTGACACTATAGGTTCCCGTTTCCTGATCCAGCGACAATATTCCTGAGCGACAAAGCTCGCCAAGAAGCTGCTCGTAGCTCTTGCTGCTGAGAAGGCTAGTATTTTGCTTGATTTTATTCATGCTTTTCGGATTGAATCCTAACCCTAAGCGCATAACTTTCAAAACTTGCTTGATGTCGTTGCGAATCCTAGCTTCACGACCTTCTTTCCTTTCTAGGCCAGATGCAATGGCGAGCTTCATTGGTTCGTCTAGGAAACACTCCTCGTCAAACATATCTGCCTTGAACAAGGATTCAGAATAAAGTTCGGAAGAGTTTACAATTCGGCATTTTTTAAAGTTGGTTTTAGTGTCGATTTTGCATCGTAGGAATTTTCTATAGCCGATGAGTTCGCAGGACTCTAAAACCTTGTTTGTTAGATCCAAAGCAGGGAAGTCACCCAGGATATACATGTTGCTAAATTTGGTTGGGCTATGAAGTAATTCGAGTACTTCCGTGGCCTCAGTCGCGCTTTTGGGGCGATTCAGTCTTATAATGAAATCGTGGAGGGAGTAAATGGCATTTTTCGCACGGGGAATTTTGCTGCTGATGAATCCCCGAAACCCTTCGAAGAGTTTAGCTAGGTTTGAATTTGCTAAATGGATGTCATCCGTTTTAGATAGCATCATCTGAATGACATGCTCCCTGACCCCAAGTGAGTCGTTCAGATCTTCGCCAAAAACAGCCATGGCTCGGCTAATGTCTTGCGCGTTAAGTTGTGAGCTGTCTGTAATTATGTTGTATAAACCTTTGGCTCGGATCAGAGCTACATACTCTTCTTGGTCGACTACTACTCGTTGCTCCGATACTCTAAAGAGTAGGCACTTTAGGTAGTTGGCTGATAGGGTTTCCGGTGAAAGGCCAGCGGGACACAGCATGGTCTCAATGTAGCCTTGGAAATCTTGCAAAGATAACGAGTTTTCACATTCAATAATAATGTAGTCGAGTAGCTCGTAGTAGCTATCTACTGGCACGCCTAGCGATTGTTTCTCAATTTCGCGACCTAGCATTCTCGCGAGAATGTATTCAAATGGCTCGTTACTGTCCAATAAGGTAGTATGGATGTCGTCGCTGCCGTCTGAGTCTACGAAAACGCGTACGGCAATGCTCAAAAGGTAAGGGTTAACGAAACCTGTCGGAGTTTGAATTTGTGTTACTATCTTTCGGATCCGTCGGTGTAGCTGTGGGTCGAGATGATCAAGGTACTCATTTACATCATCGGAATTGAACCCTTTGAGTTCCAGTACGTCAGAATTTTCCAGCGAGCGGAACCTGTCTGCTCCAAGATGCCTGGATGTCAGAAATACTTTGCAGGATCCAAGAGTGTCGTTGAGACTTCCAATGGAGTCGATAAACCCTACCATATTGAAGTTTGGGCCAATGGCAGACTCTATTTCGTCGATGCCATCTACCATAACAACAAGTGACCCTGAGCTCAATGCGATTTCGAAACTGCGGTCTCCAATGACACTAGGTGCGTCGCCATTTTCATTGCGGTATTCGCGATATAGGTCTGTAATTGAGTTGATTGGTAAGCCGGAATACTTGTTCAGGATGTCTGATTTTGTGATTAGTAAAAGATATTCATTTTGCTCAGACTGACGAGAAAAGTAGCTGGCGATGCTTTTGCATAACGTCGTTTTCCCGATGCCACCTTGTCCTAAGATTACACTGATCGGCTTGAGGATAACCGAAGAGTTGGATCGCGGCCTGATGAAGGATGCTGCATAGGTTTTGCTCGAAAGGGACGAAGCTCCTTCTCTGTACACTTTTTGATCAACGTAGCGCTCTTCGGGAATAACGCGAACTTCTGGAACGAAACCTTTTACTACGCGATCATAAATAAATTTCTTAACTGGGTTTACGTAAATTTTCTTACACCCAGCTTCTGAGAGTTGTTCAGAGTAGTTACTGAGCTGAGCGTCGGTAATTAATTCTCTGGAAACAATGCAGAGATCAATTCTGACTGGTGGGGTTTCTAGGTGCTTGAGAAGTGCTCTGAGCGCTTCTGGTACGCTCTTGGCTTTATAGAGATATACAATAATCCATGCGCCTTCCATGTCGGGGTGGTGATGGATGTGTAGGCCAAAGTTGTTGCGGTGAAGTGTCTCGGCTTTGAAGTTCTTCTTGCTAGTTATCTCTTGTGTAATGCCCTCGAAGAAAGTTTTATCTGTATCTGTGTCTACCTCCATTTTGCTTTCAGAGGTTGTTGTGTTTAGGCTGGCTAGGAAGTCGCTGGTAAATTTTGCAGCGTTGTTTGCCGCTCTTTCTTGGTCGTCATCATGTTTGTTGACGCCGTCGTCAGAGGAAGCTTTAACTACGCACCATGGAACATTTTTTTCATCGCAAACTAACGCTAAGGCATAGGACTCCATGTCGCCTGCAACAACATCTGGGATCGCTTTAATTATCGCTTTTTTCAACTCGGTGTCGTTTACGACCTTATCTCCGCATGCGTAATTTCCAGTTCGAATTGCGAAGTCTGAGTTGTAGTGAAGTGAGAAGTGAGACAGTTTCGTGAATATTTCTTTGGAGGCATGGATGTGGCGGAGTCTGTTATGTATTACTCCACTTTCAACTTTTTGGTATTCGTAGTCGAACGTTAATTTGCTGATGCAGACATCGCCTATTTTGAAGTCTTTTTTCAATCCAAAGCAAATTCCCACCTCAAGAACCAGTGTGGGTTTGACGCGATCAATCACGGTCGCAAGTGCCGAACCTACGGAACCCTGAGTTTTACTCCCCATATCCCCCATTTTGCATAGCGTAACTTCCTTTCCGGCGATAAAGCCATCTTGTATAGTTACAAGGCCGATGTGTTCGGGCTCGCCCTGGGAAGTGAAGTGCGGGTAAATAGATTTGTATTCAGTGTCAGTAATAACCACTAGTAGGATTTTGTCCATTATCCTTATTCCTAATGTCGGCAGGGTTGAATTTGTGGGGGGGTAATGATGCCTATGAGTGTGTCGCCAGGCCTGTGGGCCGGGCAGTATCACGCAGATAATGCCATATTGCCATCCTCGGCGCTATGTCTCTAGCACTCTTTGGTGGATAACAATATTAAGGCGACACTTCAATATAGTGGGTGCAGGCATGGCCCCCCAGGTTAGAGCAGGAGTTAGTTCTGCTCTAGCTGGTTCACATTCCTTCGAACAGCGTTGAGATGCTCACACCTAGAGCATCAGCCAGCACCTTGATGGCGTTGATGGACGGGTTCGCTACCCCCGTCTCGATGCGTGACATGTAGGTCCTTGCGAAACCACACCGATCAGCGAATGCCTCCTGGCTCATGCCCATAGCGACACGCAGCTCCCTGATGCGGGTGCCGAACTGGTGCTGAAGCGCTGGGGAGGGAGGTGGTGCGGGCATTCCCTCATGGTCCAGAGATGTGATCTAATCGGACACACACTAATCGTGACATTCGTTGAAGGACCAGCCTTCGCGGGTGCATAAGGATCGAGATGATGACCGAGATAGCTTCAAATCCCCCTGCATCTCAGGGCTCCGTGTACTTCACGCCTGACGCCATGAGGTGCGCCCTTAAGCTGGTGCTTTCACACCGTTCTTGTGGTGCAATCCTTCTTGCGCTTTGGTCGAACGTGGGAGAGGGCGGAGTAGTGCGGGTGTCACAGGCTGCTATCGCCCATGAGTGCGATGTTACCCTCCGTAAGCTCACCAAGGAGCTCGCTCACCTTGTCGATGGCGGCTGGATCGAACTGGTAAATGTGAGTATCGAACCGGGCGGTCCGCTTGAGTGCGTCATTAGCCCTCTTGTTCTTCAGACGATCAGGCCCTAAGAACGAGTTTGAGTGTGCCGTAGCGGCTGGGCAAGAGTTGTCACTCTTGGCTGCTGGTTGTTGTCTTATCAGAATAGAGGTGGGTGGGGACGCACCACACCGTCTTGCATGGTTAGAGATTCCTCCAATGCCTGCGGCATAATAGTTACAGAGGGGCAGAGGTGAAAGCCCCCGATCAGCCTGATTCAACTGTAGGGTTAAATGTAACGTATCGTTACTAGATTAACTGATACACGGTAGAAGCAAGATTAAGAGCGGGGGGCAGTGCAGCCCCACTCTCCCTCTACTACCTAGAGGCACGCCTGTAATCAGGGGGGCAGGGCAGAAAAGCCCCCCGGAGCTTTTGATTCGAACTGTACCGATACATTGTGACGTTCCGTCACATCGTAGTAACCTCTGCAGTTCTCAGTAAGGTTGAAAGCAAGATCAAGAGCGGGAAGGGGCTTGCTTGCCCCTTTTTTTCCCTGCTTAATAGAGTTGTTAATCGTGCTTCAGGCACATGTGATCCTAATGTGGCGTTCACGCCACGAATTCATAAGTGTAAGTAGTTAATCTCAAAGCTTCCGCTTTGGCGATTGTGCCCCATTCCGCCCTTTGGCGGAAGTTGGCACTTGCCTTTGATACATGCGGCCGAATTACTCCCCCCCTTGCGGGGCGGAGGTCGCTTATGCGGCTTTCAGTTCTACCTGTGCAGCCTGTAATTCTTCCCGCCACTTTCGGATAGTCTTCGCTGAAACGCCCGTTCCTCGCTCGATGGACTTAACGCTTTGGCCTTGTGCCAACATTTCCAACGCCTGTGGTTTCTTAAGATGCTGCCGCTGTTGGTGTGCATGGCAATTTGGGAAGGCTACGATAGCGACTGTCCCTGGCTGAGGCGGGTAGTCTGCTTCGTACTCTTCTGCCGAATTGAACTCGGTCAAAGTGCGAAGATCGTAGTGCAGCTTGGTTAACACTTCTGGGCTTGGAGTGCACGCATTATCACTATCTTCCCATTCGCAAGCTTTCGGTGCAGGCTCGATGCCCTCCATTTCATTGATGAGTGCTTGAGGGCGGTTCTCCATCATGGCGCGAATAATGAGTTGCATTGCTTTAAAGTAACGGCGGGCGTGCCGCTCTCCCAGTTGCAACAAATCTTCAACCGCTTCATTGGAGATAACTGGCAGGCTTTCCAGAATAACGGCGATGTTACGTACAGACAATGGCATGGATTTTCCACCCTTACCGATGGGTCTATCATGCCAGTCCAGTCGTGCAACGCCTTCGATGATGCTTTCTGCAAATACTGGGTAGCGACCCCAATGCGATGTACAGTCAATAAATCCGAAGAAAGGATTTTCAATTACCTTTGGCTTTCTGCCACGATTACTCTTGGACTTACGTGTGGCCTTGCTCTTGGTCTTTGGTGCGTGATCTTTAAGCCATTTGTCTGCGTTGGCTGCGATTCGTGCGTCTAGCTCGTTAAGTTCTGATTGGGAGAGTAGTTCGATAGTGTCGCCATCAAGTCGGTTCTGTTTCATGTGTTTCTTGTCTGCGTGTTTTCAGTTTGTATGCAGGCCCTCAGTTGTGATCCGTTTGCCAGGAACTTACAGCAAAGTTGCAGGTGGCAAGAATTCCGCTCTGCTCAATGATCGATTGGTTTTGAGTGGCGAGCTAATGGTATTTGAAATCTGGCTCTAGGCGATGGCTGGTTTGATTGCGCCAGCCACCTTCAAGGTGTATTTCGTCCAGAATGGTGCATTATTGGTCCTGGTCTACATACGTCCGTGCTGTCTGAGCTTGATTGTTATGACTTGGGCTTAATTATAAGCTTGTAAGTTTGGTCTAGGGTTCTTAAAGTCCAATGCGGCCATTTTTTTCGATGAATTGCTGAAGCCAGATCAAGCCTTTGCCAGTAAGGAGGGGTAGTGCTTTAAACTCACGCTTGCCCGTCTTATGGTTATAGCATGCGCACTCCTTCACTTCGAAGTACCCTGCATCGAGATACTTCTGATAAGGCATGTTCTGTTGGTGTGGGCGACTCATCAAGATTTTGTGGTCACGGAGGTATTCGAGATAACGATTCCGCCCAGTGTCGAGAAGCTTAGCGGCCTTGGTTGGATTTAGTAGGTCGTCCCGTTCGTAAATCTTGTTGTAGAAATCAACCTTTTCAGAGTCTTCGGCAAGCTGTTGCTCCAGGGCTTCGACTTGGTGCGTCAGCATGGTCTGCTCTTCCTTCAAAGTGAGAACGAGTTTCAGGGTGCCTACCAGATTGTTTGGGATCTCAATTACGCCAAGTTTCTTCTCCGCTTCCAGTACGTGCCAACGATCAACTACTGCGGCTCGCATCTTCGTGTTGTAGCCGGAGAGCAGGATATCTACCTCTCGTCGGGGCAGGTTGAAGCAAGGCTTACTGCGGTTGTAGAAGTCCTGATAGTTACCCTGAAATTCCAGGGCATCTTGACCAAGTTCCTCAAGCTGCTGGCGTATGTCGTTCATCACATTGTCATGACGTTTACCTGTCAGTTTCGCGATCTCCAAGCTGCTCATGGTAACGGGGTTGTCTTCGATGTGAGCAAGGCTTTGCTGCAGGAGAGTAGTGAACGAACTCTCCATAACAGCGGTGATAGCGTTGGGGGTAGCATCCTGGGTGGTGTTGGTATTCATGGTTTTAATGTCCATATAGTATGTATGTCTTAAATTTAGGGTGTAACTGCCCATCGCTATGACTTCGTAGCGATTAGAGTGGGTGGATATTGAGTTTTCTAGCACATTATTTGAGCGCTGGGCGAGGTCAGTGCAGATTGGTCTGGGCTAAGTCATAGTATTTCCTGTGATTAACTGTTCGCGTTTGTTGTATGGCAGAAGGCTGGTGCCGAGACTTAGGGTGTCGCGCTCGTAATGTGTGGGCGTCTAACTTTTCAAGTAGTCCTATGCTGCTTCTTGCTGGTCCCAGTAGCACATGATTTCTTCGATTCGTCGGGCTTTACATTGTTCACGGTGCTCGTGGAATAGCGGCATACGCTCCCGCAAGTCGTCCGCAAAAAAGTACAAGTCTTTGCCATGGATAACGGCTTCGATCACTTCATCCTCGCAGAGAAAGCCGTTATATGTTCGTTCGATCCATTCCCGGTTGAGTCGTTCTGTATACTCCACTCTCGACCGGATATCCGACTCCTTCCCATACCCGGGTGAATACGAACAGGAGTGAATCATCATGGTGCTGCTGTCGTAAATTACCCAGTCATCGGCTTGTAGGGCGATTGCCGAGGCTGCTGATGCGCAAGTCATGCCGATCTCCACAATAATGTGAGCTGCGCATTCTTCCATTCGGCGGCATAGATAGTCGCATGTCTCCAGACTTCCACCGGGGGATGAAAGCTGGATGTATACCTGGTCTTCCTCTCCAGCATGGGCAAGAATGTTGACGAGTTCCCCGTACTCATGGATTTCTCCAATAGGGCCGGTGAGCGGGACGACGTATTGCGTCGAAACTCGCTGCTTGGCAAGGATGTTCTTCGGATGGAAAGGGCTTTCCAGTTCTGCGGGGTTGTTGCTTGTTTGGTGTTTCATCTAGTTGTCTTCCTTTACGGATTTTGGGCGATAGGTGGCCGTCGCTCGAAAGTAAGAGCTGGTACTGGGACGGTCTATTGATAAAAATTGGGTGGTGCATGATGAGGCGTTTGGTCGTAGTTTGCTCGTTGTTAAACTCCTCTGTTGGTTGTTGGCGAATTCTGGGCAATAGGGTGCCGTAACGTAAACTCTAAGTTTCGTCGGATTTATAGTAAGTGTGGCGAATGGGCGGACTGGCCCTATGCTCAGGAAAGTATCAGGAGTTCTGTATTAAGTCATGTAGTTGCCTTTAATGTTGAGAGTGAGGGCGGATTACGGGCACGGAATTATCTTGCGATCATGGCATGGTGGTTACTCGGGTAGTTGAAACTAGGGCTGATGCGGTTGAGTTTTCCTGAATCTCGGGCACGACAAAACCTCCGTGCTAACCATTCATTCTTTCGAGTGAATCCGCAGGGAGGTAAAGTTCAATCCGGCAATTTTGGCCGATGTTTCACCGGTGACTTGGTGATGGCAGGTAATGTATGCGAGCCGATTCAGAGAGTCAACCCCCAGATGTGAAAATAATTCGGTCATTCTCTGGCGTTCGAACTGACGCATCTGGTTGGGTTGCTCGGGCGGGCATCCTTCTATACGCGGCAGCTCCAGCAAGCTGGCCTGCAAGCTTGGTCTCACGCAATCATCGAGCGGGTATCGCAATATGGCGGATCGCATCGAGCATCGCCTTCAGCGGGCTTCTGCTCCCGTAGACGCTGAACGTAACGGCCCCGTCTTCATGGCCGACGATCCGCTTGATCAACGAGTCTTGTACGCCTGCATCCGGGAGGTCGTCGATGAGCGTGTGACGGAAGCTATGGAATGTCTTCCTGGTGTCAGTGACCCCCTGGCGGGTCCTGTAGCGACCGAACCACTTAGATGGGGCGTGGCCGAGCTTGCCTCGTACTGCTTCCAGCTCAGGGAACACGCGATCAGCCCCTGATGCCTTGACTGACTCAACGTGCTGAAGCAGGCCCAGCTCTAAAAGGGCAGGATGTATAGGGAGGATGCGACGGCTGCTAGCGTTCTTGAGGTTCTGGCCTTTACCGCTGTCATCAATGCGTATGCACGGGATTCCCTGTTGCTCGATGACGTCATCAACCCGCAATTGGCAGAGCTCTTCCAGTCGTGCCCCGGTGGCTCGCCCCATTAAGGGCAGCCAGTAGCGCCATGGGTGCTTGCGTGCTTCCTTTCGCAGCGCTTCATGATCCAGCAGTGCAGTCAGATCATCGCGTTCAAATGACAGGCGTGCTTCCTTTGCTGATCCCGTCATGACTTTCATTCCAGCAAGAGGGTTGTCTGCGACATACCCGTTTGCCTTGCACCAGCTCATGAAGGCCGTGAGCTTGCGGAGCCGGTTGTTCACGGTGACAGCGGTGATGGTCTTGTAGCTGCTACCTGACTCGACCACCTGCTTCAGGGTCTTACCCTTGAACTCTGGGCGTAAGCCGAAGTACTGGGGGCAGCGGCTAAGGCGCTCCTTTAGCAGGCGAGCTTGCTGAGCGTCGAAGGCTACCGCAGGCATATCACCCATCAGCTCGAACAGTTCTGCTAGGGCACGCTCAACGTCATCGGTGCTGCTTTGCCGCCATGTGCCACCACGCTTCCCTTCTTCTATATACAGCTTGGAGAGGGTGGCCAGTGTGGAGCCTTCACCTCTTGGCTTCAGCGTGGCTGCTGGAGCTGTCCATGGTGCGGTTGCAACTGCTGGCTGGGGTGGCGCTACTCGCCATTGCTCACACAACGCACGCAGCGTCTCAGGGGCTGTTAGCGGGTGTTCGCTCAGGTGGCTGTTCACCTGCTGAGCTAAGGCAGAGGCGAGGAAGAGGGCTGCCCGACGCTCACGTACATGCAGAGAAATTCGAAGTGTGTGCCGGTTGGGAAACAGGTGCTTTGGCAGTCGAAGGTTGAGGTAGTAAACGGACTGGCGGCGGACGATGTAGGCCATGAATGAGCACCATAGTGGACCAGTAGAGTGGACCAATTGAGTGGAACAATTCTGGTCACACCCCAAGCTCTGCGAGTCCGTGCTGAATGTCTGCACGTGTAGGTGGCATGCTACCTCATCAGCCTGAAACCCTCGCCCCATAAGGCTCGCATTGATTCCCGAGCATGCTCGCATGCGACCTGGTCAGGCCCGGAAGGGAGCAGCCATAGCGGGAACATCGAGTGCCGGGGTGTGGCTGGTGGGGCCGCCTCCATTTCCGGGGTCGAAAAGTCTCGTTCGGCCCCGCGCATCGCCTCTATTCAGCTTCTGATCACGGTTTACAGTTGTCGCATGATCCAGGTGCCGACCACGATCACGATCAACGAAAACCCTGCCCCCATGCCGAGCGGTATCAGCACTTCCCAAGGGGAGGCGTTTCTGGCTTTGCGGATGTCCTCTTGCAGTGCGTCGATCTCGAGGTACATTTCTTCGCGGATTTCCTGAATCGAGCGTCGCATGATTGTTCCTCTGCGTGATTACTTGGTCACAAGGCTGATGATTCCGCTCAGGGCTGCCAATACGGTTGACCCGACTATGAAGGGGTAGCAAAACGTCTCCCGCCTGAGCTTGCTTATTTCAGCCACGAATTTTCGGGTCTCGGCGCTGAGCCTTTGCTTTTCGATCAGCGGCTTGTCGAGTTCCAGGTTGTCTCGTTCGTCCTGGCGCATGGGGCTTCCTTGTCCGCTGCGGCGAGCACGCCTTGGGTGAAGTCAGTTTGGGCTGTTTGGCTGCTTAGGGAAATCGTTCTCTTCGGAACGCGTTGTAGGTCGGGCGACTTGGAATCGTTGTATTTCAAGGGCTGTAGGGGTATGGCTAGAATCTTCCTCGATCAAAAGGGAATGCTCCTACACGCATTCCTGTCCTGTTGAAATATCCTACGCAACCTGTCGGCTGCCGTCTGATTGTCCCTGGAAACTCCGCCGTTTAGCCTTTTGCGGTCGCTGTAGGTTCAGCGATCGGGTGTGGAAGCCCAGCGGTATGGTGGTTGTCGTCATGACAGTTGTGCGTGGGAGGCCCTTGGGCCTGCCGGGCTCACCGTACCCTGGTCTTCCACCCCGCGTACAACTGTCACCCTAATGCGTGGAAGCAACATGGGCGGCCTCAACTCGGTACGGTGATTTCATGAAGAAAATTGTCCCCGATCCACCTCAGTTCTATGGCCTGAAACCAGGCAAGCCCCTGTCGCGCGCCATTTGCGAAGGCGTCGGTCCCATGGAGTATGTATTGATGAACATCTCCCACTATCTGATGTTCGCCTACAGCGACAGCCGTCGGGCGCTTGAACGCATCGAAGACGAAGAGACGCGGCAGTTGCTCGAGCATGGGCTGCGGGCGATGCAGATTGCCTGGGGGCAGGCGGATGCGGTGGTGGCGTCTGTGGAGGGGGAGGGTGCTGCGTGAGGGCTGGCAGGTGTTCGCCACGACAGTTGCAGCGCCTGTGAAATCGAGCGCCGCCCGCGCGGCACATCGCGAGCAAGCTCGCTCCTACGTCTGTTTCGGGCCAGTTATTCCTGGGGGATTTACGCGCGTACGCCCTGGTGCATGGCACATCATCGCGTCGTACCAACAAGACGGTCGCGCGCGAATCCCACAGGCGTTACTGGCCCGAAACAAACGTAGGAGCGAGCTTGCTCGCGATGCGCCGCGCGGGCGGCGCTCGATCTCCCAGGCGCTGCAACTGTCGTGGCAAGCACCTGGTGGCCCTGACACATTCCCGAGAAAAATCACCTCCCAGCCATACCGCCACCCTCAACGCCTCACCCCCTCACCCCCAAAACCTCCCCCGAACTCTGGCCATACCGCCCGATAATCCGCTCAATCTCCTCCGACTGCTTCATCCGCACCAGCGCCCTGAGCAACGCCTGCGTCGGCACCGCCGGGTCATTCCTCACCATGCACCCCAGCGCCTGCTCCTCCAGCACCGCCAGTACCTGCAGCCGCCGCTCCACCGGCAACCGCTGGTTGAACCAGCGCAACGACAATTCATTGCTCACTGCATACCGATACCGCCCGGCCTGCAACTTCTGCAACGCCAGCTCCTGGCTGCGGCTGTCTTCACGCCGCAACCGCCCCTCGGCGAAAAAGGCCTCCAGCGTCGAATAGGTATACCCAAGCACTGTGCCAACGGCCTGCGGCGCCAGCTGCTCGGGCTGCACCGGGCTGCTGTCTGCGGCGCGCCCGACCAGCACATCGCGCTGCTGGATCAGCGGCACGCTCCACACATAGTTCCCCGGCCGATCGTTGAGCCAGCGCGTGCTCACGTAGCAACGCACATCGATGTCGCCATCCTCCATCGCCTGTTGCAAACGCAGGCGCGCCATCACGTGGTAAGCCGGCCGCACGCCGGCTTCCCGGGCCATGGCCTGCATCAGGTCATACAGCAGACCCTCTACCGGCTGGCCGCCCTCGAGGCGCATCAGCGGCATGCTCCAGCTCTCGGCGACGGAAAATCGCAGCACCGGCTGGTCGGCCAGGCTGTACGTGGTCAAGAGCATTAGCAGGGCCAGCAATCTTCGCAAGGCACTTCCTCCTTGAACAGCGCGCCAGTTGCTTAGCTTAGACGAGCTGCGCAGGGTGCAATTTCGGCCCCGCTCCGCTAGGATTAGCGCTCTTTCCGCTGGATCAGGCTGCGATGGTTTTTCGATGAGTTATCAGGTTCTTGCACGTAAATGGCGTCCGCGCTCGTTCCGCGAAATGGTCGGCCAGACCCATGTGCTCAAGGCCTTGATCAATGCCTTGGACAATCAGCGCCTGCACCACGCCTACCTGTTTACCGGTACCCGCGGCGTGGGCAAGACCACCATCGCGCGGATCATCGCCAAATGCCTCAACTGCGAGACCGGCATCACCTCGACGCCCTGCGGCACCTGTTCGGTGTGCCGGGAGATCGACGAGGGCCGCTTCGTCGACCTGATCGAGATCGACGCCGCCAGCCGCACCAAGGTCGAAGACACCCGCGAACTGCTGGATAACGTGCAGTACGCGCCGAGCCGTGGGCGCTTCAAGGTCTACCTGATCGACGAAGTGCACATGCTTTCCACCCACTCGTTCAACGCCTTGCTCAAGACGCTGGAAGAGCCGCCGCCCTACGTCAAGTTCATCCTCGCCACCACCGACCCGCAGAAGCTGCCGGCCACCATCCTCTCGCGCTGCCTGCAGTTCTCGCTGAAGAACATGAGCCCGGAGCGGGTGGTCGAGCACTTGAGCCATGTGCTGCAGGCCGAGAACGTGCCATTCGAGGCGGATGCCCTGTGGCTGCTCGGGCGCGCCGCCGACGGTTCGATGCGTGACGCCATGAGCCTGACCGACCAGGCCATCGCCTTTGGCGAAGGCAAGGTGCTGGCCGCCGATGTGCGCGCCATGCTCGGCAGCCTCGATCACGGCCAGGTCTACGGCGTGTTGCAGGCGTTGCTGGAAGGGGACGCGCGGGCGCTGCTCGAAGCGGTGCGCAACCTCGCCGAGCAAGGGCCGGACTGGAGCGGGGTGCTGGCCGAAATGCTCAACGTGCTGCACCGGGTGGCCATCGCCCAGGCCCTGCCGGAAGCGGTGGACAACGGCCAGGGCGACCGCGACCGGGTGCTGGCGCTGGCGTCGGCGCTGCCGGCCGAAGACGTGCAGTTCTACTACCAGATGGGCCTGATCGGTCGTCGCGACCTGCCATTGGCGCCGGACCCGCGGGGCGGTTTCGAAATGGTCCTGCTGCGCATGCTGGCGTTCCGCCCGGCCGATACCGACGATGCGCCCAAGCCAGTGCTAAAGCCAGTGGGGATCAGCCAGGCCACAGCTGATCCGGCAACCCCGGTGGCAGCGCCTGCGGTTGCCGCAGCGCCTCCAGCGCCCGTGGCGCCTGCCCCGCAGGTCGAAGCCGCGCCAGTAGTCGAGCAGGCGCCTGAGCCTGTACCGGAGCTAGAGCCCGAGCCTGAAGTTGCCGCGCCTGATCCGGTGGCAGTGGAGGAGGTGGTCGACCTGCCGTGGGAGGAGCCTGCCGCTGCGCCCATGCCCGCCGCGGTAGCGCCTGAGCCCGCTGCAGCGCCATCCCCTGTCGCTGCGCCGCACGTTGCCCAGCCAGATTACGACGAACCGCCGTTCGACCCGTCGGCCTACGCCGCCGCAGGCATGGACCGCGATGACGAGCCGCCGATGGACGAAGACTACTACGGCGGCGAAAGCGACCCGGTCGGCTTCAGCTACCTCGACGAGCTGGCCGAGCACGTCCAGGAAGAAAAACCCGTCGTCGCGCCTCAGCCTCTGCCGGCTGCCAAGCCCGCGACCGGCCTGGCCCTGCAATGGCTGGAATTATTCCCGCAGTTGCCTGTGTCCGGCATGACAGGCAACATCGCTGCAAACTGTACGCTGATCTCGGCAGATGGCGATGACTGGCTGCTGCACCTGGACCCGGGCCAGGGCGCACTGTTCAATGCCACCCAGCAACGCCGCCTGAACGAGGCACTGAACCAGCACCTGGGGCGCACCCTCAACCTGCGCATCGAGCTGATTCTCCCCGAACAGGAAACCCCGGCCCAGGCCGGCGCCCGCAAGCGTGCCGAGCGCCAGCAGGACGCCGTGACCTCGATCGAGCAGGATCCGCTCATCCAGCAGATGATCAAGCAGTTCGGGGCCAAGGTGCGACAGGATACTATTGAGCCTGTAGACGCCCTGGTCAGCCAGGGCCAGTAATCGACAACCATGCGGCCGGCCCCGTGTCGGGCCGCATCACATGACCCAATCGAGGTATACCCCCATGATGAAAGGTGGCATGGCCGGCCTGATGAAGCAGGCCCAGCAGATGCAGGAAAAGATGCAGAAGATGCAGGAAGAACTGGCCAACGCCGAAGTTACCGGCCAGTCCGGTGGCGGCCTGGTGAGCGTGGTGATGACCGGTCGCCACGACGTCAAGCGTGTGAGCATCGACCAGAGCCTGATGTCGACTGAAGAAGACGACAAGGAAGTGCTGGAAGACCTGATCGCCGCCGCGCTGAACGACGCCGTGCGCAAGATCGAGCAGAACAGCCAGGAGAAAATGGGTGGTATGACCGCTGGCATGCAACTGCCGCCGGGCTTCAAGATGCCGTTCTAAGGCGCTTGCCATTCGAGAAGCCGCCTTCCGGAAGCTCCGGTTGGCGGCTTTTTATTTGAATGGTTGAATAATCTGGAATTCGATCAGGCGCCTTGCGACAACTCCACTGATCGTCGATGGGCAGCACAAGTTGCCGCCGCCACCAACTCTCGAAGTTGCCCCTGTGCTTCAAATACCTCGATGGCTGCTGCGGTAGTGCCATTGGGCGAAGTGACGGCGACCCGAAGTTCGGTGAAATCGGCATGTGCCTGATGTTGTAGTGTCGCCGCGCCAAATGCAGTTTGTGCGGCCAGTTGGCGCGCAAGATCCAGATCCAGGCCCAACTTCACGCCGGCGTCGGCCAGTGCCTCGCTGAACAGGTGGTAATACGCCGGGCCGCTGCCGCTGATGGCCGTGACCGCATCCAGCTGGCCTTCTTCGTGTACCCAATAGGCGGCGCCGACCGCTTCGAACAGGCGACCGATCAGGGCCTTGCGTTGGTCGTCCAGTTGCCCGCAGGCAAACAGCCCGGTGCAGCCGGCCCCCAGCAGCACGGGAGTATTAGGCATGGCCCGCACCACCGGGCAGCGCTGGCCAACGGCCTGGCTCAAGGTGCTTTCGGTCACGCCGGCCGCCACCGACACCACGGTGGCCTGGCGGCACTGGCGCTCGCTGAGCCCGGCGAGCGCGCTGCTGGCATAGGCGGGTTTCACCGCCAGGACGATCAACGTGAACGCCTGGTCGGCAGGCACATCCTCCAGCCGTGCATAACGCCGTTGCCCGGCATCGGCCTTCAGCCCAGGGTCGACGATGCTCAGCTGCTCCACCAGCCCGGCCTTCAGCCAGGCATCGCCCAATGCGCCGCCCATGCGCCCATAACCAATAAAAAGCACGTTCATCGGTAGCCTCGAGTTAGTTTTGTTGTTGTGTCTCTTTTTAGAGTAAGGCTATTTCCAAAAAAGGTGCAACCTGGTGCAACTCAAAAAAGCCTGCTGTGGTTTCGGTAATGAAACAGGTAATTCATGACCGACCAGTCATCAATGCACTGTTTTGGTGAGGCAGTAATAATTTGTCGTTTCATTGATTCAAAACAGGGCATTTCTGTCGCCGTTTCTAATTATTTGAAGATTAAACGTTTAAGTTGGGTTGCACCTATTTTCAAAGTTTTACTAAGATCCGCTCGCAAGGGTGCAACCTGGTTGCTCTTTTGCGCCAATGAACACTGTGCTCGCCGACATAACATCAAAAAAACGGAGACTCGAATGACGCCATCCAGTGCAACCCCTTCAGCAGCCCAGGGGCGTGGCCGAGCCTTGGTCGCCAGCCTCACCGGCAGCTCCATCGAATGGTTCGACTACTTCCTCTACGGCACCGCCGCCGCCCTGGTATTCAACAAACTGTTCTTTCCCACCTTCGACCCGGTGGTCGGCCTGCTGCTGGCCTACCTGTCGTTTTCCCTGACCTTCTTCGTGCGGCCCATCGGTGGCGTGCTGTTCGCCCACATCGGCGACCGCATCGGGCGCAAGAAGACCCTGGTGATCACCCTGTCGCTGATGGGCGGCGCCACGGTGCTGATCGGCTGCCTGCCCACCTACGAGCACATTGGCGTGTGGGCGCCGGTCCTGCTGATTACCCTGCGGGTGATCCAGGGCCTGGGTATCGGTGGCGAGTGGGGCGGCGCACTGTTGCTGGCCTACGAGTACGCCCCAGCCAAGCGCAAGGGCCTGTTCGGCAGCGTGCCGCAGGTGGGGGTGACCGTCGGCATGCTGCTGGCGACCATGGCAGTGAGCCTGATGGCCATGCTGCCGGACGACCAGTTCATGAGCTGGGGCTGGCGCGTGCCGTTCGTGCTCAGCGCCGGCCTGGTGTTCCTCGGCCTGTGGATCCGCCATGGCCTGGATGAAACACCGGACTTCAAGAAGGCCAAGGAAAGCGGCAACGTGTCGAAGATGCCGCTGGTCGAGACCTTGCGCGACCACTGGCGCGAAGTGCTGATCGCCGCCGGCCTGAAAGTGGTGGAGACCGCGCCGTTCTACATCTTCTCGACCTTCGTGGTCAGCTACGCGGTGACCACCTTGGGCTACGACAAGGTCAGCACCCTCAACGCGGTGATGGTCGGCGCGGCGGTCGCTTCGCTGATGATCCCGGCCATGGGCTGGCTGTCGGACAAGGTCGGGCGCAAGGCGGTGTATATCGCCGGCATCCTGCTGATCGCGGCGTTCATCGTGCCGTACTTCAAGCTGCTCGATACCCGCACTACCTGGGGCCTGATGCTGGCCACGGTGATCGCCTTCGGCGTGCTCTGGGCACCGGTCACCGCAGTGCTCGGCACCATGAGTTCGGAGATCTTCTCCACCCGGGTGCGCTACACCGGCATCACCCTGGGCTACCAACTGGGCGCCGCCCTGGCTGGCGGTACCGCGCCGCTGATCGCCACCTTCCTGCTCAGCCGCTACAACGGCAGCTGGCAGCCGGTTGCGCTGTACCTGTTGGCCACGGTTGCCATTTCGTTGCTGGCGGTGCTTTCGGTGCGTTCCGGCAAGGGTGACAAGCCTGGCGAGCAAGCGTTGATTTGACGCAAAAGGCGGTGGTGGGTATAAACCGCCTCTTATTGATTTGTCAGGCCTTTCCCATGAGCTTCAGCCCCCTGATCCGCCAACTGATCGACGCCCTGCGTACCCTCCCGGGCGTCGGCCAGAAAACCGCCCAGCGCATGGCGCTGCAGTTGCTCGAGCGCGACCGCAGCGGCGGCCTGCGCCTGGCCCAGGCGCTGAGCCAGGCCATGGAAGGCGTGGGCCACTGCCGCCAGTGCCGCACCCTGACCGAGCAGGAGCTGTGCCCGCAGTGCAGCGACCCGCGCCGTGACGACACCCAGCTGTGCGTGGTGGAAGGGCCGATGGATGTATATGCGGTGGAGCAGACCGGCTATCGCGGGCGCTACTTCGTGCTCAAGGGGCACCTGTCGCCGCTCGACGGCCTGGGGCCGGAGGCGATCGGCGTGCCGCAGCTGATGGCGCGGATCGAGGAACAGGGGACATTCACCGAGGTGATCCTGGCGACCAACCCGACCGTGGAAGGTGAAGCGACGGCTCATTACATCGCCCAGTTGCTGGGCGAGAAGGGGCTGGTGGCATCGCGGATTGCCCATGGGGTACCGCTGGGTGGGGAGCTGGAGTTGGTGGATGGTGGCACCTTGGCTCACGCGTTTGCCGGGCGCAAGCCGATCTCGCTTTGAATCGCCGGGGCTGCTTTGCAGCCCATCGCGAGCAACGCTCGCTCCTACACGGACCGCGCTGCCTTCAGGCCTACGGTGATTCTGTGGGATGCTGCGCTGTCGCGTAGATAACCGTATTCGTTAGCGCGCCGCGTACCCTGTGGGAGCGGGTTTACCCGCGAAGAATGCGACGCGGTGCATGGCACCGGCTTCGCCGGTGTTCGCGGGTGAACCCGCTCCCACAGGCCCCGCTAAATCACTGAGTTGCGTGTTGTTCTGTGGGAGCCGGCTTGCCTGCGAGTGGGCCGCAAAGCGGCTCCCGGCTACAACTCAATATTCGCTCAGGGAAAACTCGGTCAGGCAGAAGGTCGGCACGCCCGCCGCCTGCAGCCGGCGCGAGCCGTCCAGCTCCGGCAGGTCGATGATCGCTGCCGCCTCGAACACCTCGGCCCCGGTGCGACGCACCAGGTTGGCCGCCGCCAGCAGCGTGCCGCCGGTGGCGATCAGGTCATCGAAAATCAGCACCGAATCGCCTTCGCACAGGCTGTCGGCATGCACTTCCAGGAAGGCCTCGCCGTACTCGGTCTGGTAACCCTCGCTCAACACGTCGGCCGGCAGCTTGCCCTGCTTGCGGAACAGGATCAGCGGCTTGTTCAGCTGGTGGGCGATGATCGAGCCGATCAGGAAGCCCCGCGCGTCCATCGCACCGATGTGGCTGAACTCGGCCTCGACATAGCGCTCGATGAACTGGTCGGCCACGTAACGCAGCCCGCGCGGCGACTGGAACAGCGGGGTGATGTCGCGAAAGATCACGCCCGGCTTGGGGAAGTCCACTACCGGGCGGATCAGGGCTTTGAGGTCGAAGGCGTCGCTGTGCATTGTTGCGGGTATCCTGGGAAAACGAATGCGCCAGTATACCTGCTAACGCCAGGTTTCAGGCTTCCATTGCGCCACCGGCCAGCGCGCACAGCTGGATCGGGTCGAGGATGTGCACTTCCTTGCCTTCGGCGCGCAGCAGGCCGTTCTGCTGGAAGCGGGTGAACACCCGCGACACGGTCTCCACCGCCAGGCCCAGGTAATTGCCGATTTCGTTGCGCGACATGCTCAGGCGGAACTGGTTGGCCGAGTAGCCGCGGGCGCGGAAGCGCGCGGACAGGTTGACCAGGAAGGTGGCGATCCGTTCGTCGGCGGTTTTTTTCGACAGCAGCAGCATCATCTGCTGGTCGTCGCGGATCTCGCGGCTCATCACTCGCATCAACTGGCGACGCAGCTGCGGCAGCTGCACCGAGAGTTCATCGAGGCGTTCGAAGGGGATTTCGCACACCGAGGTGGTTTCCTGGGCCTGGGCCGACACCGGGTAGGCCTCGGTGTCCATGCCCGACAGCCCGACCAGCTCGCTGGGCAGGTGGAAGCCGGTGATCTGCTCCTCGCCACCGTCGCTGAGGCTGAAGGTCTTGAGGGCGCCGGAACGTACTGCGTAGACCGAGCCGAAATTGTCACCCTGGCGGAACAGGAACTCGCCTTTCTTCAATGGCCGCCCGCGTTTGACGATTTCATCCAGTGCATCCATGTCTTCCAGGTTGAGCGAAAGAGGCAGGCACAGGGGGGCCAGGCTGCAATCCTTGCAATGGGCCTGGCTGTTGGGGCGCAGTTTGACTGGCTCGGACATTTGAATCGATCCTTGTGGGAAAGCACACATAAGTCGTAAGGGTAACCCACGACATAGGGTGTAGGCCAGTTGCGCAGTTTTGCTGCGCACCGGCGAAATCCCGGCGGGCAGGTTGCCGGGAGTCCTTGTGGGCTCATGGTGTGCCTGGCCGGGTGGGGTTGTCCATGCGGTCGTTCGCCTCGGCGCTCAGATCACCCGCGAGAAGCGCTGGCGGTTGTGCAGCGCCAGGTAGGCGTCGAACACCATGCACACCGAGCGCGCCAGCAGGCGCCCGGCCGGCAGGATGCGGATGCCCTGGTCGTCGAGGCTGATCAGGCCGTCGCGCTGCATGGCTTGCAGCTCGGGCCACAGGTCTTTGAAGTAGCCGCGAAAGTCGATGGTGAAGGCCGTCTCGATCGGTGCGAAGTCCAGCTCGAAGTGGCAGATCAGCTGCTGGATCACCGCGCGCCGCAGGCGGTCGTCCTGGGTGCAGATCAACCCGCGCTGGGTCGCCAGCTGGGCATTGGCGAGGGTTTCCTGGTAGGTGTTGAGGTCGCTGCTGTTCTGGCAGTAGAGGTCGCCGACCTGGCTGATCGCCGACACCCCCAGGCCGATCAGGTCGCAGTGGCCGTGGCTGGTGTAGCCCTGGAAGTTGCGCTGCAGGGTGCCTTCTTCCTGGGCGATGGCCAGCTCGTCGTCGGGCAGGGCGAAGTGGTCCATGCCGATGTAGCGGTAGCCGGCGGCGGTCAGTTGTTCGATGGTGCCGTGCAGCATCTCCAGCTTGGCCGCCGCGGTCGGCAGGTCGTTGCTGTCGATGCGCCGCTGGGGCATGAAGCGCTCGGGCAGGTGGGCGTAGTTGAACACCGACAGGCGATCGGGTTGCAGGCGGATGACTTCTTCGACGGTGCGGGCGAAGCCTTCCACGGTCTGCTTGGGCAGGCCGTAGATCAGGTCGAGGTTGACCGAGCGGAACTGCAAGGTGCGCGCCGCCTCGATCAGGGTGCGGGTCTGCTCCAGGCTCTGCAGGCGGTTGACCGCGCGTTGCACGGCCGGGTCGAGGTCCTGCACGCCGAGGCTGACACGGTTGAAACCCAGTTCGCGCAGCAGACCCATGGTCGACCAGTCGGCTTCGCGCGGGTCGATTTCGATGCCGTAGTCGCCGGAATCGTCTTCCACCAGGTTGAAGTGCCGGCGCAAGGTGGCCATCAGCTGACGCAGTTCCACAGGGCTGAGGAAGGTTGGCGTGCCGCCGCCGAAATGCAGCTGCTCGACCCGTTGTTCAGGACCCAGGTGGCAGGCGATCAGCTGGATTTCCTGCTCCAGGCGCTGCAGGTAGGGGGTGGCGCGGCCGCGGTCCTTGGTGATGACCTTGTTGCAGGCGCAGTAGTAGCAGATGTTGGCGCAGAACGGCACGTGCAGGTACAGCGACAGCGGGCGTGCGGCCCGGCGGCTCTCGCGCAGGGCGTGGAGCAGGTCGAACGAACCGACCTCGGCGTGCAGTTGCACGGCGGTCGGGTAGGAGGTATAGCGCGGGCCGGCCTGATCGTAGCGACGGATCAGGTCGGCATCCCAATGTAGGTCGTCGAGCATGTGGGCAATCCCCGGATGATGCAGCAGTGATCCGGAGTCTATGGCCGTATGTAGTAAAGTGTTTTGATTTGTATCAAGGCACCTCGGGGCCGCTTTGCGGCCCTTCGCGGGCAAGCCCGCTCCCACAGGTAGCGTGCAAGCCCGAAGCCTGAGGTGCTCCTGTGGGAGCGAGCTTGCTCGCGAAGGGCTGTAAAGCAGCCCCGTTCAATGCCCCATGAGCCAATGCTGGTGCGGCCCGGGCAATGTCCAGATACCGAACAGGATCACCAGCACCCCGCCTGCCACGCGCACGCTGCGTTTTCTCAACAAGGCATTCACCCGCTCTGCGGCCAAGCCCGTGGCCAGCAGTACCGGCCAGGTCCCCAAGCCGAACGCCAGCATCAACGCCGCGCTGTACCCCGCATTACCCTGGCTCGCCGCCCACAACAAGGTGCTGTACACCAGCCCGCACGGCAGCCATCCCCAGAGAGCCCCCAGCAGCAGCGCCCGGGGAATGCTGGATACCGGCATCAGCCGCGAAGCCACCGGCTGGATATGCCGCCACAGCCCGCGCCCCAGCGCCTCGACCCGGGTCAGGCCGCTCCACCAGCCCGCCAGGTACAGCCCCATGGCGATCAGCAGCAGCGCCGCCACCACCCGCAAG
Organism: Pseudomonas sp. NPDC089401; assembly: GCF_044749485.1. NCBI lineage: Bacteria > Pseudomonadati > Pseudomonadota > Gammaproteobacteria > Pseudomonadales > Pseudomonadaceae > Pseudomonas > Pseudomonas sp. NPDC089401. The sequence continues at coordinate 69,099 of NZ_JBIVIA010000011.1, read as the reverse complement.
CCCAGGGCCGCCGGGCTGCTGGCCAGCGCCCAGCCGGCCAGGCCGAGCAGCAGCCCGGCGCAGGCGTAGCTGAAGATGCGCCCCAGGTTGTAGGCCAGCAGCAGGCGCAGGCGTCGGCCGCGCTGTTGCGGGGGGATGGCCAGGGTCAGCGCACCCATCAGGCCGCCGCACATGCCCAGGCAGTGGCCGCCGCCGAGCAGGCCGAGCACCAGGGCCGAACCGAGCAGTGGCAGCAGGTCAGGCACGGGGTGGCGGTTCCTTGTCGTCGGCGGGGGCGCTTTCGTCGGCCTGGACCGCGGCCTGGTGGCGAGGGTCCTGGTCGTCGAAGAGGATGCTGTGGGCGGGGCCTTCCAGGTCGTCGTACTGGCCGCTGTCCACCGCCCAGAAGAAGATGTACACGGCAACGCCGACGAGCAGCAGCGCGGCCGGAATCATTACATAGAGGGCGGGCATGGCGACTTCCTTCCATAAGCGGCTGCGTCGAGTGCCCTCACGCCCGATACCCGCGGCAGGCGGGTCAGGCGCAGGGCATTGAGCACCACGATCAGCGAACTGACCGACATGCCGATGGCCGCCCATACCGGGGTGATCCAGCCGAGCGCGGCGAACGGCAACATGACGCCATTATACAAGGTCGCCCACAGCAGGTTCTCGAGGATGTTGCGGCGCGTGCGGCGGGCCAGCTCGAAGGCTTGCACCAGCGCCTGCAGACGGTTGGACAACAGCACCGCGTCGGCGCTGGTCTTGGCCAGGTCGGTGGCGCTGCCCATGGCGATGCTGATGTCGGCGGCGGCCAGCACCGGCACGTCGTTGACCCCGTCGCCGAGCATCAGCACCTTGCGGCCAGAGGTTTGCAGGGCCTTGAGCCGCTCCAGCTTGTCGTCCGGGCGCAGGCCGCCGATAGCCTGGTCGATACCCAGCTGTGCGGCCACCTCGGCGACCATCGGCGAGCTGTCGCCAGACAGCAACACGGTGCGCCAGCCGCGGGCCTTGCAGGCCGCCAGCAGGGCCGGGGCATCCTCGCGCAGGCGGTCGTCCAGGCCGAACCAGGCCAGCGGGCCCTGGCGGTCGCCCAGCAGCAGCCACTGGCCGCGCGGCTCCGGCACCGTGGGGATCTCGGCGCCGCTCAGGGCGCAGACGAAGGTGGCCTGGCCGATGCGCAGGCGCTGGCCGTCAAGCGTGCCTTCCAGGCCCAGGCCGGGCACGCTCTGCACCTCGTCGGCGGGCGTGGCGCTGCGGCCGAAGGCGCGGGCGATGGGGTGCTCGGAGCGGTTTTCGAGGGCTGCGGCCAGGGCCAGGCAGCGGTCGGCGGGCAGGGCGCCGAGCGGGCGGATGTTGCGCAGGGCCAGGCGGCCCTCGGTCAGGGTGCCGGTCTTGTCGAAGATCACCGTGTCGATCTGGTTGAGGCCTTCCAGCACATGGCCGCGGGTCACCAGCAGGCCGAGCTTGTGCAGGGTGCCGGTGGCGGCGGTGAGCGCGGTGGGAGTGGCCAGGGACAAGGCGCACGGGCAGGTCGCCACCAGCATGGCGAGGACGATCCAGAATGCCCGGCCCGGGTCCAGGTACCACCAGCCCAGGCCGATGACGACGGCGGCGAGCAGCGAGAACAACAGGAAGTACTGCGAGGCGCGATCGGCGATTTCCGCCAGGCGGGGCTTCTCGGTCTGGGCGCGCTCCAGCAGGCGCACGATGGCTGACAGGCGCGAGTCGTGGCCCAGGGCTTCGACTTGCACGTGCAACGTGCTCTCGACGTTCAGCGTGCCGCCGGTGACCCGCTCGCCGATTCGCCGTGGTTGTGGCAGGTACTCGCCGGTCAGCAGCGACTCGTCGACGCTGGAGCGGCCTTCGACGATGCGCCCGTCGGCGGGGATCACCGCACCGGGCAGCACCTGCACGGTGTCGCCACGCTGCAGCTCGCCCAGCAGAATGCGTTCGGCCTGGCCTCGGGCGTCCAGGCGCAGGCATGAGGCCGGCAACAGGTTGACCAGCTGCGCGGTGGCTGCGGCGGTGCGTTCGCGGGCGCGACGTTCGAGGTAGCGGCCGGTGAGCAGGAACAGGGCGAACATGCCCACGGTGTCGAAGTACAGCTCGCCGCTGCCGGTGACTGCGGTCCAGATGCCGGCGCCGAAGGCCAGGCCGATGGCCAGCGACACCGACACGTCCATGGTCAGGTGACGGGTACGCAGGTCGCGGGCGGCGCCCTTGAAGAACGGCGCGCAGCTGTAGAACACGATGGGGATGGTCAGGAACAGCGCCACCCAGCGCAGGATGGTGTGCAGCTCGGCGGACAGGTCGATGTTGAATTCCGGCCAGGTGGCCATGGTCGCCATCATCGCCTGGAACCACAGCAGCCCGGCCACGCCCAGGCGGCGCAGGGCGCTGCGGTTGTCGCGGGCCAGTTGTTCAGCGGCCTGGTCGGGCTGGTAGGGGTGGGCGGCGTAGCCGATCTGGCGCAGCTCGGCGAGCAGGCGCGACAGCGGCAGTTGCCGGTCGTCCCAGTTCAGCAGCAGGCGGTGGTTGGACAGGTTCAGCCGTGCCTCGGCAATGCCCGGGACGTTGCGCAGGTGTTTCTCGATCAGCCAGCCACAGGCGGCGCAGCTGATGCCCTCGACCAGCAGGGTGGTTTCGGCGAGGTTGTCGGCATGGCGGACGAAGGTTTGTTGCACGTCGCTGCGGTCGTACAGGGCCAGTTCGTCCTGCAGCTGTTTTGGCAGGGTCTCGGGGTTGGCGCTGCTGTCGCTGCGGTGCTGGTAGTAGTGTGCAAGGCCGCCGGCGACGATCGATTCGGCCACCGCCTGGCAGCCCGGGCAGCAGAACTGCCGGGGCTCGCCGAGGACCACGGCGGTGAAGCGGCTGCCGGTGGGCACGGGCAGGGCGCAGTGGTAGCAGGGGGTGGGTTGGGTCATAAGGCGAGCACGGTTGCTGGGGCAGATGTAAATCCCTGTGGGAGCGGGTTCACCCGCGAATGCGTCAGATCAGGCAAAGATGTCTACAGGTCTGGCCCATTCGCGGGTAAACCCGCTCCCACAGGGGAAGGTGGTGGTGCGGTTATCGGTGCTCGGCGCCCTGAAGCGCTTCATCGCCCAGTTGCAAGGTCACGCCGTGCTCGACCTTCTCTTCCTCGAACAGCCGCCACACGTGCGCGTCCTGGCTGCCCAGCAGCTCGACGAAACGCCGGCCATCGACCTTGTCGTCCAGCTGCCCCACATAGCGCCCGGCCTCGACCCGGCTGAGCAGCACCTTGCGGTCCTTGTCCGGCTGGGTCGGCGAGATCAGGTTCAGCTCCAGGTTCTGCGGGTCGCTGTTGCCGGTCAGGCGCAGGTCCACTTCGCCGGTCAGTTCGTCGAGGTGCACGCTGGCCTTGAGGTTGAGCGTCTGGGCCAGCAGCTCGCGGTCCAGCGAGCGGTTGATGCCCTTGCCGGCCTCGTAGTAGTTGTCGTTGACCAGGTTGTCCGGGTTGCGCACGGCGATGCTGACCATGCTCAGGCTCAGGCCCACCGAGGTGGCGAGCATCGCGATGATGATCCAGGGCCAGCGGTGTTTGTACCAGGGGCTGGTGGCGGCAGGCATTGTCGTTGTTCTCTCTCAGCGGATCTGTGGGCCGATGAAGCGGCTCTTGGCTTCGACCTCGGCGGCGCTGTCATCGGCGCTCTTGAGGATGAAGGTGATTTCATTGGTGGTCGAGGGCAGTTTTTCCGGGGCCACCGACAGCTGCACCGGCAGGCTGACGATGTCGCCGGCGGCGACGCGGATCTCGCGCTGGCCTTCGAGCTTGAGGTCGGGCAGGCCGGCGGCGTCGAGCACGTAGACGTGGTCGCGCTGGTCCTTGTTCATGACCTTGAGGCTGTACACGTTCTCGATCCGGCCCTGGGCGTTCTCGCGGTACAGCACGCGGTCCTTGCTGACGTCGAAGCCGACCAGCGAGCGGGTGGCGAAGGCGGTGGCCAGGGCGCCGATCATCACCAGCAGCACCACGGCATAGCCGATCAGGCGCGGGCGCAGCATGTGGGTCTTCTGCCCCGACAGGTTGTGCTCGGTGGTGTAGCTGATCAGGCCTTTGGGATAATTCATCTTGTCCATGATGCTGTCGCAGGCGTCGATGCAGGCGGCGCAGCCGATGCATTCGATCTGCAGGCCGTCACGGATGTCGATGCCGGTGGGGCAGACCTGCACGCACATCGTGCAGTCGATGCAGTCGCCCAGGCCCTGGGCTTTGTAGTCCGTGTCCTTCTTGCGCGGGCCGCGGGTTTCGCCACGGCGAGGGTCGTAGGAGACGATCAGCGTGTCCTTGTCGAACATCACGCTCTGGAAGCGTGCGTACGGGCACATGTACACGCACACCTGTTCGCGCAGCCAGCCGGCGTTGCCGTAGGTGGCGAGGGTGAAGAAGCCGACCCAGAAGTAGGCCCAGCCGTCGGCCTGGCCGGTGAAGAAGTCGCCGAGCAGGTCACGGATCGGCGAGAAGTAGCCGACGAAGGTCATGCCGGTGACGAAGCCGATCAGCAGCCACAGGCTGTGCTTGGCCAGCTTGCGCAGGAACTTGTTGCCGCTCATCGGGGCCCGGTCGAGCTTCATGCGCTGGTTGCGGTCGCCTTCGGTGACCTTTTCGCACCACATGAAGATCCACGTCCACACGCTTTGCGGGCAGGTGTAGCCGCACCACACGCGGCCGGCGAACACGGTGATGAAGAACAGGCCAAAGGCGGCGACGATGAGAATGCCCGAGAGCAGGATGAAATCCTGCGGCCAGATGGTGGCGCCGAAGATGTAGAACTTGCGCTCGGGCAGGTTCCACCAGACGGCCTGGTGACCGCCCCAGTTCAGCCACACGGTGCCGAAGTAGAGCAGGAACAGCACGGCCCCGCCGACCATGCGCAGGCGGCGGAAGATGCCGGTGAAGGCGCGGGTGTAGATTTTCTCGCGGGAGGCGTAGAGGTCGACGGAATCCTTTCCTTTGCTGGCAGGCGGGGTGACGTCATGTACTGGAATCTGCTTGCTCATCATCAAGTCCCACGGCAGTGGAGAAACGCCGCGGCCAGTACGTGCCGGCCGTGGTCTGGCGCATGCTGCTAGCGCTCTGCGATCAATGATACGCCGCTGGTGACGATATGGGATCGCACTGCGACCTTTAGTCGCGTTGGGTTGGTGGCGTGAATCGTGTTATGGCGGGTGTCAATTGATCCAGGTCATCTTGTGCTGCTTTTGCTGGCCTCTTCGCGGGCAAGCCCGCTCCCACAGGTGGCGCACAGTACCTGTGGGAGCGGGCTTGCCCGCGAAGAGGCCAGGCCTGCCTTACTCGGCCTGTCGATCCGACTCCGGCTGATGCGACAGGCTGTACACGTAAGCCGCCAGCAGGTGCACCTTGTCATTGCCCTGCAGCTGCTCCTGCGCCGGCATCTGCCCCTGGCGACCATAGCGGATGGTCTGTTGCAGCTGGGCGAAGCTCGAGCCATAGATGAACGCCTGCGGGTGGGTCAGGTTCGGCGCGCCCATGGCCGGCGTACCCTTGCCCTCAGGCCCGTGGCAGGCCACGCAGTTGGCGGCGAACAGCTTCTGGCCGTTCTCGGCATCGGCCTTGGCGCCTTCCGGCAGGGTGCGGCCATCGAGCTTGCTGGTGACGAACGCGGCGACATCCGCCACGCCTTGCTCACCCAGCACCTCGCCCCAGGCCGGCATGACGCCGTGGCGGCCGCCCATGATGGTGGTCTTGATGGTCTCCGGCTCGCCGCCCCAACGCCAGTCCTGGTCGGTCAGGTTGGGGAAGCCATAAGCACCCTTGGCATCGGAGCCGTGGCACACCGAGCAGTTCGAGGCGAACAGCCGGGCGCCCATTTTCAGGGCTTGCGGGTCCTTGGCGACCTCTTCGATCGGCATGGCCGCGAACTTGGCGAAGATCGGCCCGAAGCGCGCATTGGCCTTGGCCATTTCCTTTTCCCACTCGTGCACGCCGGTCCAGCCCGGCTGGCCGTTGGAGAACTCGGTCTGCTTGTCGTTATCCAGGTACGAATAGCCCGGCAGGATGCCTTTCCAGTTGCCCAGGCCCGGGTACAGCACCAGGTAGCCAAGGGCAAAGATGATGGTGCCGACGAACAGCCAGAACCACCATTTCGGCAGTGGGTTGTCGTATTCCTCGATGCCATCGAAGGCATGCCCGACGGTTTCGTCGGTGACCTCTTCGCGCTGGCCCTTGCGGGTCGACAGCAGCAGCCAGGTCAGCGAGAAGATGGTGCCCAGGGTCAGGACGGTAACGTACAGACTCCAGAAGGTTGTCATTGTTGTTTGCTCCCAGACGCTTTTGCTTGCTCGACGTGCTTGCTGGCCCCGGGATCATCCGCGAAGGGCAGTTGGGTCGCTTCGTCGAAGTCCTTCTTGCGCCGCGGGTTGAACACCCACAGCGCCAGGCCCACGAAGGCCACCATCACCACGACGGTGCCCAGGCCGCGAATCATCCCGATATCCATCAGCGTCACCGTTTGCTTTTGATGATGGTGCCAAGACCCTGCAGGTACGCGACCAGCGCGTCCATCTCGGTCTTGCCCTTGACCGCGTCGCGGGCGCCGGCGATGTCGGCGTCGGTGTACGGCGTGCCGAGGGTGCGCAGCACTTCCAGCTTTTTCGCGGTGTCCTTGCCGTCGAGCTTGTTCTCGACCAGCCACGGGTAGGCCGGCATCTTCGACTCCGGCACCACGTTGCGCGGGTTGTACAGGTGCGCGCGGTGCCAGTCGTCGGAGTAGCGGCCGCCGACTCGGGCCAGGTCCGGCCCGGTGCGCTTGGAGCCCCACAGGAACGGGTGGTCCCAGACGCTTTCACCGGCCACCGAATAGTGGCCGTAGCGCTCGGTTTCGGCGCGGAACGGGCGGATCATCTGCGAGTGGCAGCCGACGCAGCCTTCGCGGATGTAGATGTCGCGGCCTTCGACTTCCAGCGCGGTGCGCGGCTTCATGCCTTCGACGGGTTTGTTGGTGACGTCCTGGAAAAACAGCGGGACGATCTGGGTCAGGCCACCGACGCTCACGGCGATGACCATGAAGAAGGCCAGCAGGCCTATGTTCTTCTCGACGGCTTCATGCTTCATCAGTGCGCTCCCACGACGACGATCTTGGCGGCTTCCTCAGCCTGTACCGGGTTGGCGGCACGGACGGTGCGCAACACGTTGTAGGCCATCAGCAGCATGCCGGAGGCGAAGAACGTGCCGCCCAGGGCGCGGACGATATAGCCGGGGTGGCTGGCCTGCAGGGCTTCGACGAAGGAGTAGGTCAGCGTGCCGTCATCGTTGATGGCGCGCCACATCAGGCCTTGGGTGATGCCGTTGACCCACATCGAGGCGATGTACAGCACGGTGCCGATGGTCGCCAGCCAGAAGTGCGCGTTGATCAGGCCGACGCTGTGCATCTGCTCGCGGCCATACAGGCGCGGGATCATGTGGTACACGGCACCGATCGAGATCATCGCCACCCAGCCGAGGGCGCCGGCGTGGACGTGGCCGATGGTCCAGTCGGTGTAGTGCGACAGCGAGTTCACGGTCTTGATGGCCATCATCGGGCCTTCGAACGTGGACATGCCGTAGAACGCCAGGGACACCACCAGGAAGCGCAGGATCGGGTCGGTGCGCAGTTTGTGCCAGGCACCGGACAGGGTCATCATGCCGTTGATCATGCCGCCCCAGCTCGGTGCCAGGAGGATGATCGACATCACCATGCCCAGCGACTGCGCCCAGTCGGGCAGGGCGGTGTAGTGCAGGTGGTGGGGCCCGGCCCAGATGTACAGGGTGATCAGCGCCCAGAAGTGCACGATCGACAGGCGATAGGAGTAGATCGGCCGTTCGGCCTGCTTGGGCACGAAGTAGTACATCATCCCCAGGAAGCCGGTGGTGAGGAAGAAGCCCACCGCGTTGTGGCCGTACCACCACTGGATCATCGCATCGGTGGCGCCGGCGTACGCCGAGTACGACTTGAACAGGCTCACTGGCAGCGAGATGTGGTTGACGATGTGCAGCATCGCGGTGACCACGATGAAGGCGCCGTAGAACCAGTTGCCGACATAGATGTGCTTGGTCTTGCGCTTGACGATGGTGCCGAAGAACACCAGGCCGTAGGTGACCCAGACGATGGCCAGGACGATCGCCAGCGGCCATTCGAGCTCGGCGTATTCCTTGGTGGTGGTGTAGCCCATCGGCAGGGTGATCAGCGCGCCGACGATCACCGCCTGCCAACCCCAGAAGGTGAAGGCGGCCATGCTGTCGGAGATCAGCCGGGTCTGGCAGGTGCGCTGCACCACGTAGTAACTGGTGCCGAACAGCGCACAGCCACCGAAGGCGAAGATCACCAGGTTGGTGTGCAGCGGGCGCAGGCGGCCGAAGCTGGTCCAGGGCAGGTCCAGGTTCAGTTGCGGCCACACCAGTTGCGAGGCGATGAAGACGCCGAGGCCCATGCCAAGGATCCCCCAGACCACCGTCATGATGGCGAACTGGCGGACGACCCTGTAGTTATAAGCAGTCGGACTGATTGCTGTGCTCATGCTAAGGTTCCACGGTTTTGGTGTTCTTGTTGGTTGGGTACCGTCGATTGTACACAAATAAATATTTGTAATGTGTACCGTTTTTCGCCTTTTTCTGATCGATCGGTCAAGCTTTTTCTGGCTCGGCGTCAGGCTGTGCGCCGGGGCTGAATCGGTCCATGTGGAGCGATAGCCACTGAGGCAACAAGCTTAGTTCTGTTCGGAGGGGGTGCAAGCGAGGGGCTGGCGGGGACAGGGGCTGCTCTGCAGCCCTTCGCGGGCAAGCCCGCTCCCACAGAAACTCCGCAAGCCTGATGGCAATGGGGAACCTGTGGGAGCGGGCTTGCCCGCGAAGAGGTCTTACTGGGTGGTCAGGTCTTGCGCAGATTGATCCTGCGACAGGCTATACACATAAGCCGCCAGCAGATGCACCTTGTCGTTGCCCTGGATTTCCGCCTGGGCCGGCATCTGCCCCTGGCGCCCGTAGCGAATGGTCTGCTGCAACTGGGCAAAGCTCGACCCATAGATGAACGCCTGCGGGTGGTTCAGGTTCGGCGCGCCCATGGCCGGTGTGCCATTGCCCTCGGGCCCATGACAGGCCACGCAGTTCCCAGCGAAGATCTCCTTGCCCTTCACTGGGTCAGCCTTGACCCCGTCCGGCAGGCTGCGCCCATCGAGGTTGGTCAGCACGAACGCGGCGACATCCGCCACACCCTGTTCCCCGATCACCTCGGCCCAGGCCGGCATCACCCCATGTCGCCCATTCATGATCGACGCCTTGATGGTCTCCGGCTCGCCACCCCAGCGCCAGTCCTGGTCGGTCAGGTTGGGGAAACCGTAGGCGCCCTTGGCATCCGAGCCGTGGCACACCGCGCAGTTGGAGGCGAACAGGCGCCCGCCCATCTTCAGTGCTGCCGGGTCCCTGGCGACTTCTTCCACGGGCATCGCGGCATACTTGGCGAAGATCGGCCCGAACCTGGCGTCGGCCTTTTCCATCTCCTTTTGCCACTCGTTGGCGCCGGTCCAGCCGTTCTCGTAACCCGGCAGGATACCTTTGAAATTGCCCAGGCCCGGGTACAGCACCAGGTAACCGGCGCCGAACACCAGGGTGCCGACGAACAGCCAGAACCACCACTTGGGCAGCGGGTTGTCGTACTCCTCGATGCCGTCGAAGCTGTGCCCCATGGTCTGGTCGGTGGTGCTGTTGCTCTGGCCCTTGCGGGTCGACAGCAGCAGCCAGGCCAGGCCGATCAGGCTGCCGAGGGTCAGTACGCTGATGTACGTACTCCAGAAGGTGGTCATTGCCGATTACTCCTGATAGCAGCAGGTTCCTGCCCGGCAGGGGGCAGGCGGTCGTCGACGAAGGGCAGCAGGCGCGCTTCGGCGAAATCATGGTCGCGGCGGCGGTTGAACACCCACAGCGAGAGGCCGATGAAGGCGACCATCACCACCAGGGTGCCCAGGCCGCGGATCATGCCGATGTCCATTTCCATGGCGGTTACCTCTTGTTCTTGATGGCGGTGCCGAGCACCTGCAGGTAGGCGACCAGGGCGTCCATCTCGGTCTTGCCCTTGACGGCCTCGCGGGCAGCGGCGATGTCCTCGTCGCTGTAGGGCACGCCGAGGGTGCGCAGGGTGCGCATCTTGGTGTCGGTATGGCTGTTGTCGACCGTTTCCGCGACCAGCCACGGGTAGGCTGGCATCTTCGATTCCGGCACCACGTTGCGCGGGTTGTACAGGTGCGCGCGGTGCCAGTCGTCCGAGTAGCGCCCGCCGACCCGGGCCAGATCCGGTCCGGTGCGCTTGGAGCCCCACAGGAACGGGTGGTCCCAGACGCTTTCGCCGGCTACCGAGTAATGGCCATAGCGCTCGGTTTCGGCGCGGAACGGGCGGATCATCTGCGAGTGGCAGCCGACGCAGCCTTCGCGGATGTAGATATCGCGGCCTTCCAGTTGCAGCGCGGTGTAGGGCTTCATGCCCTCGACCGGCTTGTTGGTGACGTCCTGGAAGAACAGCGGGACGATCTGGGTCAGGCCGCCGATGCTCACGGCAAACACCATCAGCAGGGCCAGCAGGCCGACGTTTTTCTCGATGACTTCATGTTTCATCAGGCAGGTCTCCTCAAGCCAGCTGGGCGTTCGCAGGGGCGATGTCGAGCGCCGGCGAACGCACGGTGCGCCAGGTGTTCCAGGCCATCAGGAACATGCCGCTGAGGAAGATCGCGCCGCCGACGAAGCGCACGATGAAGCCTGGGTGGCTGGCCACCAGGGTTTCCACGAACGAATAGGTGAGCGTGCCGTCGCTGTTGACCGCGCGCCACATCAGGCCCTGGGCGATGCCGTTGACCCACATCGAGGCGATGTACAGCACGGTGCCGATGGTCGCCAGCCAGAAGTGCGCGTTGATCAGGCCGAGGCTGTGCATCTGCTGCTTGCCGAACACTTTCGGAATGGTGTGGTACAGCGCGCCGATGGAGATCATCGCCACCCAGCCGAGGGCGCCGGCGTGGACGTGGCCGATGGTCCAGTCGGTGTAGTGGGACAGGGCGTTGACCGTCTTGATGGCCATCATCGGGCCTTCGAAGGTGGACATGCCGTAGAACGCCAGGGACACCACCAAAAAGCGCAGGATCGGGTCGCTGCGCAGTTTGTGCCAGGCCCCCGACAGGGTCATCATGCCGTTGATCATGCCGCCCCAGCTCGGTGCCAGCAGGATCAGCGACATCACCATGCCCAGCGACTGGGCCCAGTCGGGCAGGGCGGTGTAGTGCAGGTGGTGCGGGCCGGCCCAGATGTACAGGGTGATCAGCGCCCAGAAGTGCACGATCGACAGGCGATAGGAATACACCGGGCGCTCGGCCTGCTTGGGCACGTAGTAGTACATCATCCCGAGGAAGCCGGCGGTGAGGAAGAAACCCACCGCGTTGTGGCCGTACCACCACTGGACCATGGCGTCGGTGGCGCCGGCGTACACCGAGTACGACTTGGTCAGGCTGACCGGCAGCTCCAGGTTGTTGACGATGTGCAGCAGTGCCACGGTGAGGATGAAGGCGCCAAAGAACCAGTTGCCCACGTAGATGTGCCGGGTGGTGCGTTTCATCAGCGTGCCGAAGAACACGATGGCGTAGCTGACCCAGACGATGGTGATCAGGATGTCGATCGGCCATTCCAGCTCGGCGTATTCCTTGGAGCTGGTGTAGCCCAGCGGCAGGCTGATGGCCGCCAGCACGATCACCAGTTGCCACCCCCAGAAGCTGAACGCGGCCAGCCTGGGCGCGAACAGGGTGGTCTGGCAGGTGCGTTGCACCGAATAATAGGAGGTGGCGAACAGCGCACAGCCGCCGAAGGCGAAGATCACCGCATTGGTATGCAGGGGTCGCAGGCGGCCGAAGCTGGTCCATGGGAGGTCGAAGTTGAGGGAAGGCCAGGCGAGCTGGGCGGCGATGAAGACGCCGAGCCCCATCCCGACGATTCCCCACACCACCGTCATGATGGCGAATTGGCGGACCACCTTGTAGTTGTAGGCGGTACTGCTGGTTGTGTTCATGTATGGGTTCCCATCCACGGTTATTTTGGCAGGCTGTAAAGCGAGGCAAGCATGAAAGACGGGCAATGTGCCGGTATTGACGGGGATCAATGGGCGAAGATCGGGAATGTCCCAGGCTTGCGCTGCGATCCTGCGCAAAAGGGGGGGGAGGGCGGCGCGTCTGCATGCCTGATCCTGGCCCACGGCGCGGGGGCGCCGATGGACAGCGATTTCATGAACGAGATGGCGCAAAGGCTGGCGGCGCTTGGGGTCGGGGTGGTGCGCTTCGAGTTCCCCTACATGGCCGAGCGGCGCAATGGCGGCGGCAAGCGGCCGCCCAATCCGCAGCAGGTGCTGCTCGAATGCTGGCGCGAGGTGTACCGCCAGGTGCGACCTTTGGTCACGGGCCGCCTGGCGATCGGCGGCAAGTCGATGGGCGGCCGCATGGCCAGTTTGCTGGCCGATGAGCTGGGGGCGGATGCGCTGGTGTGCCTGGGGTATCCGTTCTATGCCGTGGGCAAGCCGGAGAAACCACGGGTAGAGCACTTGGCCGGTTTGCACACGCGCACGTTGATCGTGCAGGGCGAGCGCGATGCGCTGGGCAATCGTGAGGCAGTGGTGGGGTATGCGCTGTCACCGGCAATCGAGGTGAGCTGGCTTGTGGCGGGGGATCATGACCTGAAGCCGCTGAAGGCTTCGGGGTTCAGCCATGAACAACATCTGCAGGCTGCGGCTGAAAAGGTGGCGGGTTTCCTGAAAGGTTAGTGCTGGATTCTTCGCGGGCTTGCCCGCGAAGAGGCCGGTGCAGGCGATCGCTTAGTCGCGATACTCGCACAGGTAGGCGGTATCGACCTTCACCTGCAGCTGGAACTTGCTGTCCGCCGGCACATTGAACTTGTCGCCGGCGTTGAAGGTTTCCCAGTTGTCGCTACCCGGCAGCTTCACGGTCAGGGCGCCGGACACCACGTGCATGATCTCGCGCTTGGCGGTGCCGAACTCGTATTCGCCCGGGGCCATCACGCCCACGGTGGCAGGGCCTTCCTCGCCGGCGAAGGCGATCGACTTGACGGTGCCGTTGAAGTACTCGTTGACCTGGAACATGGGCGACTCCTGAAAAGGGGGATGAAAAAGGGCTGGCCAGTATGCCCAAGCCCATTCGCCCCGTCATCTGCTTTCAGGTGCCGTTCGCAGGCAGGCTCAAGGGCAGCAGGCGTGCGGTATTGCGGGCATCTTCCAGGGCCCGGTGCTGCTGCCCGCAAAAATGCATGCCGGCCAGTTGCAGGGCACCGTTGAGCCCGGTCGGACGCTGCAGGTGGCGGGCCTTGGCGAAGCGCTGCTTGAGGTTGATGTGCGGCAGCTGGCGCAACAGGCTGTCGACCGCGTGCTGCTGCCACTCCTGCAGCAGTTGCTGGCGGTCGTAGTCACCCCAGCTGACCCAGGCCTGCAACTGCCCGCGGTGATGCCCCAGCCAGCGCTCGAAACGCTCCCACACCTCGGCAAACCCGGCGGCGCTGTCGACACTGGCCTGGCTGATGTGCGTCAGTTCGCGACAGAACGGCGTCAGCTGCGGCCGCCGACGCGGCCGCACGAAGCGCTGGAAGTGGTCCACCTCGCGGCCTTCCCGGGTCACCAGGCTGGCGCCGATTTCAATGATTTCCATCTCCGTGACCGGCCAGCCACCGTCATCGGTGGTGGCTTCCAGGTCGATCACCAACCAGTGGCCCATACCAGGCTCCCTCGTCATGCCTGCCAAGCAGCGTAGCCAATGTGCGGCCACACGGCATCCCCTGGCAGTTTGCCGTCACTTTGGCATAACCAGCGGTTGTGCCCTGGCGGGAAAACGCCTAGCTTAGGCGCATCCAGGAATGAACCGTGATGAGCGTCCGTCTTGACTCCAGCGCCCGGCCTTAAGGCCTTGTCCACCCTGTTGATGCTGGCTGCGGCAGGGCTGGCGGTGCCAGCGTGGGCCGGCGGGCCTGTCGAGGTGAAGATCGGTGCCGCGCATTTCCCGCCCTATACCGTGCGCCCCGAGCAGGGTGCCGACACCGGCCTGCTGCCGCAACTGGTCGAGGCGCTGAACCGCCAGCAGGCGGACTACCGCTTCGTTCTGGTGCCCACGTCCATCCAGCGGCGTTTCGGCGATTTCCAGCAGGGTCGCACCGACATGGCGATCTTCGAGAACCCCGAATGGGGCTGGCAGCAGATCCCCCACCAGACCGTCGACATGGGCCTGGAGGATGCCGAAGTGTTCGTCGCCAGCAAGGTGCCCGGCCGCGACCAGCAGTACTTCGACGACCTGCGCGGCAAGCGCCTGGCGCTGTTCAACGGCTATCACTACGCCTTTGCCCACTTCAATTCCGACCCCGGTTACCTGCGCGATACGTTCAAGGCGACGCTGACCTATTCCCACGACAGCAACCTGCTGATGGTCCAGTACGGCCGCGCCGACATCGCCCTGGTGACGCGTTCGTACCTGAGCGATTTCCTGCGGCGCAACCGCGAAAGCGACAAGCAGCTGTTCGCTTCGCAGCGCGTCGACCAGGTCTACCACCACTACGCGTTGCTGCGCCCCGGCGCGCCCGTCAATGATCGCCAGTTCGCGGCACTGTTGCGCGGCCTGCGTGAGAGTGGCGAGCTGACGCGCATCTTCGCGCCTTATCAGATCACCGTCGCCGCGCCCAAAGACTAAATTCCCTGGCCGGAGCGACGTTTTCAGGTGTGAGCCTTTTCTTTTCTCCGTGAGCCAAGACCATGCCGTTCGATGCCGCTTCGCAGCCCCTGTCATTGCCACGTTGGCGTAGCCTCAGCGCCGATGAGGGCGACTGCTGGTTGAACCTGACCCTTGAAAACCGGCCATTGATCCAGGCGCGCCTGGAGCCAGGCGAAACCCTGGCCGTGCATGTTCGGGAATGCTGCCCGGAGCACCCCCGGCAGGCCCTCTGGGCCGCCTGTTACTGGCTGCTGTCACGCGACCCGTCGCGCCAGCGCCTGACGCTGCACCTGCCCCAGTCGGTGCCCGAAGCGCTGGCCAGCGGCTTGCTGCTGGCCACGGACGAGCCCGGTGTGTACCTGTGCGAGCGCACCCTGTTCTGGCAGCTGCCGCAGCCGTGGCTCGGCGTCTGCGCCCAGAGCGTCTACCCGCAGCAGATGCAGATCAGCAATGGCAAGCGCCACCCGCGCCGGGCGCCCAAGCCCCGCGGCGAGGTGTATCGCCGTTTCGATGCGCGCCTGGGCAGCTGGGTATCGTTGCGCACGCTGGAGATCGACCAGGACCTGGAGCGCTTCAACCGCTGGCAGAACAACCCCCGGGTGGAAAAATTCTGGCAGGAGGGCGGTTCGCTGGAACAACACCGCGAGTACCTGGCCAAGCAGGCGGCCGACCCGCACACCCTGACCCTGATCGGCTGCTTCGATGATCAGCCGTTCGCCTACTTCGAGGCCTACTGGGCCAAGGAAGACCGCATCGCGCCGTTCTACCCGGCCGACGACTACGACCGGGGCGTGCACATGCTGGTGGGGGAGGAGGCGCACCGCGGGCCGCACAAGGTGGCCAGCTGGCTGTCGGCGCTGGTCCACTACCTGTTCCTCGACGACCCGCGCACCCAGCGGGTGGTGGCCGAGCCGCGTGCCGACAACGGCAAGATGATCGGCTACATGCACGACCAGTGCTTCCACTGCGACAAGGAATTCGATTTCCCGCACAAGCGCGCGGCCTTGATGATTCTGGGGCGGGAGCGCTTCTTCGAGCGCTGCAAGCTGGTCTGAATCGTGGCGCCTGCTTCGCGGGTAAACCCGCTCCCACAGTTCAGGCTCTGCGCAATCGCTGTGGGAGCGGGTTTACCCGCGAAGCAGGCGCCGCCGATGTATCAGGCTTGCCGGTTGGCGGTCTTGCGGCAATGCACCAGGGCATCACGGATCATGAAGTTGACCAGGGTCGGCGATACCCCCAGTTCCTTGGCGATGTCCTTCTGCGGCACGCCGTGCAGGCGGTACATCTCGAAGGCGTAGCGGGTGCGCTGGGGCAACTCGTTCAGCGCCTCGGCGATGTGCTCCAGGGCGGCCAGGTTGATGTGCATGGCCTCGGGCGATGCATTGGGGATCACCACATTCAGGCCTTCTTCCTCGCTGCCGGAATATTTCAGCTCCATCGCCTGCTTGCGGTAATGGTCGATGGCCAGATTGCGCACGATCTGGAACAGGTAGCTGAGTTGGGCCTTGAACGACGAGGTGATCTGCGGGGCGGCGCTGAGTCGGAAAAACGCGTCCTGCACCACATCCTCGGCGCGCGAGCGGCAGCCGGTGATACGTGCCGCGATCTTGACCAGGATGCTGCGATTGTCGACGAATGCCTGCAAAAGTGGTGAATCGCACTTACTTGTGGATAGTTGTTCCGCCATGGAAATCACCTTGTCTCGAACGGGAAAGGGAGCGCCCCCTCCGGGGCAAGCTTCCTGCGACGTGCGACAAACTATTCGCAATGATAATGATTGTCAAATACGGAAGTTAATGAGTTTCCATTAGTTTCAGTTCTAAGCCGCCAGGCGTGATGCAGATCACCTTTCACTCGTAACCAGGCGCCGCTGCAGCGGTAATTTCTTGCCTGGCCCATCCGTTCCCCTCTGTACATCCGGCCGCCGCATGCTGCCCGCCGACCCGCGCGGGGCAGCCGGCCCGACCCAACCAGACACTGGCAGGAACACCCCATGACGGACGCCTTCGAACTCCCGCTCTCGCTGGTCCAGGCCCTGGCGCAACGTGCCGCCCGGACCCCGGACCGCATCGCCCTGCGCTTTCTGGCCGATGCCCCCGGCGAGCAGGCCGTGCTCAGCTACCGGGACCTGGACGCGCGGGCGCGCACCATCGCCGCAGCCCTGCAGGCCCGCGCCGGGTTCGGCGAGCGTGCCGTGCTGCTGTTCCCCAGCGGCCCTGACTATGTGGCGGCCTTCTTCGGGTGCCTGTATGCCGGCATCATCGCCGTGCCGGCCTACCCGCCGGAATCCTCGCGGCATCACCATCAGGAGCGCCTGCTGTCGATCATCGACGACGCCGAGCCGCGCCTGTTGTTGACCGTGGCCGCGCTGCACGAAACCCTGCAAGGCCTGGATGCGCTGTCTGCCGCCAACGCCCCCGAACTGCTGGCCGTGGACAGCCTGGACCCGGCGCTGGCCGCGCACTGGCAGGCGCCGGTGCTCAAGGGCGAGGACATCGCCTTCCTGCAGTACACCTCCGGCTCCACCGCGCTGCCCAAGGGCGTGCAGGTCAGCCACGGCAACCTGGTGGCCAACGAGCAGTTGATCCGCGGCGGCTTCGGCATCGACCTCAACCCCGACGACGTGATCGTCAGCTGGCTGCCGCTGTACCACGACATGGGCCTGATCGGCGGCCTGCTGCAACCGATCTTCAGCGGCGTGCCCTGCGTACTGATGTCGCCGGGCTACTTCCTCGCCCGCCCACTGCGCTGGTTGCAGGCGATCAGCGAGTACGGCGGCACCATCAGTGGTGGCCCGGACTTCGCCTACCGCCTGTGCAGCGAGCGGGTCAGCGAGGCGGCCCTGGCCGGCCTCGACCTGAGCCGCTGGCGCGTGGCCTACTCCGGCTCCGAGCCGATCCGCCAGGACAGCCTCGACAGCTTCGCCGGCAAGTTCGCCGCCTGCGGCTTCCAGCCCGGCAGTTTCTTCGCCAGCTACGGCCTGGCCGAAGCCACCCTGTTCGTCAGCGGCAGCCGCCGTGGCCAGGGCATCGGCGCGCTGGAGCTGGACGCCGAAGCCTTCGCTGCCAACCGCGCCGAACCTGGCAAGGGCAGCGTGCTGATGAGCTGCGGCTACCCGCAGCCAGGGCATGCGGTGCGCATCGTCGAGCCCCAGCGCCTCGAAGAGCTCCCCGACAACCAGGTCGGCGAGATCTGGGCCGGCGGCCCGAGCATCGCCCTGGGCTACTGGCGCAACCCCGAAGCCAGCGCGCGTACCTTCGTCGAGATGGACGGCCAGACCTGGCTGCGTACCGGCGACCTCGGCTTCCTGCGTGACGGCGAGGTGTTCGTCACCGGGCGCCTCAAGGACATGCTCATCGTACGTGGCCAGAACCTCTACCCACAGGACCTGGAAAAGACCCTGGAACGCGAGGTCGAAGGGCTGCGCAAAGGCCGCGTGGCGGTGTTCGCCGTCGACGACCAGGGCGAAGAGGGCATCGGCGTGGCGGTGGAGATCAGCCGCAATGTGCAGAAGGCGGTCAAGCCCCAGGACCTGATCAAGACCCTGCGCCAGGTCATCGCCGATGCCTGCCGCCAGGCGCCGGCGGCGGTCCTGCTGCTCAACCCCGGCGCACTGCCGAAAACCTCCAGCGGCAAGCTGCAGCGTTCGGCCTGCCGCCAGCGCATGCACGATGGCAGCCTGGACTGCTACGCGCGCTTCCCGATGGCCGCCGAGCAGGCCGAGGCCATTGCCACGGCTGATGAGCTTCAGGCACGTATCGCCGGTATCTGGCGCGGGGTCCTCAAGGTCGAGGCGGTCGCCGCCGACGACCACTTCCTGCTGCTGGGCGGCAACTCCATCGCCGCCACCCAGGCCACCGCACGCCTGGCTGATGAACTGGGCATCGCGCTGAGCCTGCGTACCCTGTTCGAAGCCCCTGAGCTGGCCGACTACAGCGCCGCCGTGGCGGCCATCCTCGCCGCGGGCGGTGCCCAGGCCCAGGCCATCGCGACCCAGAGCCGTGCCCAGGCCTTGCCGCAGTCGCTGGCGCAGAACCGCCTGTGGCTGCTGTGGCAGCTGGAACCACAGTCTGCGGCCTACAACATCCCCGCCGGCCTGCACCTGCGTGGTGAGCTGGACCCCGCTGCGCTGGAGGCGGCCTTCCAGGCGCTGGTGGCGCGTCACGAATCGCTGCGCACGCTGTTCAGCGAGGAGGGCGGCCAGGCCTTGCAGCGCGTGCTGCCACAGCAGCCGTTCAACCTGCAGCGCCTGGACCTCGAAGGCCTGGGCGCCGATGCGCTGGCCGCGCGCCGCGAACACGAGGCGCAGCAGCCCTTCGACCTGACCCAGGGCCCGCTGCTGCGGGTAACCCTGGTGCGCCTGGACGACGAAGACCACCAGCTGTGGGTGACCCTGCACCATATCGTCGCCGACGGCTGGTCGCTGAACATCCTCCTCGACGAGTTCGCCAGGCTGTACGCCGTCCATTGCCAGGGCCTGGAGGCCAAGCTGGCGCCGTTGACCCTGGGTTACGCCGACTACGGCAGCTGGCAGCGGCAATGGCTGGCCGAAGGCGAAAGCGCGCGTCAGCTGGATTACTGGAAGGCCGCACTGGGCGATGAACTGCCGGTGCTCGACCTGCACCCGGACCAGCCGCGCACCAGCCAGCAACAGAACCGCGCCGCCCGCTACAGCGTCAAGGTGCCGGCCAGGCTGGCCGAAGCCCTCGATGGCCTGGCCCGGGAGCAGCAGGCCAGCCTGTTCATGGTCCTGCTGGCCGCCTGGCAAGGCCTGCTGCACCGCTACACCGGCCAGGGCGACATCCGCGTCGGCGTGCCCAACGCCAACCGCCCGCGCCAGGAAACCCAGGGCATGGTCGGCTTCTTCATCAACACCCAGGTGCT
This sequence comes from Pseudomonas sp. NPDC089401, assembly GCF_044749485.1. Classification (NCBI taxonomy): domain Bacteria; kingdom Pseudomonadati; phylum Pseudomonadota; class Gammaproteobacteria; order Pseudomonadales; family Pseudomonadaceae; genus Pseudomonas; species Pseudomonas sp. NPDC089401. The sequence continues at coordinate 49,485 of NZ_JBIVIA010000011.1, read as the reverse complement.
GCGCGCCCAGCTCGACGGGCGCCTGCCGTTCGCGCAGTTGCTGGCCCAGGTGCGCCAGGCCACCCTCGATGCCCAGGCCAACCAGGACCTGCCGTTCGAGCAGTTGCTCGAAGCGCTGCCCGAGGCCCGCGAGCAGGGCCTGTTCCAGGTCATGTTCAACCACCAGCAGCGCGACCTGTCGGCCCTGCGCCGCCTGCCGGGCCTGCTCGCCGAAGAGCTGCCGTGGCACAGCCGCGAAGCCAAGTTCGACCTGCAGCTGCACAGCGAGCAAGACCACCAGGGCCGCCTGAGCCTGGCCTTCGACTACGCCGCCGAGCGCTTCGAGGCCGCCACCGTCAAGCGCCTGGCCCAGCACCTGCTGGCGCTGCTCGAACAAGTCAGCGCCCAGCCGCAGCTGGCCCTGGGCGAGGTGCAACTGCTCGACGCCCCAGGCCGCGAGCAGCTTCTGGCCTGGGGCCAGGCCCCGGCCGATGCCCCACCGCGGCTGCTGGTCGAGCAGCTCAACGAACAGGCGCGCCTGACCCCGCAACGTACCGCCCTGGTGTGGGAGGGCGGCCGCCTCGACTACGCCGAGCTGCACCAGCAGGCCAACCGCCTGGCCCATTACCTGCGCGACAAGGGCGTCGGCCCCGACACCTGCGTGGCCATCGCCATCGAGCGTTCGCCGCAATTGCTGGTCGGCCTGCTGGCCATTCTCAAGGCCGGCGGCGCCTACGTGCCGCTGGACGTGGACTACCCGGCCGAGCGCCTGGCCTACATGCTGGGCGACTGCCAGGCCAACCTGCTGCTCAGCCACAGCAGCCTGCTCGGCACGCTGCCGCAGGTCGACGGGGTCAGCGCCATCGCCCTCGACCAGTTGCACCTGGACAGCTGGCCAAGCCACGCGCCGGGCCTGCACCTGCACGGCGACAACCTGGCCTACGTGATCTACACCTCCGGTTCCACCGGCCAGCCCAAAGGCGTCGGCAACACCCACGCGGCCCTGGCCGAGCGCCTGCAGTGGATGCAGGCGACCTACGCGCTGGACGAGCGCGACGTGCTGATGCAGAAGGCACCGATCAGCTTCGATGTCTCGGTGTGGGAATGCTTCTGGCCGCTGATGACCGGCTGCCAGCTGGTGCTGGCCGGCCCTGGCGAGCACCGCGACCCGCAGCGAATCGCCGCGCTGGTGCAGCAGCATGGGGTGACCACGCTGCACTTCGTGCCGCCGCTGCTGCAGGTGTTCGTGCAGGAGCCCCAGGCCGCCGCCTGCAGCAGCCTGCGCCGGCTGTTCTCGGGCGGCGAGGCGCTGCCTGCAGCCTTGCGCGACCGCGTGCTGCAACTGCTGCCGCAGGTGCAGCTGCACAACCGCTACGGCCCGACCGAAACCGCCATCAACGTCACCCACTGGCACTGCCAGGCCGAGGATGGCCCGCGCTCGCCGATTGGCCGCCCGCTGGGCAACGTGCTCTGCCGCGTGCTGGACGAGGAACTCGAACTGGCGGCGCCCGGCGTGCCGGGCGAGCTGTACCTTGGCGGCGCGGGCCTGGCCCGTGGCTACCTGGGGCGTCCAGGCCTGACTGCCGAGCGCTTCGTGCCCCAGGCCGATGGCGACGGCACGCGCCTGTACCGCAGTGGCGACCGCGCCCGCTGGCAGGTGCAAGCACAAGCCCTGGAATACCTGGGCCGCCTCGACCAACAGGTGAAGGTGCGTGGCTTCCGGGTCGAGCCGGAGGAAGTACAGGCCTGCCTGCTCGCCCAGCCCGGTGTCGAACAGGCGCTGGTACTGATCCACAAGGACGCCGTCGGCGCGCAACTGGTTGGCTACTACAGCGGTACGGCGGCGGCCGAAACCCTGCTGGCTGCGCTGTCGGCGCAATTGCCGGCGTACATGGTCCCGGCCCAGCTGATCGCCCTGGCGCACCTGCCGCTGGGCCCGAGCGGCAAGGTCGACCGCAAGGCCTTGCCGGCCCCGGTCTGGCAGCAGCGTGAACACGTCGAGCCGCAGACCGCGCTGCAACAGCAGGTCGCCGCCATCTGGCGCGAGGTGCTGAACCTGCCGCGCATCGGCCTGCACGATGATTTCTTCGCCCTCGGCGGCCACTCGCTGCTGGCCACCCAGATCGTCTCGCGCACCCGCCAGGCCTGCGATGTCGAGCTGCCGCTGAAAGTGCTGTTCGACGCCAGTGAACTGGGCGCGTTCTGCGCGTGCATCGCCGATCTGCGCCAGGCCGGCGCGCGCAACCAGCAAGGCGAGATCGCCCGCGTCGACCGCCGCCAGGCCGTGCCGCTGTCGTATTCCCAGCAGCGCATGTGGTTCCTCTGGCAGATGGAACCGGACAGCCCCGCCTACAACGTCGGCGGCATGGCGCGCCTGCGCGGCACCCTGCATGTGGACGCGTTCGAACGCGCCCTGCAGGCGTTGATCGTGCGCCACGAAACCCTGCGCACCACCTTCCCCAGCATCGATGGCGTGGCCTACCAGTGCGTGGCCGACGACAGCAACCTGCAGCTGCACTGGCAGGACTTCACCGCCTTGCCCGCCGATGCCCGCCAGCAGCGCCTGCAGCAGTTGGCCGACGACCAGGCGCACCAGCCGTTCGACCTGGAACGCGGCCCGCTGCTGCGCGCCTGCCTGGCCAAGACCGAGGACCGCGAGCACTTCTTCGTGCTGACCCTGCACCACATCGTCACCGAAGGCTGGGCTATGGACATCTTCGCCCGAGAACTGGGCGAGCTCTACGAAGCCTTCGTCGATGAGCGCGAGTCGCCGCTGGCACCGCTGCCGGTGCAGTACCTGGACTACAGCGTGTGGCAACGACAATGGCTCGAGGGCGGCGAGGGCGCCCGCCAGCTGGCCTACTGGAAGGCCCGCCTGGGCGACGAGCACCCGGTGCTGGCGCTGCCCGCCGATCGCCCACGCCCGGCGGTGCAGAGCCACCGTGGCGAATTGTTCCGCTTCGACCTGGACCCGGCCCTGGTCGCCCGCGTGCACGCCTTCAACAGCCAGCGCGGCCTGACCCTGTTCATGACCATGACCGCCACCCTGGCCGCCTTGCTGCACCGCTACAGCGGCCAGCGCGACCTGCGCATCGGCGCACCGGTGGCCAACCGCATCCGCCCGGAAAGCGAAGGGCTGATCGGCGCCTTCCTCAACACCCAGGTGCTGCGCTGCGAACTGGACGGGCAGATGACTGCCGCTGCGTTGCTCGAACAGGTGCGCCAGGCCGCCATCGAAGGCCAGTCGCACCAGGACCTGCCCTTCGACCAGCTGGTCGAAGCCCTGCAACCGCCGCGCAGCAGCGCCTACAACCCGCTGTTCCAGGTGATGTGCAACGTGCAGCGCTGGGCCTTCCAGCAAAGCCGCACGTTGGCCGGCATGCAGGTGGATTACCTGGTCAACGACGCCAGCGCCACCAAGTTCGACCTGTACCTGGAGGTCACTGACCTCGACGGCCGCCTGGGCTGCTGCCTGACCTACAGCCGCGACCTGTTCGACGAGCCGCGCATCGCCCGCATGGCCGAACACTGGCAGCAGTTGCTGGTCGGCCTGCTCGACAACCCCGAGCAGCGCCTGTGCGAGCTGCCGATGCTGCTCGATGCCGAGCAGCAGGTGCTGATCGGCCAGTTGCAGGGCGAGCACGATTTCGCCCTCGACCAGACCCTCCACGGCCTGTTCGCCGCCCAGGCCGCACGCACGCCGGGCGCCGGGGCGCTGACCTTCGCCGGCCAGCACATGAGCTACGCCGAGCTCGACCAGCAGGCCAACCGCCTGGCCCGCGCCCTGCGCGAGCGTGGCGTCGGCCCGCAGGTGCGGGTGGGCCTGGCGCTGGAGCGCTCGCTGGAGATGGTGGTCGGCCTGCTGGCCATCCTCAAGGCCGGTGGCGCCTATGTGCCGCTCGACCCGGAATACCCGCTCGAGCGCCTGCACTACATGATCGAGGACAGCCGCATCGGCCTGCTGCTGAGCCAGCGCGCCTTGCTCGAGACCCTCGGCGAACTGCCGGCAGGCGTGGCGCGCTGGTGCCTGGAGGACGACGCCGCGAGCCTGTCGGCCTACAGCGATGCGCCGCTGGACAACCTCAACCTGGCGCAGCACTCGGCCTACGTGATCTACACCTCCGGCTCCACCGGCAAGCCCAAGGGCGTGGTGGTCAGCCACGGTGAAATCGCCATGCACTGCCAGGCGGTGATCGAGGCCTTCGGCATGCGCAGCGACGACTGCGAGCTGCACTTCTACTCGATAAACTTCGACGCCGCCAGCGAACGCCTGCTGACGCCGCTGCTGTGCGGCGCCCGCGTGGTGCTGCGGGCCCAGGGCCAGTGGGGCGCCGAGGAAATCTGCCAGCTGCTGCGCGAGCAGCAGGTGAGCATCCTCGGCTTTACCCCGAGCTACGGCAGCCAGCTGGCCCAGTACCTGGCCGGGCAGGGCGAGCAGCTGCCGGTGCGCCTGGTGATCACCGGCGGCGAGGCGCTGACCGGCGAGCACCTGCAGCGCATCCGCCAGGCCTTCGCCCCGCAGCAGTTCTTCAACGCCTACGGCCCGACCGAAACCGTGGTCATGCCGCTGGCCTGCCTGGCGCCCGAGGTGCTGCCCGCCGATGCCGGCAGCGTGCCGATCGGCCGGGTGATCGGTGCCCGCACCGCGTATATCCTCGACGATGACCTGGCGCTGCTGCCGCAAGGCGGCATCGGTGAGCTTTACGTCGGCGGCGACGGCCTGGCCCAGAGCTACCACGACCGCCCGGGGCTGAGCGCCGAGCGCTTCGTCGCCGACCCGTTCAGCCAGGCCGGCGGGCGCCTGTACCGCACCGGCGACCTGGTGCGCCTGCGCGCGGACGGGTTGGTGGAATACGTCGGCCGTGCCGACCAGCAGGTGAAGATCCGCGGTTTCCGTATCGAACTGGGCGAGATCGAAAGCCGCCTGCAGGACCACGCCGACGTCGACGAGGCCGTGGTCCTGGCCCTCGACCTGCCGGGTGGCAAGCAACTCGTGGGTTACCTGGTGTGCAAGCAGGCCAGTGGCGACAGCGAGGCCCAGGCCCGCTTGCGCGAAGCGGTCAAGGCCGACGCCCGCCAGCAGTTGCCGGACTACATGGTGCCGGCCCACCTGGTGCTGCTCGACAGCCTGCCGCTGATGGGCAACGGCAAGCTTGACCGCCGTGCGCTGCCCGCGCCGGACCTGGAGCAGGCGCGCCAGCATTACCAGGCCCCGGCCAATGAACTGGAGCAGCAACTGGCGCAGGTCTGGCGCGAGGTGCTGAACGTCTCCCGGGTCGGCGTGCAGGACAACTTCTTCGAACTGGGCGGCGACTCGATCCTGTCGATCCAGGTGGTCAGCCGCGCGCGCCAGCTGGGCCTGCAGTTCACCCCGCGTGACCTGTTCCAGCACCAGACCATCCAGACCCTGGCGGCGGTTGTCAGCCGCAGCGCCGCGCCGAGCACCATCGAGCAAGGCCCGCGCGTGGGCCGCAGCGGCCTGACGCCGATCCAGCACTGGTTCTTCGAGAGTGACGTGGTACAACCGCAGCACTGGAACCAGGCAGTGTTGCTGGAGGCGCGCCAAGCGCTGGACGACGCCACCCTGGAGCAGGCCCTGGCCGCGTTGCTGAGCCACCACGACAGCCTGCGCCTGCGCTTCAGCCAAGGGCAGGCCGCGTTCGCGCCGGTGACCTCCGAGCAACTGCTGTGGACCGCCACGGTCGCCGACTTCGACGACTGCCAGGCGCTGTACACCGACCTGCAGCGCAGCCTCGACCTCGAGCAGGGCCCGCTGCTGCGCGCCTTGCTGGTCAGCGACGGGCAGGGCGCCCAGCGCCTGCTGCTGGCGATCCACCACCTGGTGGTCGACGGCGTGTCCTGGCGCGTGCTGCTGGAAGACTTGCAGGCGCTGTACCGTGGCCAGCCGCTGGTCGCCAAGACCCACGCCATGGCCGACTGGGCCGCGCGCCTGGCCAGCTACGCCGGCAGCGATTCGCTGCGTGACGAGCTGGGCTGGTGGCAAGGCCAGCTGGGTGACGTGCGCCACGAACTGCCGTGCGACCACCCCCAGGGCGGCAACCTGCACCTGCACGCCCGGACCCTGGCCATCGGCCTCGATGTGGCGCAGACCCGGCAGTTGCTGCAACAGGCGCCGGCGGCCTACCACACCCAGGTCAACGACCTGCTGCTGACCGCCCTGGCGCGCACCCTGTGCCGCTGGAGCGGTGACCAGGAAGTGCTGGTGCAGCTCGAGGGCCATGGCCGCGACGGGCTGTTCGAGGACATGGACCTGACCCGCAGCGTCGGCTGGTTCACCAATGCCTACCCGCTGCGCCTCAACCCGCAGGCCGGGGACGACGATGCCGCCCGTGCGGCGTCCATCAAGTGCATCAAGGAGCAGCTGCGCCAGGTGCCGCACAAGGGCCAGGGCTACGGCGTGCTGCGCTACCTCGCCGACCAGGCCGTGCGCGAAAGCATGGCGGCGCTGCCGCAGGCGCGCATCACCTTCAACTACCTGGGCCAGTTCGACCAGCAATTCGACGAAGCCGCGCTGTTCCAGCCACTGGATGCCCCGGCGGGGCTGGCCCACGACCTCGATGCGCCGCTGCCTAACTGGCTCAGCGTCGATGGCCAGGTGTATGGCGGCGCCTTGCAGCTGCGCTGGACCTTCAGCCGCGAACGCTTCGACGAGCAGACCATCGCCCAGCTGGCCGAAACCTATCGCCAGGAGCTGCTGGCGCTGGTCGAGCACTGCCTGGCCGACGGCAACGGCAGCTTCACGCCATCGGACTTCCCGCTGGCGCACCTGAGCCAGGCGCAGATCGACGCGCTGCCGGTGCCGGCCGCGCAGATCGAGGATGTCTACCCGCTGACGCCGATGCAGGAGGGCATGCTGCTGCACACCCTGCTGGAGCCGGGCACCGGCCTGTACTACATGCAGGACCGCTACCGCATCAACAGCGCCCTCGACCCCGAGCGCTTCGCCCAGGCCTGGCAGGCCGTGGTGGCGCGCCACGAAGCGCTGCGCGCCTCGTTCAGCTGGAACGCCGGCGAGAGCATGCTGCAGATCATCCACAAGCCGGGCAACACGCCGGTGGACTACCAGGACTGGCGCGCGCTCGACGCCCAGGCCCAGGAAGCGCGCCTGCAAGCCCTGCACAAGCAGGAGCGCGAAGCCGGCTTTGCCCTGCTGCAAGAAGCACCGTTCCACCTGCGCCTGGTCCGCGTCGCCGACGCGCGCTACTGGTTCATGATGAGCAACCACCACATTCTCATCGATGCCTGGTGCCGCTCGCTGCTGATGAACGACTTCTTCGAGATCTACCAGGCCCTCGGCGAAGGCCGCCAGGCCCAGCTGCCGGTGCCGCCGCGCTACCGCGACTACATCGGCTGGCTGCAACGCCAGGACCTCGACGAGGCGCGCGGCTGGTGGCAGGCCAACCTGGCCGGTTTCGAACGCGCCACGGCGCTCCCCAGCGACCGCCCGCTGCGCCACGACCACGCCGGTGACGGCATGGTGGTCGGCGACTGCTACACCCGCCTCGAGGTCAGCGACGGCGTGCGCCTGCGCGAGCTGGCCCAGGCTCACCAGCTGACCATCAACACCTTCGCCCAGGCGGCCTGGGCCCTGGTGCTGGCGCGCTACAGCGGCGACCGCGACGTGGCCTTCGGCGTCACCGTGGCCGGGCGCCCGGTGAGCCTGCCGCAGATGCAGCGCACCGTCGGCCTGTTCATCAACAGCATCGCCCTGCGCGTGCAACTGCCCGAACCTGGCCAGCGCCGCAGCGTGCGGCAGTGGCTGCAAGGCCTGCTGGAACGCAACATGGAGCTGCGCGAATACGAGTACCTGCCGCTGGTGGCGATCCAGGAGTGCAGCGAACTGCCCAAGGGCCAGCCGCTGTTCAACAGCCTGTTCGTGTTCGAGAACGCGCCGGTGGAAACCGCGGTGCTCGACCATGCCCAGCACCTCAATGCCACCTCCGACTCGGGCCGTACCCACACCAACTTCCCGCTGACGGCGGTGTGCTACCCGGGCGACGACCTGGGCCTGCACCTGTCGTTCGACCAGCGCTACTTCGACTACCCGACCGTCGAGCGCCTGCTGGCCGAGTTCAAGCGCCTGCTGCTGGCACTGGTGCAGGGCTTCGAGGGCGAGGTCAGCGCACTGCCGCTGCTGGGAGAGGACGAACAACGCTTCCTGCTCGAGGACTGCAACCGCAGCCAACGGGCCTACCCGCTGGAGCAGAGCTACGTCGCCCTGTTCGAGGCGCAGGTTGCGGCGCACCCCGAGCGCACCGTGGCCCGCTGCCTGGAGGCGTCCTATGACTACGCCGGGCTGAACCTGGCGGCCAACCGCCTGGGCCATGCCCTGGTCGGCGCTGGCGTGGCGGTCGATCAACCGGTGGCGCTGCTGGCCGAACGTGGCCTGCCGCTGCTGGGCATGATCGTCGGCAGCTTCAAGGCCGGCGCCGGCTACCTGCCGCTGGACCCCGGGCTGCCGTCGGCGCGGCTGCAACGCATCGTCGAACTCAGCCGCACGCCGGTGCTGGTCTGCAGTGCGGCCTGTGCCGGGCAGGCGCGCCAGCTGCTGGATGAACTGGCGGGCGTGGCGCGGCCGCAACTGCTGGTGTGGGAAGACATCCAGGCCAGCCAAGTCGCCAGCCACAACCCGGGCATCCACAGCGGGCCGGACAACCTCGCCTACGTGATCTACACCTCCGGTTCCACCGGCCTGCCCAAGGGCGTGATGGTCGAGCAGCGCGGCATGCTCAACAACCAGCTGAGCAAGGTGCCGTACCTGGCCTTGAGCGAACATGACGTGATTGCCCAGACGGCTTCGCAAAGCTTCGACATTTCGGTCTGGCAGTTCCTCGCCGCGCCGCTGTTCGGGGCCAGGGTCGAGATCGTGCCGAACGCCATCGCCCATGACCCGCAGGGCTTGCTGGCCCATGTGCAGGCCACCGCCATCAGCGTGCTGGAAAGCGTGCCATCGCTGATCCAGGGCATGCTGGCCAACGATCACCAGGCCCTCGACGGCCTGCGCTGGATGCTGCCGACCGGTGAAGCCATGCCGCCGGAACTGGCTGCGCAGTGGTTGCAGCGTTACCCGGCTATCGGCCTGGTCAACGCCTATGGGCCGGCGGAGTGTTCGGACGACGTGGCGTTCTTCCGGGTCGATGCCGACTCCACCCGTGGCAGCTACTTGCCGATCGGCACGCCGACCGACAACAACCGGCTGTTCCTCTACGGCGAGGACCAGGCCCTGGTGCCGCTGGGCGCGGTGGGTGAGCTGTGCGTCGCCGGCACCGGCGTCGGTCGTGGTTATGTCGGCGACCCGGTGCGCACCGCCCTGGCGTTCATCCCGCATCCGCACGGGGCGCCGGGCGAGCGCCTGTACCGCACCGGCGATTTGGCGCGGCAGCGCCCGGACGGGGTGCTCGAATACGTCGGGCGCATCGACCATCAGGTGAAGATCCGCGGCTACCGCATCGAACTGGGCGAGATCGAGGCACGCCTTCACGAGCAGGCCGAAATCCGTGATGCGGCGGTGGGCGTGCAGGAGGGCGCCAACGGCAAGCACCTGGTCGGCTACCTGGTGGCACACCAGGGCATCACGGCCGATGCCGCGCTGCTGGAGCAGGTCAAGCAACGCCTGCGCGCCGAGCTGCCGGAGTACATGGTGCCGCTGCACTGGGGCTGGTTCGCCAGCCTGCCGCACAACGCCAACGGCAAGCTCGACCGCAAGGCGCTGCCGGCCATCGAGATCGGCGGGCAGCACAGCCAGGCCTACCTGGCGCCGCGTGATGAGCTGGAGGAGACGTTGGCCAGCATCTGGGCCGATGTGCTCAAGGCCGAGCGGGTTGGGGTGCACGACAACTTCTTCGAGCTGGGCGGGCATTCGCTGCTGGCCACGCAGATCGCCTCGCGGGTGCAGAAGCAACTGCAACTGAACGTGCCGCTGCGGGCGATGTTCGAGTGCAGCACGGTGGAGGAACTGGCCGAGTATGTGCGCGGGTTGCAGGGCAGTGTGCTGGATGACGACAAGGTTGACCGGCTCAGTGACCTGATGGCCGAGCTCGAAGGGCTTTGATGTGATGGGCTAGCCTGCACCGGCCTCTTCGCGGGTAAACCCGCTCCCACAGGGACCTGTGGGAGCGGGTTTACCCGCGAAGAGGCCGGCACAGGCAGCCCGGGCGTCAGCGCTTGCCGAGAATCTTGCCCAGCAACTCCGGCCGCGGCGCACCTTGCTGGCTCTGCAGGTTGCCTTGCTCATCCTGATAGAAGATCGCCGGCGTCGCCTGCAGCCCCATCTCCTCCATCAGCGCCATGTTCGCGGCCAGCTTCTGCTGTACCGCCTCCGGCACCTTCTCCAGCGGCTTCAGGCTGCTCGCCTTGCCGGCCTGCTCATGCTCGTGCAACGCCTTGGCCGGGTCCTTGGCCGCCAGCAGCGCTGCCGACTTGCCCGGGCTGTCCTCACGGATGATGCCAACCATGATATGGCGCAGCTGCACCTTGCCCGATTCCACCCAAGGCCGCGCCTGCTCCCAGAACATGTTGCAGTACGGGCAGTTCGGGTCGCTGAACAGGTATACCTTGCGCGGCGCGCTGTCCTTGCCGTCGGCGATCCACGCGGTCTTTTCCATCTTCGCCCAGATTTCCTTGCTCATCGGCGCGTACACCAGTTTTTGCAGGGGCTCGGCGCTGAGGTCCTTGCCCTGTTCGTCGAACAGGCTGCCGACCAGCACATGCTTGCCGTCCGCGGTCAGGTACAGGGCCAGGGCGTTGTTCTGGTACTCGGCGGCATAGCCGCGCAGGCCGTCGGGCGCGTCGAAGCTGCCCTTGATCACGGCGCCCTTGGCTTGCAGTTGCTGCACCGCCTTGGGCAGCTCTTCGGCCTGCACCAGCGGGGCGGCCAGCAGGGCCAGGGACAGGGGCAGCAGGGCAGTCAGTCGCATGTCAGTTTCCTTGTGCGGCAGGGGCGGGAGCGGCGGCCCGTTCGAAAGGTTCCAGGGCATGGTGCAGGCTGGCCCGCGACAGTTCGCCGAGGTGGCTGCCGATCAAGCGGCCGTCGGCGTCGTAGAACAGCGTGGTGGGCAGCGCCATCGAGCCGACCCGCTGGGCCAGCACGCCGGTGCCGTCGAACAGCACATGGGTCAGGCTCAGCCCGGTGGTGGCGAGAAAGGTGCTGACGTTTTCCGGCGTTTCGCCCTGGTTGACGAACAGGAAGGTCACGTGGGGGTATTCGCCCTGGGCCTGTTGCAGCACCGGCATTTCGCGGCGGCAGGGTGGGCACCAGGTGGCCCAGATGTTGATCACCAGTGGCTTGCCGCGGTAGCTGTGCAGCTCGACCGACTGCCCGGCGGCCGTGCGCAGGGCGAGTTCCGGCAGCGCCGTGCCTTTGCTGTACAGGTGGCTGCCCAGGCTGGCCAGGCCCCAGAACAGCGCGCCGCTGAACAGCGCCCAGCCCAGCGGGCGGCGCAATCCGGGCTGGCGCCAGCCCTGCCAGAGCGTGGCGATGACGATGCCGGCCAGGCCCGACCAGAGCAGGAAGCCGCCGTCGCGGATGTCGATGATCTGCAGCGGTTCATCGCGGTACATCGGCCAGTAGGCCAGCACGAAGCCCGCGCGGGCGCACAGCAGGCCGACCAGGAACAGGTTGAACAGCGCCGACTCCGGGCTCTGGCCACCGCGTCGAGCAGCCCACCAGCCGACCAGGCAGGCGATGCCCAGGGCGGCAAGCATCAGCAGGTGATTGAGGGCCATGGTCAATGGCCCGAGGGTGACCGTCAGCATCAGCCTTGGCTCCGGGTCTGGGTCCAGTGTTGCAGGAACGCGGCCGCATCCACCTCGCCGGTGATGCGCCGCGCGCGGCGTTCCTCGCCCTCCGGGCCGAGCCAGACGATGCTCGGCGGGCCGGGCACCTGGTAGCGCTGCAGCAGGGCGCGGCTGGCCGGCGAGTCGGCGGTCACGTCCAGGCGCAGCAGGTGCACGCCGGCCAGGCTGGCTTGCACGTCGGGGCGGGTGAACACCTGTTTTTCCATGACCTTGCACGACACGCACCAGTCGGCGTAGTAGTCGACCATCACCCACTGGCCACGGGCCTTGGCGGCGTCCAGCTCGCGTTGCAGGGCTTCAGGGCTGCTGACGGTGACGAAGTGCGGGTCGGCCTGCTGGGCGACGGCGGGGCTGCTGCTGCCGGCGAATGGCCGCAGCGGTTGCCACAGGTCATCGCCGCCGGCCGCAGCGCCGACCAGCAGCAGGCCGCCCCACAGCGCGCCGAGCAGCGGCACCGCGCGCAGCGCCGGCACGCGCTGCAGGGCCGGCCAGGTGGCCCAGCCCAGGGCGATCAGCCAGGCGCCGCTCAGGGCCAGCAGCAGCGGGGCGTTCAGCAGGCTGCGCACGGTATAGAGGGCCATGGCCAGGAAGACGAAGCCGAACACGCCTTTGACCCGGTTCATCCACGCGCCGGGGCGCGGCAGGTAGCGGTTGCCCAGGGTCACCAGCAACAGCAGCGGCACGCCCATGCCCAGGCCGAGGCTGAACAGCACCAGCGCGCCCTGCAGCACATCGCCGCTCTGCGCGATGTACAGCAGCGCCCCGGCCAACGGCGCGGTCATGCACGGGCCCAGCAGCAGGCCGGACAGCGCGCCGAGCAGGGCGGCACCATACAGGTTGCCGCCACGGGTGCCTTGCCCGGCGCGGTCCAGGCGATCGCGCAGGGCGGCGGGCAGTTGCAGTTCGAAGGCGCCGAACATCGGCAGGGCCAGCAGGATGAACAGCACCGCCAGGCTGCCCAGCAGCCAGGGTTGCTGCAACCAGGCCTGCAGGCTGGCGCCGAGCAGTGCGGCGACCACGCCCAGCGCTGCGTACACCAGCGCCATGCTCAGCACGTAGGTGCCGGCCAGCACCCAGCCACGGCGGGCGCTGGCGCCATTGCCCAGCACCAATCCCGCGAGGATCGGCAGCATCGGCAGCGTGCAGGGTGTGAAGGCCAGCAGCAGGCCCAGGCCGAAGAAGGCCAGCAGGCTCCAGGCCAGGCTGGCGCTTTGCAGGTCGCTGGCGAGCGCCTGGTCGCTGGCCTGTTGGTTACCGGCGGCGGCGACCGGCGTGCTGCCGCCCAGGTCGATGGCAGTGGTCTGGGGTGGGTAGCACAGCCCGGCATCGGCGCAGCCCTGCCAACCGAGGCGCAGCTGGCCCTGGGCATTGGCCGGGACCAGCAGTTCGAGCTGTTCGCGGTACACCGTACTGTCGCCGAAGAACTCGTCGTGGTGGTTCAGGCCCGGGGGCAGTTGCGGCTGCTGGTCGGCGGCCAGGCCGTCGAACTTCAGGCGCTTCTGGTACAGGTAGTAGCCCGGCTTGATCTGGAAGTACAGGCGCATCCGGCCGTCGGCCTGGCGGTCGTGGGTGAGCACGAAGGCCTGGTTGACGGGCAGGAAGTCGGGCTTGGCGTCGAACGGGTTGGCCTGCAACGGGCCGGCCAGGAGGAACGTCAGGAAGAGCAGGAAAATGCGCATGTCTTCGCCTTGGCAGTACGGGAATGGTGGCCATGCTGGCTGGGAACGATTAACCCAAGGTTAACCGTTGTTTGGGTTCTGTGGGGCTGTGTCGGGGCAGACAGGTATCCGCCTCAAGATCTCTGTGGCCTGTGAGATCGAGCGCCGCCCGCGCGGCGCTTCGCGGGTGAACCCGCTCCCACATTTGTTGCAACGTGCCGAACCTGTCAGGCCATGGTCGCCTGCCTTGGTGCATGCCTTGAGGCAGGTGGGGCGGCATCAATGCCCACCGCGATATCCCGTCATGCCAACAAGGCTGACAACCATGCCCTCACAGACATGGCCACGTTGCAACAAATGTGGGAGCGGGTTTACCCGCGAAGCGCCGCGCGGGCGGCGCTCGATCTCACAGGCCCCACAATACTCAAGGCATGCACCTGCCCGCCCAGCGCAAATCCCTCGACACACCGCGACATATTGTCGGCTTGACTTTGCTTATACCCATTCCCTTGCTGTAAAGTTGACGCGTAAGTCAGATTTTCCTGACTCGCGGTACAACCCCCGCACAAGAATTAGAAAATGGGCAGAACCCCCTCTGCCCAGAGGATCAAGCATGTCCAACCGTGATATTTCCCGGCGCGCCTTCCTGCAAGGCGGCCTGATCGCTGGTGTCGGCGTGACCATGGCGCCGCTCGGCAGCCAGGCGTTCGCCGCGCTGATGGAGGACCGCGTCACCACCTCGCCGCAGAAGTGGATGAACCATGACGGCAAGGCGCGGTTCCGTAACGACGCGTTGTCCAAGGTCTGTGGCAACAAGGTCTTCGCCCGCGACATCCGCGCCAAGGACATGCCCGGCTGGCCCACCCGGCAGGGCCATGCGCTGCTGCTCAAGGCGACCAAGGTCGACCGCCTGTATGCCGGCCATGACCTCAGCCTGCTCGGCGCCGAGCTGCAGCCGGACCGCATCGTCACCGCCGCCGACCTGGAACAGGACGGCATCGCCTGGCCCGAGGCCCATTCGCCCGACCCGCTGCTGCCGCCCGGCAAGGTGCCGATGTTCATCGGCCACCCGGTGGCGATCCTGATCTGGCACGACTTCGAGCGCTTCCGCCAGGCCAAGCGCAAGCTGCAGTTCAACGACCAGGCGATCCAGTACGGCGCCCAGGCCCCGTTGTACCAGCGCGACCCCTACGGCAGCTTCCGCTTCGTGCGCGTGGGCGGTGCCACGCCGTTCGATGACGATGAATTCTCCAGCCTGAAGAATTCCATGCTGTTCCCCACCATCCTCAACCGCAAGCCGGTGTGGTCGAAACAACCCAACCAGCACGGCGACCTGACCGAGCAGGGCCTGTTCTACGCCAAGCGCATGGCCGAACAACTGGACAACCCGCCCGAGGACTGGCTGGTCTTCGACGAGCGCTACAAGACGCCGTCGATCGAGCCGGCTGCCCTGGAGCCGGACAACGGCAACGGCTGGTACGACCCGGCGACAGGCACCCTGCATTTCGTGGTGGCGACCCAGTGCCCGTTCGAAGTGGCGCAGGAATGCGTGCACATGATCAAGCCGTCGCGTTTCGCCCTGAACACCCTCAACATGCACCCGGGCTACACCGTGGGCTACGGCTCCAAAGACAACAACATCTTCGTCTTCTACGCCGCCGTGGCCGCGCTGTACGGCGCCGGTGTGCCGATCCGCCTGGCCAACGACCGCTACGAGCAGTTCCAGAGCGGCATCAAGCGCCACGCCTTCGAAATCCGCTACCAGCTGGCGGTGGACAAGAAGGACAACAGCTTCCGGATCTTCCGCGCCGACCTCAGCTGCGACGGTGGCGGGCGTATCAACTACAGCCCGTCGGTGGCAGCGGTGGGGGCCACCGCTGCGCAATCGATCTACTACATGCCGCAGAACGATCTGTCGGTGACCGCCTACTACTCGCGCGGCGTCGAGGCCGGCTCCATGCGCGGCTACGGCACCCTGCAGACCATGGCCGCCACCGAGATGATGGTCGACGAGATCGCCGGCCGCCTGGGCGTCGATGCCATCGACCTGCGCCGCGCCAACGCGCTGAAGTCGGGCATGAAGAACACCCAGGGCGCGGTCCCGGCCGGTGCCCTGCGCCTCTACGAGATCCTCGACAAGGCCGCCGTGCATGACCTCTGGCGAAACCGCGATGCGCACAAGCAGCAGATGGACGCCAAGGACCCGGACCACTGGTACGGCGTCGGCTTCGCCATCTGCCAGAAGGACTTCGGCACCGGCTCCGAAGCGCCCATGGCCAGCATCGAGTTCAGCCGCGACGGGCGCATCAGCCTGCGCCACATCGGCACCGAGCTGGGTACCGGCATGTCCACCTCCCAGGCCCTGGTGGTCAGCGATTTCCTCGGCCGCTCGGCCGACGAGGTCAAGACCGCCGTCACCGAATGGCCGGAACTGGGCCTGACCACCAGCGGCAACCCGTACCTGATCAGCCAGGCCGAGCAGGACGCCGCGCTGCGCAACCCACGCTGGGTCGGCAAGCTGGCCTCGCCGTCATCGGCGACCAACTCGGCGTTCTACTTCAGCCACGCCACCCGCGAAGCGGCGCGGGCACTGTTCAATCACGGCCTGTGGCCGGCGGCCATGGCCATCTGGAGCCAAGGCCCGCACGGTGGCCAGGCCAACCCGCTGGTGGTCCGCCGGGAAAACGCGGTGTGGGTCAACGGCGAGCTGACCGGCAACGGCCTGGCACCGATCCCGTTCGCCCAGCTGGCGCAGAAGGCCCACGACATGGGCCTGGTCACCGGCGTCAGCGTGCACGCGTTCAACCGCTGGAGCTGGGCCGAGGCCGACTTCGTCATCGACGGCGTGCGCGAGCGCTTCCCGCTCGATGCCGTGGCGGTGAAGTACGGCGACGGCGCGGTCAACGCCAAGAAGGCGCAGATGAGCAGCCACGGCTACCACCTGCTCGACCGGCAGAACGCCGCCTACCCGGACACCCAGCTGAACAACGCCATGGTCACCTATTACAGCCCGGTGGCGACCCTGGTCGAAATCAAGGTCAACAAGGGCACCCATGAAGTGCAGGTGCTCAACCACCACAGCTGGGTCGAGTGCGGCCGGGTGCTGGTGCCGGAGCTGGTCAAGGGCCAGCTGGAGGGCGGTATCGCCATGGGGATCGGCCATGCGCTGACCGAGGAAATGCCGCTGCACGAAGGCGGGCCCGGGGAGGGCGACTGGAACTTCAACCGCTACCGCCTGCCCCATGCGCGCGACGTGGCGGTATGGACGCAGACCAGCGAGATCCTCCCGCCGTTGTCACCGACCGACCCGTCCAAGGGCATCGCCGAAGTGGTGATGATCCCGGTGGTCGGTGCCATCGGCAACGCCGTGGCGCATGCCATCGGCAAGCGCGTGCGCGATCTCCCCCTCACCCCAGCCCGTATCAAGGAGGCCCTCAATGGCTAACCGTCCACTGCACCTGACCCTCAACGGTCAACCGGTCGGCCCGGTCGAGGTCCCCGACGACCTGGCGATGCTCGACTACCTGCACGAACACCAGAACCTCACCGGTTCGCGCCTGGGCTGCGGCCAGGGCATCTGCCACGCCTGCGTGGTGATCGTCGACAACCCCGACGGCACCTGCGAGGAAGTGCGTACCTGCATCACCGGCGCCCATTACTTCGAGGGCAAGCAGGTCCGCACCATCGAAGGCCACGCCAGGCAGGACGAGGCCGGCAACCTGACGCTGAACCCGATCCAGCAGAAGTTCGTCGACCTGTTCGCCTTCCAGTGCAGCTACTGCGCCCCGGGCTTCGTCAACGCCGCCACGGTGCTGGTGGAAACCGCCCAGCGCCAGCCGTTGAAAAAGAGCGAAGTGGAGGAGCGCATCGAGGCCAGCCTCGGCCACCACATCTGCCGCTGCACCGGTTACGTGCGTTACTACGACGCCACCCGCGCGGTGCTCAATGACCTCGGCCTGGTCAAGGAGGGTTGAGCATGGGCTTCGTTCGTAGCGCACTCGCGCTGGCCCTCGGCCTTGCCGCCACTTCCCTGGCCCTGGCCGATGAAGCCCTGGTCAAGCGCGGCGAATACCTCGCCCGCGCGGCCGACTGCATGGCCTGCCACACCGCCGAAGGCGGCGCGCCATACGCCGGCGGCCTGCCGATCCATTCGCCGTTCGGCACCATCTACGGCAGCAACATCACTCCGGACAAGCAATACGGCATCGGCAACTACAGCGCCGACGAGTTCTTCGCCGCGGTCACCGAGGGCAAGCGCAAGGACGGCGCCAACCTTTACCCGGCCATGCCGTACACCTCGTACCACCTGATCAAGCGCGAGGACTCGGATGCGATCCTCGCCTACCTGATGACCGTGCCGCCGATCAATCGGCCGGCCCCTGAGACTGCGCTGAGCTTCCCGTTCAACGTGCGCCTGGGCCTCACCGGCTGGAACATGCTTTATGGCAAGAGCGTGCAGTTGCAGCCGACCGAAGGCAAAAGCCCGGCCTGGCAGCGCGGGCAGTACCTGGTCGAGGTCATGGGCCACTGCGGCGAGTGCCACACCCCGCGCAACCCCATCGGCGCCCTGCAGCAGGACCTGCGCCTGAGCGGCGGCCTGCTCGGCGGCTACCTGGCGCCGAGCCTGCTGGCCCAGGACCTGGCCGAGCGCGGCTGGACCCAGCCGGACCTGACCACCTTCCTCAAGCACGGCATCAGTGCCCAGGGCAGCATGTTCAACGAGATGTACCCGGTGGTGCACCACAGCACCCAGCACCTGCAAGACGCTGACCTTTCGGCCATGGCCACCTACCTGCTGGGCGACCAGCCACCGCCGGCCAAGGCCATCGAGGCGGTTGCCCTGGAGCAGATGAGCGCCAGCGCCAAGCGCGGCCAGCAGCAGTACCTCAATGTCTGCGCGGGGTGCCACGGGGTCGACGGCGAGGGCAAGCCGCACATCGCCGTGGCCATGCGCGGCAACACGGTGCTGCGCCAGGCCGATTCGCGCAACCTGGTCAAGGCCATCCGCGACGGCATCCGCGAGCAGCAGTTCACCGGCTTCGAGCGCATGCAGCCGATGCCGGGATTCGCCGACAAGCTCGACGACCAGCAAGTGACGGACATGGTCAACTACCTGCGTCAGGCCTGGGGTGGATTGCCCGGCGACCTGAGCGTGCAGCAGCTCGCCGAGCTGAAGGCGGAGTAAACCGTGCAGCATCTCGATCTCCAGGTGGTCAGCCAGGCCTTGCAGTGGTCGTGCAGCGGCCAGCGCGTGTGGTTGTGCACGGTGCTCGCCACCTACGGTTCGGCGCCTCGCGCGCCGGGCTCGCTGTTGGCGGTGAACGCCAGCGGCCAGTGGCTGGGTTCGCTGTCGGGCGGCTGCGTGGAGGATGACTTCCTCGAACGCGTGGCCCTCGGCCATTTCCCCGAGCCGGTGGCCATCGTGCGCTATGGCGATGGCAGCGACCAGCGCTCGGGCATCCGTCTGCCCTGTGGCGGCGTGCTTGAGGTGCTGGTGGAGAACCTGGCGGCCGAGTGCGCGGTGCAGGCGCACCTGCGTGAGCTGGAGGGCGCACTGCGCGGACAGCGCCGGCTGCTGCGCGAGGTGCGCCTGCCTGAAGGCACGCGCCAGCTGGCCGTCGACCCGCTCCAGGGGCCGCGCGTCGAGCGTCAGGGCGACTGCGTGCGCTTGCGCGTCGGCGCCGCCCAGCGCCTGCTGCTGGCCGGCTATTCCAGCGTCGCGCACTTCTGCGCCGAATTCGGCAAGGGCATGGGCTTCGAGGTCATTCTCTGCGACCCGCGTGACGAGGTGCTCGAAGGCGTGGTGCTGGACGGTGTCGAGGTGCGTCGCGAGCTGCCGTCGGAATTCATCGCCAAGGGTGGTTGCCATGCCGACACGGCGGTGGTTGCATTGACCCACGATCCGAAAATCGATGACCTGGCCATGCTCGAGGCAGTGCGCACCGAAGCTTTCTATATAGGCGTGATGGGTTCGAAGGCCACCTCCGACAAGCGCCGTGAACGCCTGCAGCGAATTGGCGGCCTGGGCGGCGACGAGCTGGCGCGTATCCATGCGCCGATCGGCCTCAACCTGGGCAGCAAGACCCCGGCCGAGATCGCCCTGGCGGTGCTGGCCGATATCCTGCGCCTGCGCAACGGCATCGGGCGGGCCGCGTTGTGAGCGTGGTGGCGCTGGTGCTGGCCGCCGGGCGCGGCACGCGGTTCGGTTCCGACAAGCGCCGGGCGACCCTGGCCGATGGCCGCAGCCTGCTGGCGCACAGCGTGGCGCGGGCGCGGGCGGTGTTCGGCGATGTGCGCGTGGTGCTGCGCACGGGGGAGCGGGCCGAGGATTTTGGCCTGGCGGACGACTGCCGGGTCATCGTCAGCCCGGAGGCGGCGTCGGGCATGGGCCACAGCCTGGCGGCCGGGGCTGGGTCGCTGCTCGACAGCCCGGCGCAGGCCGTGGCGATCCTGCTCGGCGACATGCCCTGGATCGCCTCGGCGACTTTGCAGCAGTTGAGCGAAGCGGCCGGGGTGTCGACCATTGTCTTGCCACGGCATGCGGGGCAGCAGGGGCACCCGGTACTGTTCGGGCGCGACTTCTGGCCGGCGTTGGCGCGCTTGAGCGGGGATGAAGGAGCGCGCTCGGTGGTGCAGGCGCATCGGGGTTGCTGTGTGGTGGTCGAGGTGGAGGATGCAGGCGTCCTGCAGGATGTGGATGAACCGCAAGGATTGAGCGGCTGACGCGGTCTTGGGGATTTTGCGCTGGTGCGAGGAACCCGGGGGCGCTGCGCGCCCCTTTCGCGACGCAAGGCCGCTCCTACAGAGGGCCGCGCAAGCCTGTCCACCCTTGCCCAGAGGGTCCATAATCCCCCCTTAATCCGCCCAAGGTGCAATACCCTCCACACCACCCCGGGGACTTCCACCATGCACGTTCTGCTCTGCGAGGACGACGACCTGATCGCCAGCGGTATCTGCGCCGGCCTCACCGCCCAGGGCCTGACCGTCGACCGCGTGGCCAACGCCGCCAGCGCCCGGGCCTTGCTCCAGGCCGCGCAGTTCGACGTGATGATCCTCGACCTCGGCCTGCCCGACGAAGACGGCCTCAAGCTGCTGCGCCGCCTGCGCCAGCAGGGTGTGGACCTGCCGGTGCTGGTGCTCACCGCGCGCGATGCGGTCACCGACCGGGTCGACGGCCTGCAGGCCGGCGCCGACGACTACCTGCTCAAGCCCTTCGACCTGCGCGAACTGGCCGCGCGCCTGCACACGCTGTTGCGCCGGGTGGCGGGGCGGGCGGTCAACGTGATCGAGCACGGCCCGCTGCGCTACGACCCGAGCAGTTGCGAGGCGAGCCTGGCCGGCAAAGCGGTGGACCTGTCGCGCCGCGAACAGGCGCTGCTCCAGGCGCTGTTGCAGAACCCCGGGCGGGTGTTGTCCAGCGAGCAGCTCAAGGACTGCGTGTACGGCTTCAGCGACGAAGTCGAGAGCAACGCCCTGAACGTCCACATCCACCACCTGCGGCGCAAGCTCGGCAACGGCATCGTCGAGACCGTGCGCGGCCTGGGTTACCGGCTCGGCCCGGCGCAGGCGCCCGAGGACGCCGCATCATGAGCCTGCGGGTGCGCCTGAGCCTGATCCTCGGCAGTGCCTTCGTCATCATCTGGGTGCTGGCCGCCGCCTGGATGCTGCGCGACCTGCGCCAGCAGATGATGTTTTCCCTCGACCAGCGCCTGGTGGCCTCGGCGCGCATGGTCGCCGGGCTGATCGACCAGCTGCCGCAGCCGCTCGCCGCCAAGGGCGAAAGCGCGCACTTCGCCGCCGACCAACTGAGCGTGCCCGACGGCATGGCCTGCCAGGTGACCTCGCTGCGCGGCGAGATCCTCGCCAGCAACCACAAGCACGACGGCGCCATGGACGACCAGCGCAGCGGCTTCCGTGACCAGACCATCGACGGCGCGCGATGGCGCACATTCACCTTCAGCCACGATGACGTGCGTATCACCACGGCCGACCGGCACATGGAGCGCGAGGCGCTCAACCAGTCGATCCTGCTGGCCGCCTCGGCGCCGGTGCTGATGGCCCTGCTCGGCAGCCTCGGGCTGGTGTGGATCGGCCTGGGCAAGGGCCTGGAGCCGCTCAACCGCATGCGCGATGCCCTGCGCCGGCGGCGCGCCGACAGCGTCGAGCCGTTGCAGGTGGCAGGCCTGCCCAGCGAGCTGCAGCCTTTGCTGGATACCCAGAACCAGCTGTTCCTGCGCATCGCCCAGACCCTGGAGCGCGAGCGCCGCCTGACCGATGACGCGGCCCACGAACTGCGCAGCCCGCTGACCGCGATCAAGACCCACCTGCAGGTGGCGCGCATGACCGACGGCGCCGTGCGCGAACAGGCGCTGGAGCATGCCGAGCAGGGCACCGACCGCATGCACCGGACCCTCGAGCAACTGCTGATGCTGGCCCGGGTCGAGGGCAGCCTGTCGTTCGACGACGGCGTGCAGTGCAGCGCCGAGCAGGTCGCCCGCCAGGCGGTGCAGGATGCCGGCGGCGGTGACAACCGACGGATCGTCCTGCGTCTGCCGGAGGACGCCACGCGCATCTACCTGGGCATGCCGGCGCCGCTGGCCGTGGCGGCCCTGCGCAACCTGCTCGACAATGCCTTGCGCCATGGCGGCGGTACCGAGGTGGAGCTGCAGGTGCAGATGGCCGACGGGCAGGTTGGGTTCATGGTGCGTGACCACGGGCCGGGGATTGCCGAGGGCGACCTGCAGCACTTGACCGAACGCTTCTGGCGCAACAGCCAGAGCGCCGGCTGCGGGCTGGGGCTGGCGATCGTCCAGGCGATCGTGCAGCGCTGTGCCGGCAACCTCAAGTTCGACAGCCGCAGCGATGGGCTGCGGGTGCTGTTGCAGGTGCCGGCGCGTTCGGCCGGTTGATCTGCATCAGCTGTGCCGGCCCTTTCGCGGCGGTTCGACGCCTCGATAAACCCGCTCCCACAGGGACTTCATTGCCTCAGGCCCAGTGCAATACCTGTGGGAGCGGGTTTATCGAGGCGTCGAACCGCCGCGAAGAGGCCGGTACAGGTTGAAGTAAAATCCCGTAACAACTGCTAAATCCTCCCCGCACTCAAGCGTTTCCCAAGCGATATCTGCCCATTCGCTTGCTTGCGAGGATTCACCCATGTCCACCGCTTCCAGCCTTGCCCAGGTGCTGCCGGCCAACGCGCCGCAACCGCTCTACGAATTCACCGACTCCCCGCTGCTGCAACGCCAGCAGCAACAGGAATCCAACGCCCGCAGCTACCCCCGGCGCATCCCGCTGGCGCTCAAGCGCGCCCGTGGCATCCATGTCGAGGACGTCGAAGGCCGTCAGTTCATCGACTGCCTGGCCGGTGCCGGCACCCTGGCCCTGGGCCACAACCACCCGGTGGTGATCGAGGCGATCCAGCGCGTGCTGGCCGACGAGCTGCCGCTGCACACCCTGGACCTGACCACGCCGGTCAAGGACCGCTTCGTCCAGGACCTGTTCGGCATCCTGCCCGAGGCCCTGCGCCGTGAGGCCAAGGTGCAGTTCTGCGGCCCGACCGGCACCGACGCGGTGGAAGCCGCGCTCAAGCTGGTGCGTGGCGCCACCGGGCGCAGCACCGTGCTGGCCTTCCAGGGTGCCTATCACGGCATGAGCCAGGGCGCCCTGAGCCTGATGGGCAGCCATGGCCCCAAGCAGCCGCTGGGCGCGCTGCTGAGCAATGGCGTGCAGTTCATGCCGTACCCTTACGATTACCGCTGCCCGTTCGGCCTGGGCGGTGAAGCGGGGGTCAAGGCCAACCTGCACTACCTGGAAAACCTGCTGCTCGACCCGGAAAGCGGTGTGCCGCTGCCGGCTGCGGTGATCCTCGAGGTGGTGCAGGGCGAGGGCGGGGTGATCCCGGCCGACATCGAATGGCTCAAGGGCGTGCGGCGCATCACCGAGCAGGCCGGCGTGGCGCTGATCGTCGACGAGATCCAGAGTGGCTTCGCCCGCACCGGGCGGATGTTCGCCTTCGAGCATGCGGGCATCGTGCCGGACGTGGTCACCCTGTCCAAGGCCATCGGTGGCAGTCTGCCGCTGGCGGTGGTGGTCTACCGCGACTGGCTGGACACCTGGAAGCCGGGTGCCCATGCCGGGACGTTCCGCGGCAACCAGATGGCCATGGCTGCAGGTTCGGCAGTGATCAACTACCTGGTGGAGCATCGCCTGGCCGAGCACGCCGAGGCCATGGGGCAGCGCCTGCGCGGGCACCTGCAGCGGTTGCAGCAGGATTATCCGCAGTTGGGCGACATCCGCGGGCGTGGGCTGATGCTCGGGGTCGAGCTGGTCGATCCGCAAGGTGCGCGCGATGCGCAGGGCCACCCGCTGGCCAACCGCGAGCTGGCGCCGAAGATGCAGCGTGAGTGCCTCAAGCGCGGGCTGATCCTGGAGCTCGGCGGGCGCCATGGTGCGGTGGTGCGCTTCCTGCCACCGTTGATCATCAGCGCGCAGCAGATCGATGAAGTGGCGCAGCGCTTTGCCGAGGCGGTGGCGGCGGCCGTGTGAAGCCCGGGGGCCGCTTTGCGGCCCATTCGCGGGCTTGCCCCGCGAATGGGGTGCAAAGCACCCCCAGAATCTTCAGCCAAATGTACGGCCGGCCCGCCAATACCCCATCAAGGTCAAACACTCCCGCGGCAACCCACGCTCCTTGATCAGGTGCCGGCGGATCTCCATCACCGTCGCCGATTCCCCCGCCACCCAGGCATGGAAGGCGCTGCTGGCGCTACTGGCCTTCTCCCACAGTATGCGTTTCTCGATATCCACCTTCTCCAGCCGTACACCCGGCGCGGCATGCCCCTGCGGCAGGCTGGCCAGCTCCCGCACGGCATGCAGCATGCCCTGGCCCTGGTCACTGTGCAGCAGGTTGCGCGGCAACCAGTGCAGGCGAGTGGCGGGGCTGTGGCGCAAGGCCAGGCAATCGGCCTCCAGCGGCACTTCGATGAACACTTCCACGGCCAGTTCCGGCTGGGTATCGGCCAGTTGCTCGAGAATGCCGGCAATGGCCGGCAAGGCCGTTTCATCGCCTACCAGCAGGACGCTGCGCACGTCCCGGGGCGGTTTCCATTCATAGCCACCGGTGTCGCCGCCATGGGCCAGGTTCGGCGCGACCATCTGCAGGCGGTCGCCCACCTGGGCCTGGGTGGCCCAGGCCGAAGCCGGGCCGTTGACGCCATGCAGGACGAA
The DNA here is from genome assembly GCF_044749485.1 of Pseudomonas sp. NPDC089401. Taxonomy (NCBI): domain Bacteria; kingdom Pseudomonadati; phylum Pseudomonadota; class Gammaproteobacteria; order Pseudomonadales; family Pseudomonadaceae; genus Pseudomonas; species Pseudomonas sp. NPDC089401. The sequence goes on along the minus strand of NZ_JBIVIA010000011.1, from coordinate 24,808 downwards.
GTCGACGTCCACCTCCAGCGCCTCGCGGCGCAGGGCGCGGATGGTGTAGGTGCGCATGGGCGGGCGCTGCGCTGCCGGCAAGGCAGAATGCGCGGCTTTCCAGTGCTCGCCCTTGGGCAGTGTCGGCAGCGAGCCGTCCGGGGCGGGGAAGAACAGCTTGACCCGCTGGTCCGGCGCTTCGGTGGTCATGTCGGCCACGTCCGGGCCGGTGAAGACCAGGCGAGTCAGGGAGGGGGAAAGGGCGATGCGGCGTTTGAGCTGCAGGTCGAACAGGCGGTAGGCGCTGGCGGTCGACGGGCTGCAGACCAGGCGGCGCAGGCCTTGCTGGAGCGCCTGGGTGATACGGGCGGGGGTGGACATGGAAGGGTCCTCTTTGCAGGGCGGCTTTCCCGGTAGACGAGCTGCCACCCGTGCAAATTAGCGCTCCGCCTACCAGCCGCGCCCGGAGTTGACCCAGAAGTTCACCGACAGCGACGTCGACACCGACTCCACCTGGTGGAACCAGCCCTCGGGCAGGAACAGCAGGTCACCGGCCTCCAGCAGCACGCGCAGGAAGGTCACCTGGCGCGCCTCGGGGAAGCGCTGGTAGTCCGGTGCATCCGGGTTGAAGTCGCAGCCATCCAGGCCACCCTTGGGCGAGGTCGACCAGGTACCCAGCGCCGGCCGGTAGTGCGGCGCGGCGAGGATGAACGACTTGTGCCCCCAGACCTGGGCGAACAGGTTGTCGGCATCGTCGCGGTGCAGCGGCGTGAGGGTGCCCTTGGGGCCGATCCAGATGCGCGGGGCGATGTACAGCGAACGTTCGAAGTACGGCGGGTACTGGATCAGTTCGAGCAACTGCGCCGGCACGATGTTGTTGCCCATGTAGGCCGGCGGCTCGTCGCCCTTGTTGCGCGGCGGCGGGTTGTCCAGCGAATTGATGAAGTCGGCCATGGAGGTGGAGCGGAAGTCGCGCTCGGTGGAGAAGGTCTTTTTCACATAGTCGCCGTGGCGGGTGATGCCCTGCAGCTCGGCGAAGTGCTCCAGCGAAGCCTGGCGCTCCATGTTGAACAGCTTCCAGTCGCGCAGGGCGTCGCTGATCACCACCGGCGTGCCGTAGGGCAGGAAGTCGCGCTTGAAGCGTTCGACATCCAGCTCGGTGGCAGGGATGCGTTGCACCTCGGTGACCTGCGGGCGGCTTGCCGACACATGCTCGCTGTAGCGCGGCGGGGTGACGTGACGCTGGTTCATGTCGCTCTTCTGGGCCGCGCCGCCCTTGCGCGCCTGGTCGATGATCTGCGGCAGCAGGGTGGCCAGGCCCAGGTTGCCGCCGATCTTCAGACGGCCGCTGGCGAACAGCTCCTCGACATTGGCATTGCCGCCCATGATGCCGAGCAGGTCCGCCTGGCTGACCTCGATGGTCACCTCGGGCGCGTCATGCCGCCCGGGTTCGACGCGTGGCGGAGTGCCGGCCTCGCACCAGTAGGCCAGTTGCGGGCCGAAGACGAACTGGAACGTGCCGGCGACGCCGACAGCGCCGGCATTGGCGAACAGCTTGCCCAGCAAGGGTTGCAGATCCACGGCAGAGCCTCTTTTTGTAAGGGGTGAATGTCAGAAGAAAACGAAGGGGCCGGGGTGGAATTTAGCGCGCCGGGCCGACGGTTAATTTTTTCCGGGTTGCATCCGTTTCGTAGGGATAGCCGGGCACTGCCCGTGGCACCTCACTCGTACGGAAAGCAAGCTGATGAATCCCGAAAAGTCCCTGCAACTGGCCCGCCGTTTCATCGAATTGCCGCTGGACAAGCGCCGCCTGTTCCTTGAAACCCTGGCCCGGGAAGGCATCGACTTTTCCCAGTTCCCGATCCCTGCCGGGGTGGCGGCCGACGACCGCCTGGCGCCGTCCTACGCCCAGCAGCGCATGTGGGTGCTGTGGCAGCTGGATCCGCAGGGCGGCGCCTACAACCTGCCGGGCGCGGTAAGGCTCAAGGGCGCCCTGGACGAGGCAGCCCTGCAACAGGCCTTCGCCTGCCTGCTGGCGCGCCATCAGAGCCTGGCCTGCGTGTTCCAGCCCCAGGCCGACGAGCGCCTGCTTCAGGTGCATCGCCCGGCCGCGCCGGACATCCAGCGCCTGGACCTGCGTGCCCTCGACGCGCCAGCCCGCGAGGCGCGGGTACAGGCCGAGGTCGAGGCGCAATCGTTGCAGCCGTTCGACCTGGAGCACGGCCCGCTGCTGCGCATTCGTCTGCTGCAACTGGCCGAACAGGAGCACGTGCTGCTGCTGACCCTGCACCATATCGTCTCCGACGGTTGGTCGATGAACGTGCTGATCGACGAGTTCAGCCGCTGCTACGACGCCTTCGCCGGCGGCGCGCAACCGCAGCTGCCAGCGCTGCCGATCCAGTACGTTGATTACGCCCTGTGGCAGCGACGCTGGCTCGAAGCCGGCGAGCTGGAGCGCCAGCTGGCATACTGGCAGGCCACCCTGGGCGAGGAGCAGCCGGTGCTGGAGTTGCCGCTGGATCACCCGCGCCCGGCCACCCCCAGCTTCCAGGGCAGCCGCCAGGAACTGCAGCTGGACACCGAACTGGCCCAGCAACTGCGCAGCTTCGCCGCCGGCCACAACCTGACATTGTTCATGGTGTTGCTCGGCGCCTTCGGTGTGCTGTTGCAGCGCTACACCGGCCAGGCCGACCTGCGCATCGGCAGCCCGGTGGCCAATCGCAACCGGGCCGAGGTCGAAGGCCTGATCGGCCTGTTCGTCAACACCCAGGTGCTGCGCCTGCAACCGGATGCCCAGAGCGACGCGCTGGCGTACCTGCAGGCCGTGCGGCACACCGTGCTGGGCGCCCAGGCTCACCAGGACCTGCCGTTCGAGCGCCTGGTCGATGCACTCAAGGTGGAGCGCAACCTCAGCCACGCACCGCTGTTCCAGGTGATGTACAACCACCAGCCGCAGGTCGCCGACCTGGCGGCGGTAACCCTGGCCTCGGGCCTGGAGCTGTCTGCGCTGGAGTGGCGCAGCCGCACCACCCAGTTCGACCTCAGCCTCGACACCTACGAGCAGGGCGGTGTGCTGCGTGCCGCTTTCACCTATGCCAGCGACCTGTTCGACGCCGCCACCATCGCGCGCCTGGCCGAACACTGGCTGACCTTGCTGCGTGGCCTGGTCACCCAGCCCGAGCGCCCGCTGTGGCAACTGCCGATGCTCGATGCAGCGACTCGCCATACCGTGCTGGACGGCTGGAACGCCACGGCCACCGACTACCCGCTCGAACAGACCGTGCAACAGCAGTTCGAGGCCCAGGTGCAGCGCACCCCGCAGGCCACGGCGCTGCTGTTCGACGATATCAGCCTGAGCTATGCCGAGCTGGACGCCCGGGCCAATCGCCTGGCCCATTACCTGATCGGCCAAGGCGTGGGCTCCGACAGCCTGGTCGGCGTCGCCGCCATGCGCAGCGTCGAGATGGTCGTCGCCCTGTTGGCCATCCTCAAGGCCGGCGGCGCCTATGTGCCACTGGACCCGGAATACCCTGAGGAACGCCTGGCCTACATGATCGAGGACAGCGGCATCCGCCTGCTGCTGACCCAGCAAGCACTGCTCGCCTGCCTGCCACTGCCGGCCGGCGTGCAGTGCCTGGCGCTCGACAGCCTCGACCTCGAACACCTGCCCGCCACCTCGCCCGGGGTAGTCGCTGCGCCGTCCCAACTGGCCTACGTCATCTACACCTCCGGCTCCACCGGCCGCCCCAAGGGCGCCGGCAACAGCCACCAGGCCCTGACCAACCGCCTGTGCTGGATGCAGCAGGCGTACCGCATCGGTGCTGACGACACGGTGCTGCAGAAGACCCCGTTCAGCTTCGACGTGTCGGTGTGGGAGTTCTTCTGGCCACTGATCACCGGTGCTCGCCTGGCGGTGGCGGCGCCGGGCGAGCACCGCGACCCGCAGCGCCTGATCGCCACCATCGAGCGCTACCAGGTCAGCACGCTGCATTTCGTGCCGTCGATGCTCCAGGCCTTCATCCATGAGCCGGGCGTCGAGGCCTGCCGAAGCCTGCAGCGTATCGTCTGCAGTGGCGAAGCGCTGCCTGTGGACGCCCAGCGCCAGGTGTTCGCCCGCTTGCCGGCGGCTGGCCTGTACAACCTCTATGGCCCGACCGAGGCGGCCATCGACGTCACCCACTGGACCTGCGTGGAAGAGGGTCGGGACAGCGTGCCGATCGGCCAGCCGATCGCCAACATCCGCACCTACGTGCTCGACGCAGGCCTGGAGCCGGTGGCGCCGGGTGTGTCTGGCGAGCTGTACCTCGGCGGTATCGGCCTGGCCCGTGGCTACCACCGCCGCCCGGGGCTGACCGCCGAGCGCTTCGTCGCCGACCCGTTCGGCGCCGGCGAGCGCCTGTACCGCACTGGCGACCGGGTGCGCCAGCGTACCGACGGGGTGATCGAATACCTCGGGCGCTTCGACCACCAGGTGAAGATCCGTGGCCTGCGCATCGAACTGGGCGAGATCGAGGCGCGCCTGGCCGAGCACAGGATGGTGCGCGAGGCCGTGGTGCTGGCGCTGGACGGCCGTCAGCTGGTGGCCTACCTGGTGCTCAACGCCGAGCCCGAAGGCTGGCGCGCACAGCTCAAGGACTGGCTGCTGCAGACCCTGCCCGAGTTCATGGTGCCCAGCCACCTGACAAGCCTGGCCAGCCTGCCGCTGACCCCCAACGGCAAGCTCGACCGCAAGGCCCTGCCGCAGCCCGAGGCCAGCGCCCAGGGCGCTTATGTCGCCCCGCAGAGCGAGGCCGAGCGCATCCTCGCGCAAGTCTGGTGCGAGGTGCTGGGGGCCGGGCAGGTCGGCCTGGATGACAACTTTTTCGAGCTGGGAGGCGACTCGATCATCGCCATCCAGGCCGTCAGCCGGGCCCGCCAGGCCGGGCTGGCGCTGAGCCCACGCGACCTGTTCCAGCACCAGACCCTGCGCGCCCTGGCCCAGGCGGCACGTACCACCGCCAGTGTGCAGATCGACCAGCGCCCGGCCGAGGGCGAGGCGCGCCTGACTCCGGTGCAGTTGCAGTTCTTCGACACGCCGATACCGGTGCGCGCGCATTGGAACCAGGCGCTGCTGTTGATCCCCCGTGAGCCATTGCAGGTCGCTCAACTGGAGCAGGCCCTGGCCCAGGTGCTGGCCCAGCACGATGCCCTGCGCCTGCGTTTCACCGAGGCTGACGGCCAGTGGCAGCAAGCCCATGCGCCGGTCGACCAGGCCAGCGCGCTGCTGTGGCAGCGCGAGGCCAGCGGCCCGCAAGCCCTGGCGGCACTCTGCGACGAAGCGCAGCGCAGCCTGCAACTGGCGCAAGGCCCGCTGCTGCGTGCGGTGCTGGTGAGCATGGCCGATGGCAGCCAGCGCCTGTTGCTGGTGATCCACCACTTGGTGGTCGACGGCGTGTCCTGGCGCATCCTGCTTGAAGACCTGCAGCACGCCTGCCTCGGCCAGCCGCTGCCGGCCCGTACCAGCAGCTACCAGGCCTGGGCCGAGCGGCTGGCCGGGCATGCCGAAGCGTGCACCGGACAGCTCGAGCACTGGCTGGCCCAGGGCGCTACGGCCGAGCTGCCACGCGACCGCGCCGTCGAGCACACCCGCGTGGCCGACGAGCGCAAGGTCCGTGTCAGTTTCGAGCCGGCCTTCACCCAGGCCCTGCTGCAACAGGCGCCAGGCGCCTACCGCAGCCAGGTCAACGACCTGCTGCTGGCCGCCCTGTCACGCGCCTTGTGCAACTGGAGCGGGCACCAGCAGGTGCTGGTGCAGCTCGAAGGCCATGGCCGCGAGGAGCTGTTCGACGACATCGACCTGACCCGCACCGTCGGCTGGTTCACCAGCATGTACCCGGTCGCCCTGCGCCCGCAGTCCGAGCCCGGTGCCTGCATCGCCGCAGTCAAGGAGCAACTGCGCGGCGTGCCGGCCCGTGGCCTGGGCTACAGCGTGCTGCGCTACCTGGGTACGCCGGTGCAGCGCGAGCAGTTGGCAGGCCTGGCGCAGCCGCGGGTGACCTTCAATTACCTGGGGCAGTTCGACAGCCAGTTCGACGCCGGCGCCTTGTGGCAGCCGGACCCGCAAGGGGCCGGGCAGGGCCAGGACGGCGAGGCGCCGCTGGCCAACTGGCTGAGCGTGGAAGGGCAGGTCTACCAGGGTGAACTGGGCATCAGCTTCGGCTTCAGCCAGTCGATGTATGACACCGCCACCATCGACGCGCTCGCCGCCGATTTCGCCGCTCAACTGCGTGCGCTGGTCGCCCATTGCCTGCAACCAGGCATCGCCAGCGCCACGCCATCGGACTTCCCGCTCAGCGGCCTCGACCGCGACGGCCTCGTGGCTCTGCCGGTCGCGCTCGGCCAGGTCGAAGACATCCTGCCGCTGTCGCCGCTGCAACAAGGGCTGCTGTTCCATTGCCTGCACGCCGCCGAGGCAGGGGACTACATCAACCAGCTGCGTCTGGACATCGACGCGCTGGAGCCACAGCGCTTCATCGCCGCCTGGCAAGGCGCCGTCGACGCCCACCCTGGCCTGCGCGCCAGCTTCCACTGGCCGGCCGCTGCCGAGCAACCGGTACAAGTGATTTACCGCCAGTTGCCGGTACCGTGCGAGCAACTCGACTGGCGTGACCAGGCCGGTGTGGATGCCCGCCTGCAAGCACTGGCCGAACAGCAGCGCCTGGCCCTGTCTGCCACCGACCGCGCGCCGTTGCTGAGCCTGGCCCTGGTGCGCCTGGGCGAGCAGCGCTGGCACCTGGTCTACACCCATCACCACCTGCTGCTCGATGGCTGGAGCCATGCCCAGCTGCTCGGCGAGGTGTTGCAGCGCTACCGTGGCCAGGCCCCACACCCGGCAGCCACGCACCCACGCGACTACCTGGCCTGGCTGGGCACCCGCGACCGCCAGCAGGACCAGGCGTTCTGGCAGGCGCAACTGGCCGGGTTGCAGGAGCCGACCCTGCTTGCCAGCAAGCGCCGTGGCGCCGACAGCCACGGCCACGGCCTGCATCATCAGCGCCTCGGTGCCGAGGCATCGGCACAGGTCAAGGCTGCAGCGCGGGCGCGCAAGGTCACCGTCAACACCCTGGTGCAGGCCGCCTGGCTGCTGTTGCTGCAACGCCACTGCCGCCAGGATGCGGTGTGCGTCGGCGCTTCGGTTTCCGGGCGGCCTGCGCAGCTGCCGGGCATCGAGGCGCAGCTGGGGCTGTTCATCAACACCGTGCCGGTGGTCGCCGCGCCGCGCCAGGACCAGCGCCTGGACGACTGGCTGCAACAACTGCAGGCCGGCAACCTGGCGATCCGCGAACACGAGTACACGCCGTTGGCGGACATCCAGCGCTGGGCAGGGCGCGCCGGCGAGGGGCTGTTCGACACCCTGCTGGCGTTCGAGAACTACCCGGTGGCCGAAGTGCTGCAGGGTGCGGGCGAGGGGCCACGGTTCGGCACGCCGGTCAGCCACGAGCAGCCGCACTATGCCCTGACCCTGTCGGTCGGCCTGGGCGAGGCGCTGCAGGTGGATTACCGCTTCCGCAACGACGCGTTCGCTGCTGCCGACGTGCAGCGCCTGGCCGCGCAGTTCGGCCAGTTGCTGCTGGCCATCGCCGCCGACGGCAACCCCTGCCTGGGTGACCTGGGCCTGCTCGATGCCGTCACCCGCCAGCGTTGCCAGCAGCAGTGGCAGGCGCTGGAGGCCAGCGTGCCGGCCCTGGCCGTGCACCAGCTGATCGAAGCCCAGGCGGCGCGCAACCCGGGCGCCACCGCCCTGGTTGCCGAAGAGGGCTCGCTGGATTACGGCCAGCTAAACGGCCTGGCCAACGCCTGGGCGCAGCAGCTGATCGCCAGGGGCGCCGGCCCCGACACCCTGGTCGGGCTGTGCAGCGAACGCGGCCTGGCCATGGTGGTCGGCCTGCTGGCGATCCTCAAGGCCGGCGCCGGCTACGTGCCCCTCGACCCGCAGTACCCGCGCCAGCGCCTGCAGGAGATCCTCGACGACAGCGCGCTCACCCTGGTGCTCGGCACCCGCGCGGCGGCGCAGCCCTTGCAGCTCGAGGGCGCGGCCGAATGGCTGTGGCTGGACGAGGCACCGGCACCACTGGCGGCCAACCCCGCGCCGCGCGCCGGTGCCGACAACCTGCTGGCGCTGATCTACACCTCTGGCTCCACCGGTCGGCCCAAGGGTGTGGCGCTGACCCACGGCGCCATCGCCGCGCACCTGGCGACCATGGTCGCCGAGTACCAGGTCACGCCTGCGGACCGCTTCGTGCACTTTGCCTCGATCAACTTCGACTGGGGCACCGAGCAGTGGCTGTTGCCGCTGAGCCAGGGCGCCTGCTGCATCCTGCGCGGCGACGAGATCTGGACTGCGGCCCAGGCCTTCGAGGTGATCGAGCGCGAACGCGCCAGCGTGGTCTACTTCCCCACCCAGTACGCCTGCCAGCTAGCGGCCTGGGCACGCCAGGAAGGCCGCCAGCTACCGGTGCGCTGCCTGAACGTGGCCGGCGAGGCACTGCCGCGTGAAGGTTTCGAGCAGATCCAGGCGCAGTTGCGCCCACAGCGCATGGTCAATGGCTATGGCCCGACCGAGACCGTGATCACGCCGCTGCTGTGGCAGGCCGACGCGCACACCCGCATCGACACCGGCTACGCGCCGATCGGCACCCCGGTGCGCGGGCGCAGCGCCTACCTGCTGGACCCAGCACTGCAACTGCTGGATGCCGGCAGTGCCGGTGAGCTGTACATCGGCGGGCCATGCCTGGCGCGCGGCTACTTCGGCCAGGCGGCCCTCACCGCCGAGCGGTTCGTACCGGACCCGTTCGACCCGGCCGGCGGTGGGCGCCTGTACCGCAGTGGCGACCTGGTGCGTCAGCAGGCCAACGGCGAACTGGAGTTCCTCGGCCGCCTCGATCACCAGGTGAAGATCCGCGGTTTCCGCGTCGAGCCGGGGGAAGTCGAGGCGGTGCTGCTGGCCCGTGCCGATGTGCGCGAGGCAGTGGTGATGCCGCGCGGGCAGGGCGCCGACCTGCACCTGGCAGCCTGGCTGGTACCGGCCGAGGGTGGCGAGGGCAATGCTCACTTGCGCCAGCGTATCCTCGACGACCTGCGCGCCAGCCTGCCGGCCTACATGGTGCCGTCGCGCCTGCAACTGCTCGAGCGCCTGCCGCTGAACCCCAACGGCAAGGTCGACCGCAAGGCCCTGCCACTGATCGAGGACGACGCGGCGGTGGCCTTCAGGGCGCCGCAGGGTGAGCTGGAAAACCAGGTCGCCGCAGCCTGGGCCGAGGTGCTGGGCCTGGCCGAAGTCAGCCGCTTCGAACACTTCTTCGAAGCCGGTGGCCACTCCCTGCTGGCCACCCAGGTGGTAGCACGGCTGAACCGCGACGGCCATGCCGGCATTGGCGTGCGTGACCTGTTCAGCCACCCGCGGCTGTGCGACTTCGCCGCGCGCCTGGGCCAGTTGCAACCTGATGCGGCCCAGGGGCCACAGCTGCGTGCCCTGGGTGCCAAGCGCGAAGCGCCGCTGTCTCTGGCCCAGCGCCGGCTGTGGATCGCCGAGCAGTTCGCCCAGGGCAGCGGCGCCTATGGCATGCCGCTGGGCCTGCGTCTGGAGGGTCCGCTGCGGCCCGATTGCCTGCAGCAGGCATTGCAGGCGCTGGTACAGCGCCACGAAGTACTGCGCAGTGCGGTGGATTGCGATGACGACGGCGAGCCGCTGCTGCTGATCCAAGCCGAGGTGGTCATCGACCTGCCGTTCGATGACCTGAGCACGCTGGGTGCAGCCGACCAGCAACTGCGAGTGCTCGAAGCGCAGGCGGCCAACGTGCGCGAGCCGGTGGCCCTGGACCAGGCGCCGATGCTGCGCTCTCGCCTGCTGCGGCTGTCCGGCGAGGCCCATGTGCTGCTGCTTAACATGCACCACATCATCTCCGACGGTTGGTCGATGGCGCTGATGGTCAACGAGCTGATCGCCAGCTACAGCGCCTTCGCCCAGGGCCAGGCACCGGCCCTGGCAGCTTTGCCGTTGCAGTACTCGGACTACGCCGTGTGGCAGGCTGAGCGCGAACGCGCGGGGTTGCTGCAGGCTCCGGCGCAATGGTGGCGCGACACCCTGCATGGCAGCAGCGGGCGGCTGGCCTTGCCCACCGACCTGCCGCGCCCGGCGCAGGCGTCCCAGGCCGGCGAGAACCTCGGCTTCGACCTGCCCCAGGCCACGGTCGAGGCGGTGCGCGAACGCGCCGCGCAGTTGGGCGTGACGCCCTACATGCTGTTGCTGGCGGCGTTCCAGCTGCTGATGCACCGCGCCAGCGGCCAGCACGACCTGCTGCTCGGCGCCGACGTCGCCGGGCGCGAGCACCCGGACCTGGAAGCGCTGATCGGCTTCTTCGTCAACGTGCTGCCGCTGCGCTCGCAGCTGGACGAGCAACTGGGCTTCGCCGGCTGGCTAGCGCGCACGCGCGCCACCCTGCTCGATGCCAGCGAGCACCAGGCGCTGCCGTTCGACCTGATCGTCGAAGCCGCCGGTGCGCCGCGCCACCCGGGGATGAACCCGCTGGTGCAGGTGCTGTTCGTGATGAACGACATGCCGGTGGCCCATGACGACCTGGCTGGCCTGCAGGTGCAGGTGCTGCCCCAGGCGGGCGGCTATTCGAAATTCGACATGGCGCTGTTCATCGACCCGGTCGGGGCCGGATGGCGCGTCACCTGGCAGTACGCCACGGCGTTGTTCAAGGCCGAACGGATCCAGGCCCTGCTGCGAGGCTGGCTGGACATCCTCGATCAGGTGCTGGGCAACCCACACATTCCACTCAGAGAGATCACTATGTCGGTTCACAGCGAAATCGTGGCGGCGCCGCCCGCTGCGGGTGGGCACCCCAAGAAGGACAAGCTGGGCAGTTTCCTCAAGCGCGGCGCTGCGGCGCCAGCCCCCAGCCAGGTACGTGAGGCGGCGATGGTGCCTGGTCAGGCATTCCCACTGCTGGTCGAGCCGGTGGACGCTGGCCTGAGCCTGATCGACTGGGTGGTGCGCAACCGCGCTGAGGTCGAGCGCAAGCTGGTGACCCACGGCGGCATCCTGTTCCGTGGCTTCGGCCTGAAGACCCCGCAGGATTTCGAGGCCTTCGCCGAGGCGGTGCAGCCAGGGCTGTACGGCCAGTACGGCGACCTGCCGAAGAAGGAGGGCGGCAAGAACACCTACCGCTCCACACCGTACCCGGAGCAGAAGATGATCCTGTTCCACAACGAAAGCGCCCACCAGGACCGCTGGCCGCGCAAGCAGCTGTTTTTCTGCGAGCTGCCGTCGCCGGTCGGCGGCGCCACCCCGGTGGTCGACTGCCGGCTGATGTACCAGCGCCTGCCGGCAGCGCTGCGCCAGCGCTTCGAGGACAAGGGCCTGCTATACGTGCGCACCTTCACCGACAAGCTCGACGTGTCGTGGCAGCACTTCTTCAAGACCGAGTCGCGCATCGACGTCGAGCGCCGTTGCCAGGCGGCCGGCATCCAGTGGCGCTGGCTGGACAACGACGAACTGCAGATCCGCACGCCATGCCCGGCGGTGATCGAGCACCCGGTCAGCGGCGAGAAGAGCTTCTTCAACCAGGTGCAGTTGCACCACGTGTTCTGCCTGGACGACGACGTGCGTGAGGACCTGCTGGCCATGTACGGCCTGGAGCGCATGCCGCGGCAGGTGTACTACGGCGACGGCAGCCCGATCGAGGACGCCGACATGGCGCTGATCGGCGAGCTCTACGAAGCCTGCGCGGTGCGTTTCGACTGGCAGGCCGGTGACGTGATCCTGCTCGACAATATGCTCGCCGCCCACGCCCGCGACCCGTTCCAGGGGCCGCGCAAGATCGTCGTCGCCATGGGCGACATGATGGACCGCGCCACCCTCGAAACCCTCACCGCCGACCGCACAGGAGCGCACGCATGAACATGACCGTCGAATCGAGCGGCCTGCCGCTGTTGCCAATGCAGGCCCAGGCCTTGCCCGAAGGGCCGGCGCGCTGGTGCGAGGTGGCCGGTTTCATCACCCTGCAACTGCCTGCCACGCCAGCCGACGCGTCGTTGCAGGCCGCCCTGGGGCAGTGGCAGGCGCAGCATGACGCGCTGCGCTTGCGGGTTGGCAGTGCCGCAGGCTATCGCGGCCTGCGCCAGTTCTTCGCGGCCGACGCTGGCAACATTCCGCTGACCCGACTGCACGTGGGCGATCAGGCGGGTCATGTCGCCTGGCTTGAACAGGTGGTGCAGGTGCAGGCCGATGCGCCGGTGGCACTGCTGCTGCTCGAGCAGGCCGATGGCGGCTGCCAGCTGGTGCTCGGCGTGCTCGCGGCGCTGGCCGACCAGGCTGGCCTGGCGCTGCTGGCATCGAGCCTGGCGGCCGCTTGCGCCGGCCAGCTGACGCCTGCCGAGGAGGGCGATTTCGAACAGTACGTGCAGTGGCGCAACGAGGTGCTGGTGGACGAGGACGCCGCCACTGCGCGCGCCTACTGGAGCGCACTGAACGCCCGCCCGGCCAGCGCCCAGCAGTTGCCCGGCCGCGCGCCGCAGGCTGGCCTGCAGGGTGAGCGCGCCCAGGCGGTGACGGCACTGGACCCGGTGCTGTTGCAGCGCCTGGCCGGCGTCGGCGTGCCACAGGAAATCGTGCTCCAGGCGGCCTGGTGGCTGTTGTTGGCGCGTCTCGACGGCCAGCCTTGCCAGGTGCTGAACTGGTGGCACGACAGCCGCCGCGACTACGACTACTTCGCCGAGAGCGTTGGCGTCTACCAGAAGCAGCTGCCCCTGGTGATCGACTATCAGCCTGAATTGCCGCTGCGCGCCTGGTTGCAGGCGCTGGAAACCCAGCTGGAACAGCACGCCACCTGGCAGGAGTACTTCAGCCCCGAGTCTGCCCCGGCTCTGCAACCCGCTGCGATCGCCTTCCGCACGGCACGCGCGCGCCCGGTGATGGCGGCCGGCTGGCAGGTCGTCGGTCTGCAAGCGCCGCAACACGATGCCGAGCTACTCCTGCAGGTCGACACCGATCCGGCTGCAGCGCAGGTGCAATTGCATCACTGGACCGGTGTGCACAGCCCGGCGCTGGCTCGGCTGCTGCTGGAGCAGTACGTCACGTTGCTGGGGAGCATCGCCCAGGCGCCGGACGCCACGCTGGCCAGCCTGGCGCTGGTCGGTGAGCAACAGCGCCAGTTGTTGCTCGCCGGCAATGCCCAAGGGGCCGTGGTGCCGGCTGCCGAGCTGTTGCCCACCCGTGTCGCCCGCTGGGTGCGCGAGCGGCCTCAGGCACTGGCGATCATCGATGACGGCCAGGCCTGGACCTGGCAGCAGCTCGATGCGCTGGCCGGTGCCCTGGCCGGCCAGTTGCAGGCCCGCGGCGTGAGCGCCGATAGCGTGGTCGGCCTGGCGCTGCCGCGCTCGGCCCACTGGCTGGCCGCGGTGCTGGCCTGCTGGAAATGCGCAGCCGCCTACCTGCCCATGGACCCGGCCTGGCCGCTGGCGCGGCGTGAACAGGTCGGTCGCCTGGCCGGCGTGCAGGTGCAGATCGACAGCCCGTTGATTGCCGAGGCCCAAGCAGCCCCGCAGCCGTTCGAGGCCTGTGTTCTGCAAGCCGAAACTGCTGCCTACGTGCTGTTCACCTCGGGTTCGACCGGCGAGCCCAAGGGCGTGGTGATCGAGCATGGCCAGCTGGCCGGCTACCTAGAAGCCGCCGAGTACGCCCTGGACCTGGGCGCCTGCAAGCACTTCGCCTTCAGCGCCACGGTGGCCGCCGACCTGGGCCACACCAGCCTGTTCGGCGCCGTCCAGGTCGGTGCCACGCTGCATGTCGCCAGCGACGCGGTGATGCAGGACCCGGTGGCCTTTGCTGCCTTCATTCGTACGCAAGGCATCGATTGCCTGAAGATCGTGCCCTCGCACCTGGCCGCGCTGCTCGACTGCGCCGAGGCCTGCCTGCCCGCCACGCTGGTGCTCGGCGGCGAAGCGCCAAGCGCGCAGTTGCTCGAACGCATTGCACGGTTGGCGCCGCAGGCGCGGGTGTTCAATCACTATGGCCCGACCGAGGCCACGGTGGGGGTGCTGGTCCAGCGTCTGCGCGCAGGTGAGCCATCGGCGAGCCTGGGCCAGGTATTGGCCGGCAACCGAATCTATCTGCTGACCGCGGAACGTCGCCTGGCGGCAGTGGGCGAGCTGGCTGAGGTCTACCTGGGCGGGCGCCAGCTGTGCCGGGGTTACCTGGGTGGCGATGCCGGCGAGTCGCGCTTCATCGACAACCCGCTGAAACCCGGCGAGCGCCTGTATCGCACCGGCGACCTGGCGCGTTACCAGGCCGATGGCAGCGTGCTGCTGCAAGGCCGCCAGGATCATCAGGTGAAGATCCGCGGGTTCCGCATCGAGCTGGCCGAGGTGGAAGCCCGCCTGCTGGAAATCGCCGGTATCGGCCAGGGCGCGGTGGTCACCGTCGAAACCCAGCCGGGGCAGCTTGAACTGTTGGCCTGCTACACCGGCCAGGGCCTCGACGAGGCCAGCGTGCGAGCGCGTCTGGCCGAATGCCTGCCGGCGGCGATGGTCCCGGCGCAAGTGCGGCGCCTGCCGAGCCTGCCGCTGCTGGCCAACGGCAAGCTCGACCGACGCGCCCTGGCGCAGTTGCCGACGCACAGCGAGCAGGCCAGTGCCGGCGATGAACCGCAGGATGCTTTGCAAACCTTGCTCGCCCAGCGCATGGCGAAGCTGCTGGGGCATGAACGCATCGGCATTCACACCGACTTCTTCGCCGCAGGCGGCCATTCGTTGCTGATCATCAAGCTGGTGGCGGGCCTGCGCAAGTTGCTCAACTGCGAGGTGGCGCCGGCAGTGGTGTTCGAACACCCTACCGTGGCCGGGCTGGCCGAGGCGTTGCAGGCGGCGGAGGCGAGCAAGGGACAGTTGCTGAAGATCGCCCAGGCGCGCCTCCAACTGGAGCGCATGAGCCCGGAGGAAAAGGCGCAGATGCTGGCCAGGGCCAACAACGCCACGGTCTGACGCTTCATCCAATGGGGGGCCGCTTTGCGGCCTTTTTTTTGTCCGTGAAAGCGTAAATGAAAAAAGTTATCAGTTTTTTTCACGTTCGTGCGTCTCACTAAATGACCACCCGGAGCAGGTGATCGAAGCCACGTTGTCCCGAAAGAAAACGGCCCCCAGAGGTCGTCACCCAAATACTTACAGAACAGTTGGAGTCAGTTGCGCACATGAAGTCGAAACGCATGCGAAACAAGGGGGGCGCCTTGGCCGCCGGGCCGGCGAAGTGGAGCCTGAAGGCTTCGGCACTGGTGCTGAGCCTGGCCATGGCCCAGGCCTATGCCAAACCGGTCGCCGTGGACATTCCGGCGCAATCGCTGGACCAGGCACTGGTCGAACTCGGCCAGCAGACCGGTTTGCAGATGCTGTACTCGCCTGACCTGGTCAGCGGCAAGCGCGCACCCAAGGTCAGCGGCACCATGGAGCCGGACCAGGCGCTGACGCAACTGCTGAGCGGTGCCGGGCTGACGTTCCGCATCGAAAACGACGCGGTCACCCTGATCAGCACCGGCAGTACCGAAGCCAGCCCCGGTGCGCTGGTCATCGGCGAAACCACCATCATGGGCCAGGGCATGGGCCAGGCCACCGAGAACACCGGTTCCTACACCCCGGGCCTGACCAGCGTCGGCTCCAAGAGCCCGACTTCGCTGAAGGAAACCCCGCAGTCGGTGTCGGTGATCACCCGCCAGGTCATCGAAGACCGCCAGTTCACCGACATCAACGATGCGATGAAGGCCGTGCCGGGCGTAACCTCGCAGAGCAACACCTACCGCATCCAGGACTTCTATTCGCGCGGTTTCGCGATCCAGAACATCCAGCTCGACGGTGCCGCGCCGATGGCCCTGGGCACCACCGCCGGCAGCTTCTACTCGTCGAACGTCTATGACCTCGCCGAATTCGACCATGTCGAGGTACTGCGCGGTTCCAGTGCCCTGTTCGGTGGCACCGGTGACCCGGGCGGCATCATCAACCTGGTGCGCAAGCGCCCGCTGGACCACTACCAGCTCAAGTTCAGCGCCTCGGCTGGCAGCTGGGACAACTACCGCTCCGAGCTCGACGTGACCGGCCCGCTGGGCTTCGACGGCAAACTGCGTGGACGCGCGGTGGTGGCCTACCAGGACCGCCAGTACTTCGTCGACAACCGTGCCACCGATAAGCCGTTCTTCTACGGCGTGCTTGAAGCCGATGTCACCGATGACACCATGCTCACCGCCGGCCTGCGCTTCAACAAGGTCCACGAAACGGGCACCGCTTCGGCCCTGCCACGCTACAGCAATGGCGCCGACCTGGGCCTGCCGCGCCATACCGGGCTGTCGACCACCTGGGCGTATGCGGATGGCTTTTCCCGCGAGTACTTCGCCAAGGTCGACCACCGTCTGAACGACGACTGGAAGCTCAACCTCAGCTACACCAACATCTATGACACCATCGTCACCAACAACGCCACCACGCTGGGTTCGGTCAACCCGGTTACCGGAACCGGCGTGACCCGCTACGGCACCTACGTCACCCAATGGAGCGAGCAGAACCTGTGGGACGCCAACCTGTCCGGTGACTTCAGCATATTCGGCCTCGATCATCGCCTGGTGGTCGGTGCGGACTACCAGGAAATCGACAGCCGCTGGCGTGGCACCGGCCGTTTCACCACCGCCGGTGGCACGGTCAACGTGTTCGACCCGAACTCCACGCCATGGGATGATCCAGGCGCACGGCCAATCCTCAGCCGTGACTACAGCCCCAACAGCCAGACCCAGTACGGCCTGTACTCGAGCCTGCGCCTGCAACTGGCCGAGCCGCTGCATGTGATTCTGGGTGCCCGAGTGCAGCGCTACAAATTCGATCAGACCTACCAGACTGCCAACTCGACGGGTACAACCTGGACCCAGCAATCGCGCGTCGACATGCGTGAACCGACCAAGGTCACTCCGTTCGGCGGCATTGTCTACGACCTGACCGACGAGTGGGCGGCCTATGCCAGCTACGCCGAAATCTTCAAGCCGCAGCAGAACCTGCTGGCCGGCCCGCCGACGTCCGGCAGTACCCTCGACCCGATGACCGGCAAGACCTACGAAACCGGGATCAAGGGCGAACTGTTCGGCGGCGCGGTCAACACCAGTATCGCCCTGTACTACACCAAGCGTGAGCACCAGGCGGTTCAGGATGCCAACTACACGTCGAGTTCGGTGCTGTTCGGTGGCAGCTGCTGCTACCTCAACGGTGGCGAGACCGTCAGCAAGGGCATCGACATGGAAATCTCCGGCGAGATCTTGCCGGACTGGATGATGATGGCCAGCTATACCCTGAACATCAACAAGAACCGCGACACCGGCACTGCGCTGAGCACCATCACGCCCAAACACATGGCGAAGCTGTTCACCACCTACCGCCTGCCAGGCGCGCTCAACGACTTCCGTATCGGCGGCGGCGTCGACATCCAGAGTGCGACCAAGGTCAGCGGCACTGCGGCGACCTACGACAGCCTTGGCAACGTGGTGCAGTCGAACGTGCCGTTCGAGTACCAGCAGAGTGGCTACGCGATCTACAATGCGATGGTCGACTACCGCATCGACGAGCACTGGAACCTGACCCTCAATGGCAACAACCTCTTCGACAAGAAGTACTACCAGACCGTCGGTACCTCGACCTATGGCAACTCCTATGGCGACCCGCGCAACTTCATGCTGACGGTTCGCGCGACGTACTGACAGCTGAACGCGTAACCAGGAAACCGGGGCTTGCCCCGGTTTTTTCTTGGGCGCCGTTTGCGTTCCTCAGCCCTCTGGCGAAGTCTTGCTGCCTATAGCTGAAGATTTTTCCTACTCAAAATTCCTACCCTTCATTACCTCAGCACAGCATCCGAAAATGCGCAGGATGCTGCGGTGATGAGGCTGATGTATGTCGAGGTGGAGCGTGCGTGCCCAGGTGCCGACCCAGTGCAGCGAGGCGATGGCTGCTTCGGCGATGGCATCGACGGCCTCACTGCCCAGGTCGAGTTGGGCATCAAAACCGCCGTGTTCGCCCCCGTACTTTCGCCTCCCTCAACAAAGCCCGGAGCCGTATCAAGGCGTCGTATGGGTAAATGATCGCCTGCTTTACAATATCTGATCCTTGCGGCGTAACACTTCTTCCAGCCACCGCCCGACCGCCCCATAGACCTCGGCCGTGGCTCCGGTGATCCCCGACATGCGCAGGAAGTCATGGGTCAATCCCCCCTCGACCCGCACCGTGGTCGGTGTCCCGCTCCCTTCGAGCCTGCCGGCATACTCCAGCCCTTCATCGAACAGCGGATCGAACTGCGCCAGGTTGACGTAGGCCGGTGCCATGGTCGGCAGCGCCGGATGCAGCAGCGGCGAGGCGCGCCAGTCGGTGCCGGCCTGGTAATGGGCGTAGAACCAGTCCAGCGTTTCGCTTTCCAGCAGGTAGCCTTCGCCATAACGCTGGTGCGCGTCGCGCCGGGTGTTGGCTTCGGCCACGGGGTAGAACAGCAGTTGGGCCTTAGGTGGCATGGCCTGGGCCTGCCCGGCGGCATCGATCGCCAGCACCGTGGCCAGGGTCGCGCCGGCGCTGTCACCGGCCAGCACCAGGGCGCTGTCGGCCAGGCCCAGGTCGGCGGCGTGGCGTTGCAGCCAGTCGAGGGCGTCCTGGCTGTCGTGCACGGCGGCGGGGAACGGGTGCTCCGGCGCCAGCCGGTACTCCGGGGCGAACACCGTGTAGTCGCCCAGCGATGCCAGGCGGCGGCATACGCAGTCGTGGGAGTCGAGGCTGCCGACCACGTAGCCGCCACCATGCAGGTAGAACAGCGTGGCCGTGGGCGTGATGCCCGGGCGGCGGTAGAGGCGCGCGGGTTGTTGCGTGCCGTCGCGACGGGTGAAGTGCAGCTCGTGCACTTCGATGTCGGCGGGCGGGTCGGCATCGAGCAGGCGCGAGGCGTTCTCGAATTCGGCGCGTGCCTGGGCGACGCTCAGTTGGTGCATGGGTTGGTTCTTGCCAGTCAGGCGGCCGAACTCGGCCAGTTCCAGGAACGCTTCCAGATCGCAATCCAGGGCCATTCGGGTATTCCTTGTCGATCGGTTGAGAAGGGCCCGACCGCGCAGGGCGGCCGGGCAGGGGCTCAGACGGTTTGCGTGGCGGCGCTTTGCAGGCGCTGGCGCAGGGCGTCGAGCAGGGCGGTGTGGCCGACGATGCTGTAGTGGTCCGCTGCCAGGCGCTGTGTGCTGCGCACCGGGCGGCCAGCCTCGAAACCTTTCACCAGGGCAGGGTCGACGCCCTCGGCCCACCAGCAGTCCAGGTGTGCGGCCACCGATGGCATGGCCTGCAGTTGCAGCGACAGGGCCTTGAGGGTCATGGCCACGGCAAAGGTCCGCGCCAGTTCCTCGCTGGACGGCAGGCCATCGGCGTCGATGCCGGCCAGGCCCTGTTCGATCAGCGCCTGCAATACGGTGCTGTCTGCACTGGCGGCTGCCGACAGCAGCGGCAGGCTGCTGGCCGGGCGGCCGCTGACCACCGCGAGGAAGGCGCGCAGGTCGCCGCCGCAGTCCTCGTCGATTACCCCGACGGATTCACCCGGCAGGTAGCTGTCGACCAGGCCGAGCAGTTCCACTGCCTGGCCCTGGCTTTCCAGCTCGCAGGCGACCAGCAGCGCCAGGGTGCCGCCAAGCGACCAGCCGAGCAGGCGATACGGCCCGTGCGGCTGCTTCTGGCGGATGTACTGGGCGTAGTCGATGGCCATCGCTTCGAGGGATTCGTCCTGCCACTGGCGGTCGAGCAGCATGCGGTTCTGCAGGCCGTAGACCGTGCACACGCCGTCCAGGCGCTGGGCCAGCGGGCGGTAGTCGAACACCGTGCCGAAGCCTGCGTGCAGGCAGAACAGCGGCGCCTGGCGCTCGACCTTGCGGTTGAGCAGCAGCAGCGGGTCGAGGGCGGTCGCCTGCTGTTCCGGCAGCGGGCACAGCTCGGCGATGGTTGGCCGGGCGATAAGGTCGCGCAGCTTCAGGTTCAGGCCCAGCTCGGGCTGGTTGCGCAGGCGCGACAGCACCTTGAGCACGCCCAGCGAGTCGCCGCCGAGCTCGAAGAAGTGGTCGCTCACGCCCACCTGCTCCAGGCCCAGCACCTCGGCCCAGATTGCCGCCAGGGCCCGCTGGCGGTCGTCCGCCGGAGCCTGGTAGTGGCGCTCGACCTGGCCCGGTTCGGGCAGCGCGCGGCGGTCGACCTTGCCGTTGGGGGTCAACGGCAAGGCATCGAGCAGCATCAGATGGGCCGGCACCATGTAGTCCGGCAGCACCTGGCGCAGGTGCTCCAGCATCGGCGTCACGGCCTGTTCGCCGTCACCGCGCACCACGTAGCCGACCAGCTGCTTGCCGGTGGCACCGTCGCGGGCGATGACCACGGCGTCGAGCACGCCGGGGATATCGCGCAGACGCGCTTCGATCTCGCCCAGCTCGATGCGGAAGCCGCGGATCTTCACCTGGTTGTCCAGGCGGCCGAGGTAATCGAACACCCCGTCGGCGCGCTGGCGCACCAGGTCGCCGGTACGGTACAGGCGCCCGCCATCGGCGCTGAACGGGTCGGCGACGAAGCGCTCGGCGCTCAGCCCCGGGCGGCGGTGGTAACCGCGCGCCAGGCCCTCGCCGCCGATGTACAGCTCACCGGCCAGGCCCACCGGCAGCGGGTTGAGGCAGTCGTCCAGCACATGCAGGGTGCGGTTGCCCACGGCCACGCCGATTGGCGCATACACCGCCTCGCAGCGGGCACTGAGCGGCGCCTTCCACAGCAGCGGGGTGACCACGGTCTCGGTGGGGCCGTAGCCGTTGGTGAGGTACTGCGGCTTGAGCACCTGCTTGACCAGCTCGAAGTTGGCGTCGGCCACCGCGTCGCCACCGAAACAGTAGATGCGCACCGGTGGCGGGGTGGGCTGGCTCTGGCCGTATTCGGCCAGCTGTTGCAGGTAGGCCGGCGGGAAGCAGGCGATGCCGATGGCTTCGGCGTGCAGCACGTCCCAGGTTTCCTGCGGGGTCCACAGGGTGTTGCCGCGGATCACCAGCTGGCCGCCGCTGATCAGGGTCGACAGCCAGCGCTCCTGGGCGCCGTCGAAGGCGAACGACATGAACAGCAGCTCGCGGGTCGCCGGGGTCATCTCGTAGCGCTCGATGATCGCTTGGCAGTGCATGCGCAGCGGGCCACGGGCCACGGCCACGCCCTTGGGGTTACCGGTGGAACCGGAGGTGTAGATCATGTAGCTGAGCTGGTCGTCCAGCGCGGCGCGTGCGGGCGCATGGTCGTGCAGTGACAGGGTGCAGCGGTCGAGGTCCAGGCGCCGGGCCGGGTCGACGCCCAGGCGCTCGCCGATGGCGCTGTCGGTCAGCAGCAGGGCCATGTCGGCGTCGCCGATGATCCATTGCAGGCGTTCGGCCGGGTAGTCGATGTCCAGCGGCACATAGGTGGCGCCGGCCTTCATCGCTGCGTAGAACGCGACGATGGTGCGCACCGAGCGATCCAGGGCGATGCCGATCCGGTCTTCGCGGCCGATGCCGCGCTCGATCAGGGTCCAGGCCAGGCGATTGGCCTGCTGTTCCAGTTGCGCGTAGGTCAGCTGTTCACCGTCGCAGCGCAGCGCGACCTGCTGCGGGCGCTCGTTGGCGTGGCGGGCGATCAGCGCGGTCAGGTCCGGTTGCCCAGGCGCAGTGGTTTGCACGGTTTGAGGGGCCAGATCGGCCAGTAGGCCGAGGGTGCCGACGGCGGCTTCGGGGTGGCTCAGCAAACGTTCGAGCAGGGCTTCGAAGTGCGTGCGGATGCCCTCGACCTGGGACGCGTCGAAGTGGTCCAGGCGGTATAGGAACTCGATGCGCAGGCGCGTGTTGAGGTGCACCGCCAGGTCCATCGGGTAGTTGGTGACATCGCGCAGCTGCGCCTCGCCGAAACGCAGGCCGGCGGCGCCGGCCGATTGCAGACGCTCGTCGATGGGGTAGTTCTCGAACACGATGATGCTGTCGAACAGCCCCTGGCCGTTGCTGTCGGCCCAGCGCTGGATGTCCACCAGCGGCGTGTGCTCGTGGTCGCGCACCTCGACGTTGAAGGCCTGCAGCTGTTGCAGCCAGTCCTGCACGGGTTGGGCCGGGTGCGGGGTCTGGATGATCGGCAGGGTGTTGATGAACAGCCCCAGCAGGCTGTCGGCACCCGGCAGGCTGGGCGGGCGGCCGGATACGGTGGAACCGAAGCACACGGTCTGCTGGCCGGTGTAGCGCTGCAACAGCAGCAGCCAGGCGGCCTGCACCAGGGTATTGGGGGTGACGCGCAGGCGCTGGGCCTGCTCGCGCAGCCAGCTGGTGCGTTGCTCGTCCCAGTGCAGGTAGAGCGCAGCGTGGCCTTCCTCGCCGGCCGCAGCGCGGTGGCCGGCGGCACCGGCGAGCTGGGTCGGGCCTTGCAGCTCGGCCAGGCGTGGGCGCCAGAAGGCTTCGCCGTGCTGTTGAGCGGGGGCCTGCAACCAGCGGATGTAATCGCTGTAGCGGCCGCTGCGGGCCGGCAGCGGCTGGCCGGCGTAGCACTGGAACAGCTCGCCGAGCAGGCGCGACTGGCTCCAGCCGTCCATGAGGATGTGGTGGCTGGTGAGGATCAGCTGGTGGCGATCCTCGCCCAGGTGCACCAGCAGCAGGCGCAGCAGCGGCGGGGCGAGCAGGTCGAACGGGCGACGGCGCTCGGCTTCGGCGGCCGTGGCCAGGCGCGCGGCGTCCACTGCCTGGCCGCGCCAGTCCTGTTCGCGGGCGTCGAGCTGGCCATGGCGCAGCACCACCTGCAAGGGCTCGCTCAGTTGCGGAGCTTGCCAGAAGGCGCTGCGCAGCATCTCGTGGCGCTGCACCAGCTGGCCCCAGGCGGCGATGAAGCGTGGCGCATCCAGGCCTTCGACCTCGACGCTGGTCTGGTTGATGTAGAAGTCCGCGCTGCCGGCATCCTGGGTGTGGAACAGCATGCCCTGCTGCACGGTGGACAGCGGGTAGAGGTCCTCGACCTGATCGCAGGGGAACGGCAACAGGTCGAGCTGGGCCTGGGTCAGGTGCGCCAGCGGCACGTCCGACGGGGTCAGGGCGCGGCGCACGCCCTGGCCGCACAGGGCGACCACCTGGCGCAGTTCATCGGCGTAGTCGTCGGCCAGTTGCTGCAGCTGCCCGGCATCGAACATCAACTGGCTGAAGCTCCAGTTCAGGCGCAGCTCGCCGTCGTACACCTGGCCATTGAGCGCCAGCCAGTTCTGCAGCGGCGCGTCGGGACTGTGCTCGCGGCCCTTGTCCGCCGGGATCGGGTGGAACAGGGCGTCGGCATCGTCGTTGCCGCTGGCGAACTGGCCGAGGTAGTTGAAGGTGATGCGCGGCGCCGGCAGCGCGGCCAGGGCCTCGCGCATGGTGGGGCTGGCATGGCTGCGCAGGGCGCCGAAGAAGGCACCTTTGGCCGGCAGGGCGCGCAGTTGCTCCTTGGTCAGCATGATCGCCTCGGCCAGCGAGCCACCGGCGCTGATGCGCGCCGGATACAGGCTGGTCAGCCAGCCGACGCTGCGGGTCAGGTCGGCTTCGACCTCGGCGATGGCTTCGCGGCCATGGCCTTCCAGTTCCACCAGGTGGTCGCGGGCGCCGGTCCAGCGTTGCAGTACCCGGGCCAGGGCCGCCAGCAAAAGGTCGTTGACCTGGGTCCGGTAGGCGGCCGGGCAGTCCTGCAGCAGGCGCGCGGTGGTGGCAGCGTCCAGGTGGGTGGCGACGCTGAGGCTGTCGCGCAGGCGCAGCGGTGCCTGGGCATCGACGGCGGGCAGGTCGCAGTGGATGCCGGTGCCCTGTTGCAGCCAGAAGCGCGCTTCTTCCTCGCCGGCCGCGCTCTGGGCGTGGGCTTGCAGGCGCAGGGCCCACTCCTGGATCGACAGGCTGCGCGGTGGCAGTTCGCCGGCCTGGGTGAAGGCGCCGTGCAGGTCTTCCAGCAGGATGCGCCAGGACACGCCGTCGACCGCCAGGTGGTGGACGATCAGCAACAGCCGCTCCTCACCCTCGACCACGCCGTGCACGGCTCGCAGCAATGGGCCGTGAGCGAGGTCGAGGCTACCTTGGGCGCGGTCGCACAGGGCTTGCCAGCTTTCGCCCTGGCTGGCATCGAATGTCCACAGCAGGTCGCTGTCGGCGGCGAATTCGGCGAAGTGTGCCTGCCATTCACCTTGCACCTGGGTAAAGCGCAGGCGCAGGGCGTCATGGGCGGCCACCAGGCTGTCGAGTGCCTGGCGCAGGCGTGCGGCGTCCAGCGGCTGGCGGGCACTGAGCATCACCGACTGGTTCCAGCGCTGCGCCTCGGGCACGGCCTGGGCGAAGAACTGGCGTTGCATCGGCAGCAGCAGGGTGCTGCCGCTGGCCGGTTGCTGGGAGGCCTGCGCCTTTTCCGCTTCGAGCCGGGTGACCTGGGCCAGGGTGCGCACGGTCTGGTGGCTGAACAGGTCCTTGGGGGTGAAGTGCAGGCCGTCGCGGCGTGCCTGGGTGACCAGCTGGATGGACACGATGGAGTCGCCGCCCAGCTCGAAGAAGTTGTCGTCGATGCCCACCTGCTCACGCTTGAGCACCCGCTGCCAGACCTGCACCAGGCGCGCCTGCAAAGGGTCTTCGGCGGCGCTGTAGCTAGCCTGGGCCGCGGCCACGCCGGGCGCTGGCAGGGCCTTGCGGTCGAGCTTGCCGTTGGGGCTCAGCGGCATGGCGTCGAGGAACAACCAGTGGTTGGGCACCATGTAGTCGGGCAGGTGGGCCAGCAA
>NZ_JBIVIA010000010.1:0-259806 GCF_044749485.1 Pseudomonas sp. NPDC089401 | reverse complement strand
CATGGCCTGACAGGTTCGGCACGTTGCAACAAATGTGGGAGCGGGTTCACCCGCGAAGCGCCGCGCGGGCGGCGCTCGATCTCACAGGCGCTGAAGATGTTGTGACATGCACCTGGTGGCCCTGATGCAATCCCTATCCTGGCCTCTGAATATCAGGGCGCCTTGGCCCCTGGCACAGCCGCAGCCGGCGCAACAGCAGGCGCAACTGGAGCCGGCGCAGCGGCCGGCACCTGCTGCTCCACCGGCTTCTCCACCTGCGCCACGCGATCCAGTTCGATGTTCACCCGCCGGTTACGCGCCCGATTCGCCGGGCTGTTGTTCTTCACCAGCGGATACCGCTCGCCATGGAAGCGCACGACGATCTGCTCTTCCGGCACACCATGGGCCTTGAAGTAATCGGCCACCGCCAGCGCGCGGCGGCGCGAGGCATCGCGGTTGGTCAGGCGGTTGCCGCTGTTGTCGGAGTGGCCGTTGAGCTCGATATGGTTCACCGTCGGGTCGGCCTTCATGTAGTCGAGGATCACATCCAGCCGTGCGCGGGCATCGGCATCCAGGTCGAACCCGGTACCAGGGAAACCGATCTGGGTCTGGCGCACCTGGTCGTAGTTCATCGGCAGCATCTTGCCCGCGCAGGCCTGGTAGTCGTTGTAGGCCTTGGCGAAACTCACCGGCATCACCCGCACTTCCATGACCCGCCCGCCTTCGCCAGCATGATTGCGCACCACCGTCGCGCGGCCATCGAGCAGGCCGTTGATCAGGCGGCTGGCCTGGCTCTGCGACGAGCTGAACAGCACGCCGCTGCGGGCCATGCGCACAGCCCCCAGGTTGACATCGCCGCGCCCCGGCTGCCAGGGCGCGGCCGCGGCCAGCAAGGTGGCCGAGCCGGCGCCCAGCACATTGCCATCCGAGCGCAGGCGGAACACCGGCTGCTCACCGGCCTTGCGCACGAACTCGCCACTGCCGAAACCGTCGATCGGTTGGATCAGGCGACATTCGAACTGGTCACCCTCGACTTTCCAGGCGACATTCTCCATGCGGGTCTGGAAGGTCATCGCGCCAGCCGGCAGGCTGGCGAACAGGGTCAACAGGGCTAGGTAACGCTGGCGCACGGGAGGCTCCAAATATTCTGACGGCTTACAGGCAGGCTATCGGACGCTTGCCGGAAAACTTGATAGCCGTGCTCGGCACGGGGTTTTCCGGTAGCATTGGGGCCTGAGTTCGACCCGCCTGGAATCCCCAATGTCCGATCGCCTGACCCTCCTGCGCCCCGACGACTGGCACATCCATCTGCGCGATGGTGCCGTCCTGCCTCACACCGTTGGCGATGTGGCGCGTACCTTCGCCCGTGCCATCATCATGCCCAACCTGGTTCCGCCGGTGCGCAACGCCGTCGAGGCTGGCGCCTACCGTGAACGTATCCTCGCCGCCCGCCCGGCCGGCAGCCGCTTCGAACCGCTGATGGTGCTGTACCTCACCGACCGCACCAGCCCCGAGGACATCCGCGCGGCCAAGGCCAGCGGCATCGTGTACGCCGCCAAGCTGTACCCGGCCGGCGCCACCACCAACTCCGATTCCGGCGTGACCAGCATCGACAACATCTTCCCGGCCATCGAGGCGCTGGCCGAAGTCGGCATGCCATTGCTGGTGCACGGGGAAGTGACCCGCAGCGAGATCGACGTGTTCGACCGCGAGAAGCGCTTCATCGACGAGCACATGCGTCGCCTGGTCGAGCGCTTCCCGACGCTGAAGGTGGTGTTCGAGCACATCACCACCGGCGATGCCGCGCAGTTCGTCAGCGAGGCCTCGGCCAACGTCGGTGCCACCATCACTGCCCAGCACCTGCTGTACAACCGCAACCACATGCTGGTCGGCGGCATCCGCCCGCACTTCTATTGCCTGCCGATCCTCAAGCGCAACACCCACCAGGTGGCGCTGCTGGACGCGGCCACCAGCGGCAATCCGAAGTTCTTCCTCGGCACCGACTCGGCACCGCACGCCCGTCACGCCAAGGAAGCTGCCTGCGGTTGCGCCGGTTGCTACACCGCCTATGCGGCTATCGAGATGTATGC
The DNA here is from genome assembly GCF_044749485.1 of Pseudomonas sp. NPDC089401. Classification (NCBI taxonomy): domain Bacteria; kingdom Pseudomonadati; phylum Pseudomonadota; class Gammaproteobacteria; order Pseudomonadales; family Pseudomonadaceae; genus Pseudomonas; species Pseudomonas sp. NPDC089401. The sequence continues at coordinate 257,737 of NZ_JBIVIA010000010.1, read as the reverse complement.
CGAGGCATTCGAGCAGCGTAACGCGCTGGACAAGCTGGAAGGCTTCGCCAGCCTGCACGGCCCGGCCTTCTACGGCCTGCCGGCGAACACCGACAGCATCACCCTGGTCCGCGAAGAGTGGACCGCCCCGGACAGCCTGCCGTTTGGCGAGCAGACCGTGATCCCGCTGCGCGCCGGTGAAAAACTGCGCTGGCGCCTGCTGGAGGACAACGCGTGAGCGAAGACCTCTACGAAGACGACCAGGACGTTCAAGGTGGCGGTGGCTCGCGCCACCCGATGGCCGAGCGCTTCCGTGGCTACCTGCCCGTGGTGGTGGATGTCGAGACCGGCGGCTTCAACAGCGCCACCGACGCCCTGCTGGAAATCGCCGCCGTGACCATCGGCATGGACGAGAAAGGCTTCCTGTTCCCCGAGCACACCTACTTCTTCCGGGTCGAACCGTTCGAAGGGGCGAATATCGAGGCGGCCGCGCTGGAGTTCACCGGCATCAAGCTGGACCACCCGCTGCGCATGGCGGTGAGCGAGGAAAGCGCGCTCACCGACATCTTCCGCGGCGTGCGCAAGGCGTTGAAGGCCAACGGCTGCAAGCGGGCGATCCTGGTCGGCCACAACAGCAGCTTCGACCTCGGCTTCCTCAATGCCGCGGTGGCGCGCAACGACATCAAGCGCAACCCGTTCCACCCGTTCTCCAGCTTCGACACCGCCACCCTGGCGGGCCTGGCCTACGGCCAGACCGTGCTGGCACGGGCCTGCCAGAGCGCCGATATCGACTTCGACGGGCGTGAGGCGCATTCGGCGCGTTACGACACCGAGAAGACCGCCGAGCTGTTCTGCGGCATCGTCAATCGCTGGAAAGACATGGGCGGTTGGCGCGACTTCAACGACTGAGCCCAAAAGCTTCGCGGGTAAACCCGCTCCCACAGAGTTCGCATAATGGCTCAAGCCACTATCGCACCTGTGGGAGCGGGTTTACCCGCGAATAGTCCCGAACAGGCACTGCAGGGCTCAAACTCCAGATACAAAAAAACCGGCCACAGTGGGCCGGTTTTTTCATGCGCATGGCAATTACAGCTTGCCAGCGTTCTCGCTCAGGTAAGCAGCAACGCCTTCCGGCGAAGCGGTCATGCCCTGGTCGCCTTTCTTCCAGTTGGCCGGGCAGACTTCGCCGTGCTCTTCGTGGAATTGCAGGGCGTCGACCAGGCGCAGCAGCTCGTCCATGTTGCGCCCCAGTGGCAGGTCGTTGACGATCTGCGAGCGGACAACACCGTTGGTGTCGATCAGGAACGCGCCACGGAAGGCCACGCCGCCTTCGGACTCGACATCGTAGGCCTTGCAGATTTCGTGGGTGATGTCGGCCGCCAGGGTGTACTTGACCTGGCCGATGCCGCCGGCGTTGACCGGGGTGTTGCGCCAGGCGTTGTGGGTGAAGTGCGAGTCGATCGACACGCCGATCACTTCCACGTTGCGTGCCTGGAAGTCAGGAATGCGGTTGTCCAGAGCGATCAGCTCGGACGGGCAGACGAAGGTGAAGTCCAGTGGGTAGAAGAACACCAGGCCGTACTTGCCCTTGATGGCCGAAGCCAGGTTGAAGCTGTCGACGATCTCGCCGTTGCCGAGGACGGCAGGGACGGTGAAGTCGGGGGCTTGTTTGCCAACGAGTACGCTCATCGTAATCTCCTAGTGAGAGTGGAAAAATCGCTTGCCGGGCCAAGCAGGCCTGCCCGACAACCAACAAAAGGCCGACCATCATACACGGCTTGAGGTGACAGGCCGAATGCAACCGTCGGTCACTCCAGCACAGCCCTTGCGCAATGTGCTTTGACAAGCATTCTCATTAACATTAAGCTCCAACCCATCGACTCAACCAGCGATGGTCAGCCCTTATGTATGTGTGTCTTTGTGTCGGCGTCACCGACGGACAGATCCGCGATGCGATCTATGAAGGATGCTGCAGTTACAAGGATGTGCGTGCCGCGACCAATGTCGCCAGCCAATGTGGCAAATGTGCTTGCCTGGCCAAGCAGGTGGTCCGCGAGACCCTCACCGAATTGCAGGTGAGCCAGCACGCCGCCCTGCCCTATCCGGTAGAATTTACCGCCGCTTGAAAACACCGAATTCGAAGAACCGGGCCTAGTGTCCGGTTTTTTTATGCCTGTATATCAATAAGTTAGCGTTCCAACGCGGTTCAAAAACATTCTTATTCCTATTAATTTTCACTTATTATTCAATAACTTAGGTTTGACAGCCCGTTATTGCAGGCTCAAACTTCCCTGTATCGGCACACTTCTACAGGGCAGGAACCCGTCATGAAAGGCGACGTAAGCGTCATCCAGCATCTCAACAAGATCCTCGGAAACGAGCTGGTCGCGATCAACCAGTACTTCCTGCACGCGCGCATGTACGAAGATTGGGGCCTGAACAAGCTCGGCAAGCACGAGTACAAGGAATCCATCGACGAGATGAAGCACGCTGACAAGCTGATCAAGCGTATTCTCTTCCTCGAAGGCATTCCCAACGTCCAGGACCTGGGCAAGCTGCTGATCGGCGAGCACACCAAAGAGATGCTCGAGTGCGACCTGAAGATCGAACAGAAAGGCCTGGTCGACCTGAAAGCCGCCATCGCCCACTGCGAAACCGCCGGCGACTTCGGCTCGCGCGACATGCTCGAGGACATCCTCGAATCCGAGGAAGAACACATCGACTGGCTGGAAACCCAGCTGAGCCTGATCGACAAGATCGGCATCGAGAACTACCTGCAGTCGCAGATGGGCGAAGAGTAAATAATCTTCCCATTAAAAAACCCGCCTGATGGCGGGTTTTTTCATGCTTGCCCGATGATCAGGCTTCGGACGCCTTGGCCTTGGCGGCCGCGTCCTTGATCAGGGCCTGCAGCTCACCCTTCTCGAACATTTCCAGCATGATGTCGCTACCGCCAACCAGCTCACCGGCGACCCACAGTTGCGGGAAGGTCGGCCAGTTGGCGTACTTTGGCAGGTTGGCGCGGATTTCCGGGTTCTGCAGGATGTCGACGTAGGCGAACTTCTCGCCGCAACCCATCACAGCTTGCGATGCCTTGGCCGAGAACCCGCACTGCGGGGCATTCGGCGAGCCTTTCATGTAAAGCAGAATGGTGTTGTTGGCAATCTGCTCTTTGATCGTATCGATGATATCCATGTAGCACCTCAGCTGAACTTTCCGACGCGGTCGTCGGCACGGTGACGCATTGTATCGGAAAGCCGAGCAGCGTGCTCGGCCTTGCCGTTGCTTACGCGGCCTCCACTTGCACGGGTACGCCATTGAGCGCGGCGTTGCCTGAAACCTCGTCACGCAGACGCTCATCGGTGAGGTCGTTGGCGCTGCCGCCCGCCTGCGCCTGGGCAACCTGCAACTGCACGCCCTGGCGACCATGACCGAAACCGTGGGGCAGGCTGACCACGCCGGGCATCATGTCTTCACAGGCCTGCACCTCGACCTCCAGGGTGCCGGTGCGCGAACAGATACGTACGCGCTGGCCGTCCTGCAATTGCCGCTGCTGCAGGTCCTGCGGGTGCATCAGCAGGTGGTGGCGCGGCTTGCCTTTGACCAGGCGATGGTAGTTGTGCATCCACGAGTTGTTGCTGCGCACATGGCGCCGGCCGATCAGCAGCAGCTCGCCCGGCGCGGGTGGCGTCTGCCGGGCCAGGCGCTGCAAGTCGCCCAGCAGCACCTGTGGCGCCGCTTCGACCGCCTTGCTGGTGGTGGCCAGACGCGCCTCCAGATTGGCCCGCAGCGGCCCCAGATCGAGGCCGTGGGGGTGCTGGTCGAGCGCCTGCACCGACAGCCCCCAGGCGGACGCCTCGCCATAGCGGCCTTGGCGCAGGGCCATGTCGATCATCTGCGCCGGCGGCCAGGTCGGTTTCAGTTCCAGCTCGGCACGCCGGGCGAAGGCCTGCGCCAGGCCGACGAAGATCTCCCAGTCATGCAAGGCGCCTTCCGGCTTGGCCAGGATCGCCCGGTTGAACCGGGTCACGTTGCGTACGGCCAGCAGGTTGAAGGTGCTGTCGTAATGATCGTTTTCCAGCGCCGAAGTGGAAGGCAGGATCAGGTCGGCGTGGCGTGTGGTCTCGTTGATGTAGAGGTCGATGCTGAGCATGAAGTCCAGCCCGGCCAGGGCGCCGTCCAGCTGCCGACCGTTAGGCGTGGACAGCACCGGGTTGCCGGCCACGGTGACCAGCGCGCGCACCTGGCCTTCGCCGGGCGTGAGCATCTCCTCGGCCAACGCCGCCACTGGCAGCTCGCCGGCGTATTCGGGCAAGCCAGAAACGCGGCTCTGCCAGGCGTTGAAATGCCCGCCCGAGGTGGTCGCCACCAGGTCGACGGCAGGCTCGGTGCACAGCGCCCCACCCTCGCGGTCGAGGTTGCCGGTGACCAGGTTGATCAGTTGCACCAGCCAATGGCACAAGCTGCCGAATGCCTGGGTGGAGACGCCCATGCGGCCATAGCACACCGCCTTGTCGGCGGCGGCGAAATCCCGGGCCAGCTGGCGGATGTCGGCCGCCGCGATGCCGCAGTGGGCGCTCATGGCTTCGGCGCTGAACGGCGCAATGGCCTCGCGCACCTGTTGCAAGCCGTTGACCGGCAGGTGCGTGCCTCGGGCCAGGCCTTCGTCGAACAAGGTGTTGAGCAAGCCGCTGAGCAAGGCGGCATCGCCTCCGGGGCGGATGAACAGGTGAGCGTCGGCCATCGCCGCCGTCTCGCTGCGCCGCGGGTCGACCACCACCAGCCTGCCGCCTCGCCCACGCAGGGCCTTGAGGCGCTTCTCCACATCCGGCACGGTCATGATGCTGCCATTGGACGCCAGCGGGTTGCCGCCGAGGATCAGCATGAAGTCGGTGTGGTCGATATCGGGGATCGGCAACAGCAGGCCATGGCCGTACATCAGGTGGCTGGTCAGGTGCTGCGGCAGTTGGTCGACCGACGTCGCAGAGAAACGGTTGCGGGTCTTGAGCAGGCCGAGGAAGTAGTTGCTGTGGGTCATCAAGCCGTAGTTGTGCACGCTCGGGTTGCCTTGGTACACCGCCACGGCATTGCGCCCGTGGGCCTGCTGGATCGCCCACAATCGGTCGGCAGCCAGTTCGAAGGCTTCGTCCCAGCCGATCGGCTGCCAATGCCCGGCGACCCGCCGATGGGGCTGGCGCAGCCGGTCAGGGTCGTTCTGGATATCCTGCAGCGCCACCGCCTTGGGGCAGATGTGCCCGCGGCTGAACGGATCCTCGGGGTCGCCCTTGATCGAGCTGATCAGCGCCCGCCCCTGGTCATGGCTGACTTCGATGTTCAGCCCGCAGATCGCTTCGCACAGGTGACAGGCTCGGTGATGCAGGGTCTTGGTCATGGCCGCCTCTGCCTTGCTCTTGTGGTGAGTACCGGAGCGATGACTATGCGCGCGCCCCCTGCGCCCGGCCAGCGTGCTTCGCGCGGTGAATCGAGCGACATCAGGCAGACGATTCGCGACAGGCATTTGCCAAGTCGCCGGCAAGCCGTGTACAACCATCCGTAGCAAATAAAAAACAGCACGGGCTTCAGGGGTACGACACCCTTTGCAACACCCTTTGCACCGAGCCGCTGTTTCCCCTCTTGGTTTCAGGCGACATTTAATTATAGTATTGCGCCTTTCCCCATTTCGTCCGCCCCGTGCGGCTTACGCCGCAGGTCACTCCCGTTGTCAAAAAAAACCATACGGTCGACCTGCATACCGTTGCAGATAAGGTAGTCAATCATGAGCGCTAGGCACTTTCTCTCCCTGCTGGATTTCACCACCGACGAATTGCTCGGTGTGATCCGCCGAGGCATCGAGCTGAAGGACCTGCGCAAGCGAGGCGTGCTGTTCGAGCCCCTGAAGAACCGCGTGCTGGGCATGATCTTCGAGAAATCCTCGACGCGTACCCGCGTGTCGTTCGAAGCCGGCATGATCCAGCTCGGCGGCCAGGCCATCTTCCTCTCGCCGCGCGACACCCAGCTGGGCCGCGGCGAGCCGATCGGCGACAGCGCCATCGTGCTGTCGAGCATGCTCGACGTGGTGATGATCCGTACCCACGCCCACAGCACCCTGACCGAATTCGCCGCCAAATCCCGCGTGCCGGTGATCAACGCCCTGTCCGACGAGTCGCATCCGTGCCAGCTGCTGGCCGACATGCAGACCTTCCTCGAGCACCGTGGCTCGATCCAGGGCAAGACCGTGGCCTGGATCGGCGACGGCTTCAACATGTGCAACTCGTACATCGAGGCGGCCAGGCAGTTCGATTTCCAGCTGCGCATCGCCTGCCCGGAAGGCTATGAGCCCGATCCACGCTTCATGGCCCTGGGCGGCGACCACGTGCAGATCATCCGCGATCCGCAGGAAGCCGTGCGTGGCGCGCACCTGGTGACCACGGATGTCTGGACTTCCATGGGTCAGGAAGAGGAAACTGCACGGCGCCTGGCGCATTTCGCGCCTTACCAGGTCACCCGCGCACTGCTCGACCTGGCGGCACCCGACGCCCTGTTCATGCACTGCCTGCCCGCCCACCGGGGCGAGGAAATCAGCCATGACCTGCTCGACGACCCTCGTTCGGTCGCCTGGGACCAGGCTGAGAACCGCTTGCATGCACAAAAGGCCCTACTCGAATTCCTTGTCGAACCGGCTTACCACCACGCATGAGTCAAACCCTACTGCTCAACCTGCGCAACCTCGCCTGCGGCTATGGCGAGCAGCGCATCGTCCAGAACCTCAACCTGCACCTGAACGCAGGCGACATCGGTTGCCTGCTGGGCTCCTCGGGGTGCGGCAAGACCACCACCTTGCGCGCCATCGCCGGCTTCGAGCCGGTGCACGAGGGTGAGATCCAGCTGGCCGGCGAGGTCATCTCCCGCGCCGGCTTCACCCTGGCCCCGGAGAAACGCCGGATCGGCATGGTGTTCCAGGACTACGCGCTGTTCCCGCACCTGACCGTCGCGCAGAACATCGCCTTCGGCATCGCCAAGCACCCGCGCCAGGCCCAGGTGATCGACGAGATGCTCGAACTGGTCAAGCTCGGCGGCCTGGGCGGGCGCTACCCGCACGAACTGTCGGGTGGCCAGCAACAGCGTGTCGCCCTGGCCCGCGCGCTGGCCCCCGAGCCGCAACTGCTGCTGCTCGACGAACCGTTCTCCAACCTCGATGTGGAACTGCGCCGGCGCCTCAGCCATGAAGTGCGCGACATCCTCAAGAGCCGCGGCACCAGCGCGATCCTGGTCACCCACGACCAGGAGGAGGCGTTTGCCGTCAGCGACCATGTCGGGGTGTTCAAGGAAGGCCGGCTGGAGCAGTGGGACACGCCCTACAACCTGTATCACGAACCGCAGACGCCGTTCGTGGCCAGCTTCGTCGGCCAGGGGTATTTCATCCGTGGCCAGATGAGCAGCCATGAGGCGGTCAATACCGAACTCGGCGAACTGCGCGGCAACCGCGCCTACACCCTGGCGCCGGGCAGCTCGGTGGACGTGCTGCTGCGCCCCGACGACATCGTGCCGGCGCCGAGCAGCGCGCTGCAGGCGAACATCGTCGGCAAGAGCTTTCTCGGCGCCTCGACCCTGTACCGCCTGCAACTGCCGACCGGTAGCCAGCTGGAAGCGATCTTCCCGAGCCATATCGACCACCAGGTCGGTGAGGACGTGGGGATTGCGGTGAAGGCCGACCACCTGGTGCTGTTCCCGGTGCCGGGCAGCGTCGCGACGCAGTTGGCGCGGCAGGAGAACGGGGTTCGCCGGTACAGTTCGGCTACCTGACGCAAGACCCTGGGGCCGCTTTGCGGCCCTTTCGCGACACAAGGCCGCTCCTACAGGGCATCGCATACCCTTATAGGAGCGGCCTTGTGTCGCGAAAGGGCTGCAAAGCAGCCCCAGCAATCTCAGCCCCTACCGATTCCGGCGAACGTACCCCGTGTATGCTCGGCCAGTACCCCCGCCGCCAGCTCCACCTCCAATCCTCGCCGCCCGGCGCTGACATGAATGGTTGCAAAACCCTGCGCAGAATCGTCGATAAAGGTGCGCAGGCGCTTCTTCTGCCCCAACGGGCTGATCCCTCCCACCAAGTAGCCCGTCGACCGCTGGGCCGCCGCCGGGTCGGCCATCTCGCATTTTTTCACGCCGGCCGCATGGGCCAGGGCCTTGAGGTCCAGCGTACCCACCACCGGTACCACCGCCACCAGCAGCTCGCCCTTCTCGCTGCTGGCGAGCAAGGTCTTGAACACCTGCTGCGGGTCGAGGCCGAGCTTTTCCGCCGCCTCCAGGCCGTATGACGCCGACTTCGGGTCATGTTCATAGCTGTGCACGCGGTGTTCGGCGCGGGCTTTTTTCAGCAGGTCGAGGGCGGGGGTCATGCGGTGCTCCGGTCTGGGACAGGTCGGCGGCTACTTTAGGGCATATCCCCCAATCCAGCCAGCTTGCGCCCAACGCCCCTCTCTAGCACGGGCATCAGCCCATGAAACCGGCGACCAGAACGTGACCGACCGTTCACTTTCGACCTTTGACATCAGCGTTTCTTGTCTATATTTTTTCGTTTCTGAATCAATGGTGCCCTTTTAAGGTGCATTTCATACATCTGCCCGGGGTCAATGGGGATCGACCACGGGCTTTGCTGTCGAGCGCTTCGCGCCTCACAACAAAAACAACGAGGTCATACATGACGACTGCTCTACGCGAACCCACACTGTCCAGCCAGTGCCTGGCCGAGTTTCTCGGCACCGCCCTGCTGATCTTCTTCGGCACCGGTTGCGTCGCCGCGCTCAAGGTCGCCGGCGCCAGCTTCGGGCTGTGGGAAATCAGCATCATCTGGGGCGTCGGCGTGAGCATGGCGATCTACCTCACCGCCGGCATTTCCGGCGCGCACCTGAACCCGGCCGTGAGCATCGCGCTGACCCTGTTCGCCGGTTTCGACAAGCGCAAGCTGCCGTTCTACGCCCTGGCCCAGATCTTCGGCGCCTTCTGCGGCGCGGCGCTGGTCTACACCCTCTACAGCAGCCTGTTCTTCGATTACGAACAGGCCCACGCCATGCTGCGCGGCAGCACCGGGAGCCTGGAGCTGGCCTCGGTATTCTCGACCTACCCGCACCCGTCGCTGTCCACCGGCCAGGCGTTCCTGGTCGAAGTGGTGATCACCGCGATCCTGATGGGCGTGATCATGGCCCTGACCGACGACAACAATGGCCTGCCACGCGGCGCCATGGCCCCGCTGCTGATCGGCCTGCTGATTGCCGTGATCGGCAGCGCCATGGGCCCGCTGACCGGCTTTGCAATGAACCCGGCCCGCGACTTCGGGCCCAAACTGATGACGTTCCTCGCCGGCTGGGGCGAAATCGCCTTCACTGGCGGTCGGGACATTCCGTATTTCCTGGTGCCGGTGTTCGCACCGATCCTCGGCGCTTGCCTGGGGGCCGCGACCTACCGCGGCCTGATCGCCCGTAACCTGCCGGTAGCGCAAAACGCGACCCCAGAGACAATCGACAATCGTCAGGGCGATACTCAAGCCCACTGATGCTGACGCCCTGACCTCCCAATTCTTGCAAGGCCTACAACCATGACAGACACCCAGGATAAGAACTACATCATCGCCCTGGACCAGGGCACCACCAGTTCGCGCGCGATCATCTTCGACCGCGACGCCAATGTGGTCGGCACCTCCCAGCGCGAATTCGCCCAGCACTATCCGCAGGCGGGTTGGGTCGAACACGACCCGATGGAGATCTTCGCCACCCAGAGCGCGACCATGGTCGAGGCCCTGGCCCAGGCCGGCATCAGCCATGCCCAGGTAGCCGCGCTGGGCATCACCAACCAGCGTGAAACCACCGTGGTGTGGGACAAGGAAACCGGCCGCCCGGTCTACAACGCCATCGTCTGGCAGTGCCGCCGCAGCACCGAGATCTGCGCCCAGCTCAAGCGCGACGGCCACGAAGAGTACATCCGTGAAACCACCGGCCTGGTCACCGACCCGTACTTCTCCGGCACCAAGCTGAAGTGGATCCTCGACAACGTCGAGGGCGCCCGCGAGCGCGCCGAGCGCGGCGAGCTGCTGTTCGGCACCGTCGATACCTGGCTGATCTGGAAGTTCTCCGGCGGCAAGGTGCATGTCACCGACTACACCAACGCCTCGCGCACGCTGATGTTCAACATCCACAGCCTGCAGTGGGACGACAGGCTGCTGGAGATCCTCGGCATCCCGCGGCAGATGCTGCCCGAAGTGCGCCCGTCGTCGGAAGTCTACGGCCACACCAAGAGCGGCATCGCCATCGCCGGCATCGCCGGCGACCAGCAATCGGCGCTGTTCGGCCAGATGTGCGTGGAGCCCGGCCAGGCCAAGAACACCTACGGCACCGGCTGCTTCCTGCTGATGAACACCGGCGACCAGGCGGTGAAGTCGTCCCACGGCCTGCTCACCACCATCGCCTGCGGCCCGCGTGGCGAGGTCGCCTATGCCCTGGAGGGCGCGGTATTCAATGGCGGTTCCACCGTGCAGTGGCTGCGCGACGAGCTGAAGATCGTCAATGACGCCCTGGACACCGAGTACTTCGCCAGCAAGGTCAAGGACAGCAACGGCGTGTACCTGGTACCGGCCTTCACCGGCCTCGGCGCGCCGTACTGGGACCCGTATGCCCGCGGCGCACTGTTCGGCCTGACCCGTGGCGTGAAGGTCGATCACATCATCCGTGCCGCGCTGGAGTCGATCGCCTACCAGACCCGCGACGTGCTCGACGCCATGCAGCAGGACTGCGGCCAGCGCCTGTCGGAGCTGCGCGTGGACGGCGGCGCGGTGGCCAACAACTTCCTCATGCAGTTCCAGGCCGACATCCTCGGCACCTGCGTGGAGCGTCCGCAGATGCGTGAAACCACCGCCCTCGGCGCCGCCTACCTGGCGGGCCTGGCTTGTGGCTTCTGGAGCGGCCTCGAAGAACTGCGCGACAAGGCCATCATCGAGCGCGAGTTCAGCCCGCAGCTGGACGAGGCCGCAAAAGAGAAGCTGTACGCCGGCTGGAAGAAGGCCGTCGAACGCACCCGTGACTGGGAAGATCACGAAGCGTAAAACAGGTTGGGGCCGCCAGGCGGCCCCAATGGCCTACTGGCCGTCATCCCCTTCCTACGGCATCATTGCAGCATTTGTCCGGCAGCCCCAAAGGACCGCCCATGAATCTGCCCCCACGCCAACAACAAATCCTCGAACTGGTGCGCGAACGCGGCTACGTCAGTATCGAGGAAATGGCGCAGCTGTTCGTCGTCACCCCGCAAACCATCCGACGCGACATCAACCAGCTCGCCGAGCTCAACCTGCTGCGCCGCTACCACGGTGGCGCCGCCTATGACTCGAGCATCGAAAACACCGCCTACGCCATGCGCGCCGACCAGATGCGCGACGAAAAGCAGCGCATCGCCGAAGCCGTGGCCCGGCAGATTCCCGACCATGCCTCGCTGTTCATCAATATCGGCACCACCACCGAATCGATTGCCCGGGCGTTGCTCAACCACAGCCAGCTGAAAGTCATCACCAACAACCTGCACGTGGCGGCGATCCTCGCCGCCAAGGACGATTTCGAGGTACTGGTGGCCGGTGGCACGGTGCGCCGCGATGGTGGTGTGGTCGGCCAGGCCAGCGTCGACTTCATCAACCAGTTCAAGGTCGATTTCGCCCTGGTCGGCATCAGTGGTATCGACGAGGACGGCAGCCTGCTCGATTTCGATTACCAGGAAGTGCGGATATCCCAGGCGATCATCGCCAACGCCCGGCAAGTCATCCTTGCCGCCGACTCCAGCAAGTTCGGGCGCAATGCCATGGTGCGCATGGGGTCGATCAGCCTGGTGGATTGCCTGGTCACCGACCAGACGCCTGCGCCTGGGCTGACCCAGTTGCTGAACCAGTACAAGGTTCGGCTTGAGGTGGTGTGAGGCTCGGGGCGCATGCCTTGAGCCTTGTTGCGCCTGTGAGATCGAGCGCCGCGCGGGCGGCGCTCGATCTCACAGGCGCCAAATACCTCGAACCGTTCACCCAGAATTTTCATAAATGTTCACTTTATTGTCATCTGATCAGTTTTTTCTATCAAGACTGACTGGCGACCGCCTTTCTGTTGCGCTAATATTTTCGAAAGCGAACATCAATGTTCATATTCGATATGAACAACTCCAGGAGGCCTTGCCCGTGTCCCAGTCCGTTTCGTCCCAGCCCGCAGTCGCCGACTGCTACGACCTCGCCGTGATCGGCGGTGGCATCAATGGCGTGGGCATCGCTGCAGACGCCGCCGGGCGTGGCCTCAAGGTGTTCCTGTGCGAGAAGGACGACCTGGCCCAGCACACCTCCTCGGCCAGCAGCAAACTGATCCACGGTGGCCTGCGCTACCTGGAGCACTACGAGTTCCGCCTGGTGCGCGAGGCGCTGGCCGAACGCGAAGTCCTGCTGGCCAAGGCGCCGCACATCGTCAAGCCGATGCGCTTCGTGCTGCCGCACCGCCCGCACCTGCGCCCGGCCTGGATGATCCGCGCCGGCCTGTTCCTCTATGATCACCTGGGCAAGCGCAAGCGCCTGGGCGCATCGCGCAGCCTGCGCTTCGGCCCGGGCTATCCGCTCAAGCCGCAGATCACGCGCGGCTTCGAATATGCCGACTGCGCGGTCGATGACGCCCGCCTGGTGGTGCTCAACGCCATGGCTGCCCGCGAGCATGGCGCGCACATCCACACCCGCACCCGCTGCCTGCGCGCCGAACGTGCAGACGGCCTGTGGCAGGTGGAACTGCAGCATGCCGATGGCAGCCTGCAGACCATTCGTGCCCGCGCGCTGGTCAACGCCGCCGGCCCGTGGGTGGCCAGCTTCATCAAGGACGATCTCAAGCTCGATGCGCCCTATGGCATCCGCCTGATCCAGGGCAGCCACATCATCGTGCCGCGCCTGTACGAGGGTGAACATGCCTACATCCTGCAAAACGAAGACCAGCGCATCGTCTTCTGCATTCCGTACCTGGACCGTTTCACCCTGATCGGCACCACCGACCGCGAGTACAGCGGCGACCCGGCAAAAGTGGCCATCACCGACCAGGAAACCAGCTACCTGCTGAAAGTGGTCAATGAACACTTCAACCATCAGTTGAGCCGAGCCGACATCCTGCATACCTATTCTGGCGTGCGCCCGTTGTGCAACGACGAGTCGGACAACCCGTCGGCGGTCACCCGCGACTACACCCTGGCCCTGTCCGCCGAAACCGGCCAGGCCCCGCTGCTGTCGGTATTCGGCGGCAAGCTCACGACCTACCGCAAGCTGGCCGAATCGGCCATGGCCGAACTCAAGCCGTTCTTTACCCAGATGCGCGGCAGCTGGACCGCCACCGCCCCGCTGCCTGGGGGCGAGAACATGACGACGGTGCAAGCGCTGGTCGATGCCGTGCTGGCACGTTTCGGCTGGCTGCCAGTGGATATCGCCAAGCGCTGGGCGCTGGCCTACGGCAGCCGCGTGTGGCAGCTGCTGGAGGGTGTTCACGGGCCCGAGGACCTTGGTCAGGCCATAGGCGCCGGGTTGTTCAGCCGTGAAGTGGACTACCTGCTGGAGAAAGAATGGGCTGTGCATGCCGACGACATCCTGTGGCGCCGCGGCAAGCTTGGCCTGTCGATGACCGCGCAAGAGCAGCAGGCCTTGCAGGCTTACCTGCAGCAAGCCGACAAACTGCGGAACCGCGCGGCCTGATCATGCTCGCCCTGCTGGATACTCAGGAGGGCGCATTCCCCATCGCTCATAGGCCTCCCTCGCCAAGCGTTCGATCAGCGAGCGCTCGGTGTTGTCGAACTCCTTCTTCAGTGCCTCGCAGCGCTTGAGAAACTCATGTTCATCGATGACCGCAGCATCCACCTGCGCCTGCAGTGCTTCCATGCGTCGATGCAAGGGCTGCAGGACTTCTTCGAAACGCTGCGCGTAGAACTCGCGCGCGTACTGGTCCCAGAATGGCCGTTGCGCCAGTGAACTGATCAGCGCTTCGGGCGACTCTCGTTCCAGCACCAGATCCTGCGCGCGCAACAGGTCGCTGGTGGTGACGTTGGCGAAGCCGGGGTAGTGCATGTCGTCGATCTCGATGGGCAAACCCAGCGCGCGCGCCAGCCGTTGCCGGTAGTACAGCCGTACTTCGATGTCATCGACATGCCTGAACGGCTCCGCACGCATGCGCTGCAGGTGCAGGGAAGCCTGATGGTCGACCTCATCCAGGCGAAACAGGCCACGCCCCAGACCCAGTAGCCGGCTCTCGATCCCAGGCCCCCGGGCACCGTCCACGGCATATTCCACCCTGACGCCGAGTTCCAGTTGCTCCAGCAGCAAAAGCAGCCTGTCTTCACAGGTACGCGGGCCATTGGCCTCGAGAAACAAGCGTTCGCGCAACTGTTCATGGTCTTCGCAGGCCTGGAGGATTCGCCAGATACGGCTGCGGTAATGCCCGGGATGGTGTTCGAAGTCCTCGGAATGGGCAAAGTCGGCCAGAAAACGGAACAGGCCGCTGGAGTTCGACGCTTCGCGCAGCGCTGTCCAGGTCGCCAGCTGGCGATCAAGCTCCGAACCCACCGTGCTGCCGGCCCACACATCGAACACTTGGTCACCGAAACCGTGATGCCGTGCAGAAGCCGAGCCACGCAGGCCGGGCGAAATGCCCCTGGCTTCGTCGAGCAGCGCTTCGCTGCTTTCACTCAACGGGTTGTCATGCAGCGCCTGGTGCTGTACCCGCAAACGCAATTGCTCGAGCTGCAGGCGCAGCTCCCGGATGTTGTTGTCGCGCAGGTCCACGTGCGCCCGGAACGATATCCGCTCCGGAAAGGCATCCAGGCCGACGTCGCGCAGCTCGACTGCGCGCAGGTCGACGAGGCGGGTCAAGACCGGTGCCCTGCCCAGCGGGTTGTGGCTCAGGCCCAGGCGCTGCAGCGCCGCGAGCCCGGCAAGGCGCAGTTCGCCCCCTTCGTCCATGACGATGCGGTTGTTCTGCAGGTCGAGATGGCGCAGGCGTGACATCTCGCCAATGCCATGGGGAATGGCGGTGAGGCGGTTATCGGACAGGTCGAGCTCCACCAGGTTGGGAAAACGCTGGAGAAAATCGCCTGCGATCTCGGTCAGCCCAAGGTTGCGCAATACCAGACGCCGGACATGTTCATAGCGCACGCCCTCCGGCAAGTCGGGCAAGGTGCCGATACGTTCGCCCTCGATGACCAGCACATGGTCGCCCGCCAGGTCGGTGATCTTGCGCCGCCAGCTGCGCCGCAGTGCCGTGGCGACGCGGCGCCGGCGCATCGCGTCGAGCGGGTTGCCAGCCTCCCGACGCCATTCGCGCAAGCGGGTCTGCAGGCGGGCCAGTTGGTCGCGCAACTGCCCATAGTGCTCCCACAGGCCGACCCTCCTGTTCATCAGGTCCAGAACGTAGGCCTGCAATTCATCATCGGTCAACGTCGGGAACACCTGATGAATGCCCTGGGCTATTGCCCGGCGGCTGCCGCCGCCACGCCCGCTGAGCGCGTAGCCCAGGCCACCGTCACCGAGCCTGGCGGGCGGCCGCAGGCTCGCGCCGCGACGGGCCATGCCACAGAGTTCGGCAGCCAGCGCACGGTCCTCTGCGGCAGCATCGGCCAGGTGCATGCCCAAGGCTGCCGGGCTGACCGCCGCATCCCCCAGTTCAGTCAGCTGCGAGTCGCTCAACACGGCCAGCAGCGCCCGCATGTATTCGCCCGCGGTTACCTGCCCGGGGGCCTGGTAGCCACTGCCACGCCGGACGATGCACTGGACTGCCGCGCTCTTCTCGGCGCCGATGCTGGCCAGCAAAAGCCCGTTCGGGTTGCCTTCGCGCAGTTCGAGGCGGCTGTCGTCCGGCCAGGCCAGCTGTCGCTCCAGCAGCCCCACTGCCAGCCGTTCGCTGTCGGCATTGACCCAACGTGGCAGTCGCAGCCCGGCACAGGCGCGGTCCAGGCGGCTCTCCCGCTGCGCCCAACGGGCCCGTTGCGCAACCGCCAAGGGAATGCGCCGCTGGCTGCCAAGGGCATCGAGCTCGGCACCGGTGCAGTGTTGCAACACCTCATGCCGGCAGCGCGCCGACAAGCCCGGGAACGCGCGCTGCAGCAGACTTTCGAAGCCATGGGGGCGCGCCTGCAGGGCAGCGACATGCTCGGCGAGCGCGGCTGCGCTCAGGTCTGGATGCCACTCATGGGCCTGGTGCAGATCCAGTGCATCGAGCATACGCGCGGGCACACCTGACTGTTCCACATGCAGGCGGCGCACCTGGGCCTCGCTGAACCCGGTCACCTGCAACAGGTATTCGCAGGTCGTGTCCGGCAGCTCAGCCAGGCGCGCACTCAACCGGCGCACCAGGTAGCCTTGCCCTTCCCAGCGTTGCGGGCACTCCAGTTCATGCCGCCAGCCGCCACTGCCATTGCCCTCCACCCGCAGCCGACAAGCCCCCGGGCGCGAAGGATGATGAAGCCTGGAAACGCCATCCCCCACCTCATCCATCACTCGAAAGCGCCGATCGTCCACGTGCCACAGCCACTCGTTGGCGCCTTGCCCCACCCTTGGCTCGGCCTGGTACCCGGGCAAGGTCGAGTCCATCAACCTGACGCCGCCTGCTGCGGTTTGCACCGGCGCCAGTTCATCGACAAAGGCCACCCGTTCGAGTCCGCGCATGGCGAGCTGGCTGCCCTTGGCGATCATCAGGCCGATCACGACGTTTTCGGCCACGTTGAACAGGTGGTTCATGGCACCTTCGCGGTCACCGATGCGCCAGTCCTGGTACCCCTCGTAGACCTCGCCGGCAAGCTGGACCGCTGTCGCCACCATCAGCATCTGGCCGATCAAGGGCACGAACAAGCCGGCCAGAGTGAGCAGGTTCAAGCCCAGCTCGGCATAGGCCTGCAGGCGCGCGGCACGCTCCTCTTCGTCCTCGACCCCCGTAGGCACCGCGAGCACCTTGGCATCGTCGCAGAGCTTGTGCACATACTGCTGGCGAAGGTACTCGAACACCGCTGCGTCGATCGCCCGCTCGCGGGCATCGAGTTCCACGCCCGTGGCGGGCGCCTGGGCGACGCGTTCCTCCAGCACACGATAAAAATTGTTGCGGTCGCGCTCGGCGATAAAGCGCGCGAAGAACCGTCGGTAGGACGGTTCGAGGAAGCGATGGCCCAGGTACTGGCCGAGTGCTTCCCAACTGGCGTGGCGGCTGACCGGGGTGTGCGGGTCGTGGGGTATCCAAAGGATCACTGCCTGCAGCGGCTGGTTTACCGAGGAGCGGACTTTGAGGGTCAGCACCCCGTGGATACGCCGCCCCAGCAGGTAAAGCTGGCGCGGTGCGAGAGCAGCCTCGAGGGCCGGTACCTGGTTTTTCTGCGCCACCACCGGCAGCATCAGCAGGTACGTCTGCTCATCGATCTCCCCCTTCAGCGCCGCCGTGCGCACATCGACCTCGCAGTGGCTGCGCAGATTCTGCCGCAGCACCTCATTGAGCCGGGCCACGGCCTGCCCCGGCACCTCGCCGGGCCTGTCGGGCGGTTCCAGGTGTTCCTTGAGCAACTCCTGATAACGGCGCCCCACATCCACTTCACGGCAAAGCGCGGCGAAGCGCTCCACGCTCAGGTGCAGGAGCTTGCCGTGCCGATCGGTGAGGCTGCCTTTGCGATGGATTGCAGGGCGCGTCTCGCTGCGGTGGTAATTGTGCAGCGCCGCCTCCAGCAGCGTGCGCTTCGAGCGGTGGACATAGAACGGCAGCGGCAGTACCAGGGAGGCGCTCGGCAGCACTACCTGCTGCGTGACGCGCACCTTGTCATGGATCACATCCGGGTTCGCTATTCCCTCCCGGCGCAGTGCCTCGACCAGCAACTGTGCCGCGAAGGCATGCAAAGGCAGAATGCCCGCAAGCTTCTGCTTCAATTGTTCGGCGCACTGTTGCTGGCGCAGCAGCGCGAGGCGAAGGGCGCGAAGCCTGTCGGGCTGCTGGTGATCGACCAGCCAGCGCGGCAAGCGCCCGGCGATGAGGCTGTCGATCGAGTCAGGTGCGGGTGTGATATCGGTCATGGAGCACAATCCCCTGGGCGCAAAGAGCGCTCAGCAGACCATGACCGGCCGGCAACCTTGTGGTGAATAGGTGCCACTCGACAGCCTGGAGACGCTTGCCGTGACCCATTCATTCGGATTGCCGAACGAAAAACCGACCATCCGTTCGGAACCGCGAACAGGCGATATCCTGCGGCACACTGTCAAAACCGCGTCATTAAAGGCGGGCAAGGTCGACATTCAGGCTTGGCACGAGTCATGCTCTACACTTGGTAGCCGAATGCACTCGCTTCTTGTTGTATTCGTTGAACGAAAGAGTCCGCCAACGGCTCCATAAAAAAAACAAACACGTCGAGGAAAATTTGATGCGTATCGTTCGTCATCTGTTGGGCGCCACCATCGCCGCAGCGATCATCGCTTCGCCAGCCATGGCCGAAGACCTCACCGGCACCCTGAAGAAAATCAAGGACTCGGGCACCATTACCCTGGGGCACCGCGACTCTTCCATTCCATTTTCCTACCTGGCCGGCGGTCAAACGCCCGTGGGCTACTCCCATGACATCCAGCTGGCCGTGGTCGACGCCCTGAAGAAGCAACTGGGCACCGACATCAAGGTCAAGTACAACCTGGTCACCTCCCAGACCCGCATCCCGCTGGTGCAGAACGGCACCGTGGACCTTGAGTGCGGCTCCACCACCAACAACGTCGAGCGCCAGCAGCAGGTCGGCTTCTCGGTCGGCATCTTCGAAGTCGGCACCCGCCTGCTGACCAAGGTCAAGGACGGTCAGCCCTCCTACAAGGACTTCCCGGACCTGGCCGGCAAGAACGTCGTGACCACCGCCGGCACCACCTCCGAGCGCCTGCTCAAGGCGATGAACGCCGACAAGCAGATGAAGATGAACGTGATTTCCGCCAAGGACCACGGTGAAGCCTTCAACATGCTCGAAAGCGGCCGCGCCGTGGCCTTCATGATGGACGACGCCCTGCTCGCCGGCGAAATGGCCAAGGCCAAGAAGCCGACCGACTGGGTCATCACCGGCACCCCGCAGTCGTACGAAATCTACGGCTGCATGGTGCGCAAGGATGACCCGGCGTTCAAGAAAGCGGTCGACGACGCCATCGTTGCCTACTTCAAGTCGGGCGAAGTCAACAAGAGCTACGACAAGTGGTTCACCCAGCCGATCCCGCCGAAAGGCCTGAACCTGCAGTTCCAGATGAGCGACGAGCTGAAGAAACTGATCGCCGAGCCGACCGACAAGGCCGCGGACGAGAAGAAGTCCTGATCCTCAGTCAATAAGTGGCCTGGTGCGCATCCGCGCACGATCGAACCCACAGGCCACGCTTTAGTGTCTACCCTTTCATCCGAGGGCGCATCGCGCCCTCGGATGCTCGAAGGTGCCCGTGAAACAATCGTCTGAGGGGAAATCCCGATGAATTACAACTGGGACTGGGGCGTGTTCTTCAAGTCCACCGGCGTCGGCAGCGAGACCTATCTGGACTGGTACATCACCGGTCTGGGCTGGACCATCGCCATTGCCATCTCCGCCTGGATCATCGCCTTGCTGCTGGGCTCGGTGCTCGGTGTCATGCGCACCGTGCCCAACCGCCTGGTAGCGGGCATTGCCACCGCCTATGTGGAGCTGTTCCGCAACGTGCCGCTGCTGGTGCAGCTGTTCATCTGGTACTTCCTGGTGCCGGACCTGCTGCCCGAAGGCCTGCAGGAATGGTTCAAGCAAGACCTCAACCCGACCACCTCGGCGCTGATCAGCGTGGTCATCTGCCTGGGCCTGTTCACCGCCGCGCGCGTCTGCGAACAGGTGCGCACCGGCATCCAGGCGCTGCCCCGCGGCCAGGAAGCCGCCGCCCGCGCCATGGGCTTCAGCCTGCCGCAGATCTACACCAACGTGCTGCTGCCGC
This sequence comes from Pseudomonas sp. NPDC089401, assembly GCF_044749485.1. Lineage (NCBI taxonomy): Bacteria > Pseudomonadati > Pseudomonadota > Gammaproteobacteria > Pseudomonadales > Pseudomonadaceae > Pseudomonas > Pseudomonas sp. NPDC089401. Next base: position 237,786 of record NZ_JBIVIA010000010.1, on the reverse strand, counting down.
AGGCCTACCGGATCATCATTCCGCCGCTCACCTCGGAATTCCTGAACGTGTTCAAGAACTCCTCGGTGGCCTCGCTGATCGGCCTGATGGAACTGCTGGCGCAGACCAAGCAGACCGCCGAGTTCTCGGCCAACCTGTTCGAGGCCTTCACCCTGGCCACGCTGATCTACTTCACCCTGAACATGGGCCTGATGCTGCTGATGCGCATGGTCGAGAAGAAAGTCGCCGTGCCTGGCCTGATCTCCGTGGGGGGCAAGTAAATGGACATGGATTTCAGCGAAATCATCCCCGCCCTGCCCGCCCTCTGGGACGGCATGGTCATGACCCTGCAGCTGATGGTCATGGGCGTGGTCGGCGGTATCGCGCTGGGCACGATCCTGGCCTTGATGCGCCTGTCGTCGAGCAAGCTGCTGTCGCGTGTGGCCGGTGCCTACGTCAACTACTTCCGTTCGATCCCGCTGCTGCTGGTGATCACCTGGTTCTACCTGGCGGTACCGTTCGTGCTGCGCTGGATCACCGGCGAGGACACCCCGGTGGGTGCCTTCACCTCGTGCGTGGTGGCGTTCATGATGTTCGAGGCCGCGTACTTCTGCGAAATCGTCCGCGCCGGCGTGCAGTCGATCTCCAAGGGCCAGATGGGCGCTGCACAGGCGCTGGGCATGACCTACGGCCAGACCATGCGCCTGATCATCCTGCCCCAGGCCTTCCGCAAGATGACCCCGCTGCTGCTGCAGCAGAGCATCATCCTGTTCCAGGACACCTCGCTGGTGTACACCGTGGGCCTGGTGGATTTCCTCAACTCGGCACGCGCCAACGGCGATATCATCGGGCGCTCCCATGAGTTCCTGATCTTCGCCGGGGCCGTGTACTTCGTCATCAGCTTCTCCGCTTCGTGGCTGGTCAAGCGCCTGCAAAAAAGGATCACCGTATGATTTCCATCAAGAACGTCAACAAGTGGTACGGCGACTTCCAGGTGCTGACCGACTGCAGCACCGAGGTCAAGAAAGGTGAAGTGGTGGTGGTCTGCGGCCCGTCGGGCTCGGGCAAATCCACCCTGATCAAGTGCGTCAACGCCCTGGAACCGTTCCAGAAGGGCGACATCGTGGTCGATGGCACCTCGATCGCCGACCCCAAGACCAACCTGCCCAAGCTGCGCTCGCGGGTGGGCATGGTGTTCCAGCACTTCGAACTGTTCCCGCACCTGAGCATCACCGAGAACCTGACCATCGCCCAGCGCAAGGTGCTTGGCCGCAGCGAGGCGGAAGCGACCAAGAAGGGCCTGGCCCTGCTCGACCGCGTCGGCCTCGGCGCCCACGCCAAGAAGCACCCCGGGCAGCTGTCCGGTGGCCAGCAGCAGCGTGTGGCGATCGCCCGCGCCCTGTCGATGGACCCGATCGTCATGCTGTTCGACGAGCCGACCTCGGCCCTGGACCCGGAAATGGTCAACGAAGTACTGGACGTGATGGTCGAGCTGGCCCACGAAGGCATGACCATGATGTGCGTGACCCACGAAATGGGCTTTGCCCGCAAGGTGGCCAACCGGGTGATCTTCATGGACAAGGGCAACATCATCGAGGACTGCCAGAAAGAAGCCTTCTTCGGCGACCCGAGCGCCCGCCACGAACGCACCCAGCACTTCCTCAGCAAGATCCTGCAACACTGATTCGGCAACAACGGCAGCGCTGCCGGGGCATACCCGGCAGCGCGTGCTGGCCGTGACAAGGCCACTGTGATGAAATGCGACCCTTCGCTTCTTCTGCCTGCCAAGCCCTCCGTGAAATCTCGCCTGATCCGCCAACTGCTGCTGCCGCCCCTGATCATCCTGCTGATGGTCGGGCTGGGCATGGCCGGTTATCTGATCAGCGAGAGCAACGGCATCCGCACCTTGAGCGAAAGCGGCGAGCGCGCGCTGGAACTGCATGCACGCACGGTCGAGAGCGAAATCAGCAAATACACCTACCTGCCGAGCCTGCTGGAGCTGGAAGACAGCGTCTCGCAGCTGCTTACCGACCCGGATGGCGCCAACCGCCAGACCGTGAACGAATACCTCGAAGGCCTCAACCGCCGCAGCCGCAGCCGGGCGATCTTCGTCCTCGACACCAACGGCCGGGTGCAGGCCACCAGCAACTGGCGCGATGCCGACTCGTTCCTCGGTGAAGACCTGTCGTTCCGCGCCTACTTCCAGACCGCCGTGCGCGGCGAGCCGGGGCGTTTCTACGGCATCGGCAGCACCACCGGCGAAGCCGGCTACTACCTGGCCCACGGCCTGGAAGAACACGGCAAGGTGATCGGCGTGGCGGTGATCAAGGTACGCCTCGACACCCTCGAAGAGCGCTGGCAGCGCGCCCGCCTGGAAGCCTTCGTCAGCGACGAGAATGGCATCATCATCCTCTCCAGCGACCCGGCCCGGCGCTTGAAGTCGGTGCGCCCGCTGACCCCGCAGATCAAGGAGCGCCTGGCGCGCAGCCTGCAATACTACTGGTGGCCGCTGAACGAACTGCAGCCACTGGCACGGGAAACCCTGGCCGACGGCGTGGAAAAACTGACCTTCCCGGCCAATGCCGAAACCGCCCAGGGCAAGCCCCACGAAGTGAGCTACCTGGCGCAGACCCGACGCCTGGCCGACACGCCCTGGCACTTCACCCTGCTCACCCCGCTGCAGGACCTGCGCCGCGAATCCATGGTGCAGGGCATCCTGGTCGGCGTCGCCTTCGCCCTGCTGACCATCCTCGGCATCGCCTGGAACGAGCGACGCAAGGTGATCGCCACGCGCCTGGCCGCCCGCGAAGCGCTGGAGGAAGCCAACAGCCAGCTGGAGCGGCGCATCGCCGACCGCACCGGCGACCTGCGCGCCAGCAACGAACGGCTCAAGGGGCAGATCCGCGAACGCCGGCATGCCGAGCAGACCCTGCGCCACGCCCAGGACGAGCTGGTCCAGGCCGGCAAGCTGGCGGCGATCGGGCAGATGTCCACCAGCATTGCCCACGAGCTCAACCAGCCACTGGCGGCGTTGCGCACCCTGTCCGGCAACACCGTGCGTTTCCTCGAGCGCGGCGCGCTGGAAACCGCCAGTACCAACCTGCGCACCATGAACGACCTGATCGACCGCATGGGCCGCATCACCGCCAGCCTGCGCTCGTTCGCCCGGCGTGGCGACGACAGCGGCCAGGCCTCCCTGGCCAAGGCCGTGGAAGCGTCGCTGCAGGTGCTGGGCGAGCGCATCAGCGGCTGCCACCTGCAACTGCACAACGGGTTCGACGACCAGCAGCTGGCCATCGACCAGACCCGCCTGGAACAGATCCTGGTCAACCTGATCGGCAACGCCCTCGACGCCATGGCCACCCAGCCGCTGCCCGAGCTGTGGCTCGAGGGCGAGCTGCAGGGCGACAAGTACCGCCTGCGGGTGCGCGACAACGGCCACGGCATCGATGCCGAAACCCGCAAGCACCTGTTCGAACCTTTCTTCACCACCAAACCGGGCGAACATGGCCTGGGCCTGGGGCTGACCCTGTCGGCGAGCCTTGCCGCCGCCGCCAAGGGCAGCCTGAACGTCGAGCACCCCGCCATCGGCGGCACGGCCTTCGTCCTCGCCCTGCCTTTGGTCACGCCCCCCAGCGAATCGGCAGAGCAACCATGAACCCAGCGCCTCTTACCGTCCTGATCGTCGAAGACGACCCGCATGTGCTGCTCGGCTGCCAGCAGGCGCTGGCCCTGGAGGACATCGCCTGCGAAGGGGTCGGCAGTGCCGAGCAGGCCCTGGAGCGCATCGGCGATGATTTTGCCGGGATCGTCGTCAGCGACATCCGCCTGCCGGGCATCGATGGCCTGGAACTGCTCAACCGCCTCAAGGCCCGCGACCGCAGCCTGCCGGTGGTGCTGATCACCGGCCACGGCGACATCGACATGGCCGTCGGCGCCATGCGCAACGGCGCCTATGACTTCATGGAGAAACCCTTCTCGCCCGAGCGCCTGGTAGACGTGGTACGCCGCGCCCTGGAGCAACGCGGGCTGTCCCGCGAGGTGCACGCCCTGCGCCGGCAACTGGCCGAACAGCACAGCCTGGAAGGCCGCATCATCGGCCGCTCGGCGGCCATGGAGCAGTTGCGCGAACTGATCGCCAACGTCGCCGATACCTCGGCCAATGTGCTGATCGAGGGCGAGACCGGCACCGGCAAGGAGCTGGTCGCCCGTTGCCTGCACGACTTCAGCCGGCGCCAGGGCCAGCCGTTCGTGGCGCTGAACTGCGGCGGCCTGCCGGAAAACCTGTTCGAGAGCGAGATCTTCGGCCACGAAGCCAACGCCTTCACTGGCGCCGGCAAGCGCCGCATCGGCAAGATCGAGCATGCCAATGGCGGCACCTTGTTCCTCGACGAGGTGGAAAGCATGCCGATCAACCTGCAGATCAAGCTGCTGCGGGTGTTGCAGGAGCGCACCCTGGAGCGCCTGGGCTCGAACCAGAGCATCCCGGTGGACTGCCGGCTGATCGCCGCCACCAAAGCGGACCTGGACGCCCTGGGCCAGGCCGGGCAGTTCCGCAGCGACCTGTATTACCGTTTGAACGTGGTGACCCTGGAACTGCCGCCCCTGCGCGAACGCCGGGAAGACATCCTGCAACTGTTCGAGCACTTCCTGCAGCAGTCGGCGCTGCGCTTCGACCGCGAAGCACCGAGCCTGGACAGCCAGACCTTGTCGCGCTTGATGAGCCATGACTGGCCGGGCAACGTGCGCGAACTGCGCAACGTGGCCGAGCGTTATGCCCTGGGGTTGCCAGCCTTCAAGAAAGGGCCGAGCAGCGGGGCCAGCCAGGGAGTCGGGTTTGCCGAGGCGGTGGAGGCATTCGAGCGCAACCTGCTCAGCGACGCCTTGCAGCGCACCGGCGGCAACCTCAGCCAGGCCAGCCAGGAATTGGGCATGGCCAAGACTACCTTGTTCGACAAGGTGAAGAAGTACGGGCTTGGCTGACAGGCCAGTGTCGCCTGCTTCGCGGGTAAACCCGCTCCCACAGGAATACCATCGGCATTGAGAGCGGCGCTGTCCCTGTAGGAGCGGGTTTACCCGCGAAGCAGACGACGCCGACTTCAGAGGCCGGCGATGTGGGTGACATCCTGCCGGTGCGATTGCAGGTAAGGCAGCACCGCTGCCAGCAACGGCGCCTTGAACGGCTCCTGGAAACGATGCGCCAACCCCGGAATCAAGCGCAGCTGGCTGCCCTGGATATGCGCCGCCAGGTGCACCCCGTGCATCACCGGCAGCAACGGATCGGCCGTGCCATGCACCACCAGCGTCGGCACCCGTAGATCATTCAGCAACTGCACCCGGCTCGGCTCGGCCAGGATCGCCATGATCTGGCGCTTGGCGCCGTCCGGGTTATAGGCCCGGTCATAGGCCACCGCCGCCTGCTGCAGCAACACCGCCCGCTCATCGTGCACCTGCGGGCTGCCCAGCGCCGCCAGCAAGTCCGCCTGCTGCTCGATGGCCACCTGGCGGTTCGGTGCACTGCGCCGCGCCAGCAATTGCACCAGCGCCGGAGCCGGCGCCGGCAACCCCGCCGCCCCCGAGCTGGACATCACCAGGGTCAGGCTTCGCACCCGCTGCGGCGCCATGGCCGCCAGGTGCTGGGCGATCATCCCGCCCATGCTCACCCCCAGCACATGGAACTGGCCAATGCCCAGGGCATCCATCAGGTGCAGGCCGTCGCCGGCCATGTCGGTCAGGCTGTAGGGCGCGGCGACCGGCAGGCCCAGCTTGTAGCGCAGCAGCTCGACGGTAAGGTTGGCCGACGGCGGCAGCCGGGTCCAGCGCGACAGGCCGACGTCGCGGTTGTCGTAGCGAATCACCCGAAAGCCCTGGCGGCACAAGGCCTCGACCACGTCGTCAGGCCAGTGGATGAGTTGCCCGCCGAGGCCCATCACCAGCAACAAGGCAGGGTCACGCGGCGCGCCGACGCTCTGGTAAACCAGGCTCACCTCGCCGAGTTCGGCCCGTTGCACCGGTACGTGGGCGTCGCAACGCGATGCGCCGAAGCTGGCCGATGCGCTGAACATGAAACAGAAAAAAAGCAGAAAAGCCCGCATGAAAAAAACACCAGAATGCAGATCCCCAGTAGAGCGCGAGTCTGATGACTTTCGTTCGGGCGCGCTGCCACAGTTCAATGACAGTTTGATGAACCCTGCCCAGCGGTGCGGCTGATCGTCCAGTCGACAGCCGGGGACAACATGAGCGAAACTCAACTCATTCCCTGTTTCCTCGTACCTTGCCCCCGGAGTCAGCTGTGCTGGAGATCCGTCACCTGAAAACCCTTCATGCCCTGCGCGAGGCTGACAGCCTGGTGGAGGCCGCCGAGCGCCTGCACCTGACCCAGTCGGCGCTGTCGCACCAGTTCAAGGAGCTGGAAGAGCGCCTGGGCCTGCCGCTGTTCGTGCGCAAGACCAAGCCGATCCGCTTCACCAGCGCCGGCCTGCGCCTGCTGCAACTGGCCGATGCCACCCTGCCCCTGCTGCGCGGCGCCGAGCGCGACATCGCGCGGCTGGCCGGCGGCACCGCCGGGCGCCTGCACATGGCCATCGAGTGCCACAGCTGCTTCCAGTGGCTGATGCCGACCATCGACCAGTTCCGCGATGCCTGGCCGGAAGTGGAGCTGGACCTGGCCTCGGGCTTCGCCTTCGCCCCGCTGCCGGCGCTGGCCCGCGGCGACCTCGACCTGGTGGTGACCTCCGACCCGCTGGACCTGGCCGGCATCACCTACGTACCGCTGTTCACCTATGAGGCGATGCTTGCCGTGGCCAACCAGCATCCGCTGGCCAGCAAGCCGTACATGGTGCCCCAGGACCTGCTCGACCAGACCCTGATCACCTACCCGGTGGAGCGCGACCGCCTGGACATCTTCACCCGCTTCCTGGAGCCTGCCGACATCGAACCGGCGGCGGTGCGCACCTCGGAGCTGACGGTGATGATGATGCAACTGGTGGCCAGCGGCCGCGGCGTCTGCGGCATGCCGCACTGGGCACTGCACGAGTACAGCGCCCGCGGCTATGTGAAGGGCAAGCGCCTGGGCGAGAAAGGCCTGTTCGCCACGCTTTACGCGGCAGTGCGCACCGACATGCTCGATGCGCCCTACATGCGCGACTTCCTGCTGACCGCCAAGGACACCTCGTTCGCCACCCTCGATGGGGTCAGCGCGGTGCGCTGACGGCCTGGCGGTACAGCGGCAGGATCAGGTCGCGGGTCAGCGGCGCCAGCGCCAGCGTCGGCGTCTGGTCAGCGGCCAGCCACTGCACTTCTTCGATTTCCGCCGCTGGGGTCACGGCCCCGGCACTGTCGACGCGAAACAGCTCGGCCTGAACCACGAAGCCGGGCTCGTTGGCGGCCGGGGCGCTGAACTGGCCCAGGTGCACGGCCTGGGCCGGGTCAATGCGCAGGCCCAGTTCTTCGTGCAGCTCGCGCACCAGCGCCTGCACCGGCGTCTCACCGGCATCGATCTTGCCGCCCGGCTGCATGAAGGCCTGGGTGCCGCGCTTGCGCACCAGCAAGGTGCGGCCTTGCGGGTCGATCAACAGGGCGGCGGCGATGCGGATGGTGTTGGGCATGGGCGAAGTCTCGGGGTATTGACCGGGGAGGATCCCATGGGCTCCCGGGACTGACAAGACCGGGTTTCCTGTGCCGGCCTCTTCGCGGCGGTTCGACGCCTCGATAAACCCGCTCCCACAGGGATATCACAGGCCTGAAGAGCTGCGCGGTACCTGTGGGAGCGGGTTTACCCGCGAAAGGGCCGGTACAGGCCAGACAATGCTTCGCAGACGAACGGCACCTTGCCAACCCGGCATTGACCCGCCATAACCAACACATGAACCTGCCAGCCCACCAGCACCCGGTGCTCGAGCTGTTTCACCCGGCCATCGGCACCTGGTTCCGTCGCCATTTCGCCACCGTGACCGATGCCCAGGCTCGTGCCTGGCCGTTGATCCACGCCGGCCAATCGATGCTGCTCGCCGCCCCCACAGGCTCCGGGAAGACCTTGAGCGCCTTCCTCGCCGTCCTCGACGAACTGTTGCGCCAGGGCCTGGAGCACGCTGGCGAACTCCCGGCGCACACTCAGATCGTCTACGTCTCGCCCCTCAAGGCACTGTCCAACGACATCCAGTTGAACCTGCAGGCGCCACTCGAAGGCATCAGCCAGGCCCTCCAGGAGCAGGGCCTGAGCGCCCCGCGCATCACCACCGCCGTGCGCACCGGCGATACCCCACAGAAGGACCGGGCCGCCATGCGCAAGCGGGCCCCGCACATCCTGGTGACCACGCCGGAATCGCTCTATGTGCTGATGGGCTCGGCCTCGGGTCGCGCAGGGCTGGCCAGCGTGCACACGGTGATCGTCGACGAGATCCACGCCCTCGCCGGCAACAAGCGCGGCGCCCACCTGGCACTGACCCTGGAGCGCTTGCAAGCCTTATGCGGGCGCCCACTGCGACGCATCGGCCTTTCGGCCACCCAGCGCCCGGTGGAACGGGTTGCACGGTTTCTGGTGGGGCATGAGCGTCCCTGTGCCATCGTCGATGTCGGCCATGCCCGCCAGCGCGACCTGGCCATCGAGGTCCCGCCCGTACCACTCGGCGCGGTCATGGCCACCGATGCCTGGGGCCTGGTGTACGACCGTCTGGCCGCCCTCGCCCGCGAGCACCGCACCACACTGGTATTCGTCAACACCCGGCGCCTGGCCGAGCGCATCACCCGCCACCTCGGTGACCGCCTCGGCAAGCAGGCGGTGGCCGCGCACCATGGCAGCCTGGCCAAGGAACTGCGCCTGGATGCCGAGCAGCGCCTGAAGAACGGCCAGTTGCAGGTGCTGGTCGCCACCGCGTCGCTGGAGCTGGGCATCGACATCGGCGACGTCGACCTGGTCTGCCAGATCGAATCGCCCGGCTCGATCGCCGCCTTCCTGCAACGGGTCGGTCGCTCCGGGCACCAGGTCGAGGGCATCCCCAAGGGGCGGCTGTTCGCCACTTCGCGCGATGACCTGATCGAATGCGTGGCGCTGCTCGACTGCGTGCGCCAGGGCGAACTCGATGAGCTGCACATCGCCAAGGCACCGCTGGATGTGCTGGCCCAGCAGATCGTCGCCGAAGCCAGCAACCAACCCTGGCAGGAACAGGCGCTGTTCGACTGCCTGCGCCAGGCCACGCCCTACGCCGAACTCGACATCGACCACTACCAGGCCCTGCTGCGCATGCTCGCCGAAGGCTACAACGGCCGCCTGGGCGTGCGCAGCGCCTACCTGCACCGCGATGCGGTCAGCGGCACCTTGCGCGGGCGCCGGGGCAGCCAGCTGACCGCACTGACCAGCGGTGGCACCATCCCCGAAACGGCCGACTATGCCGTACTGCTCGAACCCCAGGCGCTGAGCATCGGCAGCGTCAACGAAGACTTCGCCGTGGAAAGCATCGCCGGGGATATCTTCCAGCTGGGCAATGCGTCCTACCGCATCCTGCGGGTCGAACCGGGCCGGGTGCGGGTCGAGGATGCCCAGGGCCTGCCGCCTACCATTCCGTTCTGGCTCGGCGAAGCACCGGGGCGCAGTGACGAACTGTCCTTCGCCGTCGCCCGTCTTCAGGCGCGCCTCGATGAACAGCTCTCGCAGCCTGACGGCGATGGCGCCGCGGTGCTGGCATGGTTGCAGGCCAGCTTCGCGCTGAACCCAGCCTGCGCCAACCAGCTGCTCGACTACCTGGGCCGTGCCCACGCGGTTCTCGGCGCCCTGCCCTCGCAGCAGACCCTGGTGATGGAACGCTTCTTCGACGAGTCCGGCGGCACCCAGTTGATCATCCATTCGCCCTACGGCAGCCGCATCAACCGCGCCTGGGGCCTGGCCCTGCGCAAGCGCTTCTGCCGCACCTTCAACTTCGAATTGCAGGCGGCCGCCAGTGAGGACGCCATCGTGCTGTCGCTGTCGACCAGCCACAGCTTCGAACTGGATGAAGTGTGGCGTTACCTGAACAGCCGCAGCGCCGAGCAGATCCTGATCCAGGCCGTGCTCGACGCCCCGTTGTTCGGCGTGCGCTGGCGCTGGAACGCCGGCGCGGCCCTGGCCTTGCCGCGCTTCGTCGGCGGACGCAAGGTGGCGCCGCAGATCCAGCGGATGAAAAGCGAGGACCTGATCGCCGCGGTGTTCCCCGACCAGATCGCCTGCCTGGAAAACATCGCCGGCGAACGGCAGGTCCCGGATCACCCGCTGGTCGAGCAGACCCTCGACGACTGCCTGCACGAGGCCATGGACAGCGAAGGCTGGCTGGCCCTGCTGCGGCGCATGGAAAGCGGCCAGGTGCGGTTGCTGTGCCATGACTTGCCGGCACCGTCACCGCTGGCCTCGGCGATCCTCAATGCCCGGCCCTACGCCTTCCTCGACGATGCGCCGCTGGAAGAGCGGCGCACCCAGGCGGTACTGAACCGACGCTGGAACGAGGTACACAGCAGCGATAACCTGGGGGCGCTGGACGCCGATGCGATCGAGGCCGTGCAGGCCGAGGCGTGGCCTGAGCCGGGCAATGCCGATGAAATGCACGAAGCCTTGATGAGCCTGGGCGCCATCAGCCAGCAAGAGGTTCAGGCCAACCCCACCTGGGAACTGCCGCTGCGCCAGCTGGCCAAGGCCGGCCGTGCGCTGCGCCTGGTCGACGAGCGCCTGTGGCTGGCCCGCGAGCGCCAGAACCTGCTGCAGGCGCTCTACCCGGGATCGCGCCTGGAACCTGCACTGGCCCTGCTCCCGGGGTTCGACCAAGACATCGACCCGGACAGCGGATTGAGCGAACTGCTGCGCGCCCGCCTCAGCGGCCATGGCCCGCAGACCTTGGCACAGATCAGCGCGCCGCTGGGCAAGCCCGCCGTCGACGTGGAACAGGCCCTGGCCCGCCTGGAGGCCGAAGGCTACGTGTTGCGCGGCCATTTCAGCCCCGGCGAAGCCCAGCTGCAATGGTGTGAGCGGCACCTGCTGGCGCGTATCCATCGCTACACGGTCAAGCGCCTGCGCCGGGAGATCGAGCCGGTCAGCCTGCAGGATTTCATGCGTTTCCTGTTCGACTGGCAACACCTGGCAGCCGACGAACGCCTGCGCGGCCCGCAGGCGGTGGCCGAGGTGCTGGGCCAGCTGCAAGGCTTTCCCAGTGCGGCCGGTGCCTGGGAGGCAGAGTTGCTGCCCGCCCGGATCGAGGATTACAGCCGGCACTGGCTCGACGAAGTCTGCCGCAGTGGTCAGTTCGCCTGGAGCCGCCTGGCGGTGACGCTGGCCAGCAATACCCTGGCCAGCACGCCGCTGGTGTTGCTGCCACGCGAGCACCTGGGCCTGTGGCGCAGCCTGGCACCGGAGGCGTCCCCGGAGGCCCTCGGCGCCCGGGCGCAGCGCGTCCACCAGGCCTTGCAGGCGCAGGGGGCGCTGTTCTTCGACGAATTGAGCGACGAGGCCCACCTGCTACCGAGTGAGCTGGAAGCGGCCTTGCAGGAACTGGTCGGCGCCGGCCTGGTGGGCGCCGACAGCTTCACCGGCCTGCGCAGCCTGATCACCCCGGCGGCCAAACGTACGTCACGCAACAGCCGGCGCGGTCACCCACCGATCTCCAGCAGCATGGCCCATGCCGGGCGCTGGGCCTTGCTGCGCCGGGGCAGCACCGGCGTCGACGAGCAGCGACGCCTGGAGTACATCGCCCGCGCCCTGTTGCGCCGCTATGGGGTGATCTGCTGGCACTTGCTGGAGCGCGAAAGCGATGTGCTGCCGCCCTGGCGCGAGCTGCTGCGCTGCTATCACCGGCTGGAGGCACGCGGCGAGATCCGCGGAGGGCGTTTCATTGCCGGTTTGGCGGGCGAGCAGTTCGCCTTGCCCGAGGCGGTCGGGCTGCTGCGCCAGGTACGCCGGCGAGCGCTGGATGGCGGGCTGGTGGTGGTGAGTGCCAGCGACCCGCTGAACCTGATCGGTTCATTGCTGCCGGGAGCGAAGGTGCCGGCGGTCAGTGGCAATCGGCTGTTGTATCGCGATGGGGTGCCGGTGGCGGTGCGGGTTGCCGGGCGGTATGCGTATCTGCTGGAGGCGCCGGCAGAGGAACAGGACCTCTGGCGGCTCAAGCTGCTGCGCGATACGACCTGACAACGGTTTCGGGTTGCGCGGTCCCACCGGTCTGTATCCGTCTCAACGCCGGACCCAGGCGAGAATGATTTTCGCTACCCCGATTTTAATTTGCAGTGCCACACAAGTTGGCTATGGTCGGGGTTTGCCCCAGGCCCTGAGCCTGACCGCGCCATCGCAAGGATCCCGTATGAGCCTGTCACTTCTCAGCCGCTATGCATTCTTCACCGCCTGTGTCCTGTTCACCCTGGCCAGCCTGCCGTTCCTCCACCACGAGTGGCTGTGGCCGTTCGCCCTGGCCACCGGAGCGCTGAGCCTGATCGGGGTGTTCGACCTGCTCCAGCAACGCCACGCGGTACGCCGCAACTACCCGATCCTCGGCAACATCCGCTACCTGGTTGAAGGCATCCGCCCGGAGATCCGCCAGTACCTGCTGGAGGCCGACAGCGACGCCCTGCCCTTCTCCCGCGCCCAGCGCTCGCTGGTCTATGCCCGGGCCAAGAACGAAGCCTCGGACAAACCCTTCGGCACCCTGATCGACGTGTACCAATCCGGCTTCGAGTTCATCGGCCACTCCATGCGCCCGGCGCCACTGACCGACCCGGCCAGCTTCCGCGTCAGCGTCGGCGGCCCGCAGTGCAGCCAGCCGTACTCGGCGTCGATCTTCAACATCTCGGCCATGAGCTTCGGCTCGCTCAGCGCCAACGCCATCCGCGCCCTGAACAAGGGCGCCAAGCTGGGCAACTTCCACCATGACACCGGCGAAGGCAGCATCAGCCCCTACCACCGCGAGCACGGCGGCGACCTGGTGTGGGAACTGGGCAGCGGCTACTTCGGCTGCCGCACCGCCGACGGCCGTTTCGACCCGCAACGCTTCGCCGCCCAGGCGCGTACCCCGCAGGTGCGGATGATCGAGATCAAGATGAGCCAGGGCGCCAAGCCCGGCCACGGCGGCATCCTGCCCAAGCACAAGGTCACCGCGGAAATTGCCGAGACCCGTGGCGTGCTGATGGGCGAGGACTGCATTTCCCCCTCGCGCCACAGCGCCTTCTCCACGCCGATCGAGATGATGCAGTTCATCGCCCAGTTGCGTGAGCTGTCCGGCGGCAAGCCGGTGGGCTTCAAATTCTGCCTGGGCCATCCGTGGGAATTCATGGGCATCGCCAAGGCCATGCTGGAAACCGGCATCCTGCCCGACTTCATCGTCGTCGACGGCAAGGAAGGCGGCACCGGCGCGGCACCGGTGGAGTTCACCGACCATATCGGCGTGCCCCTGCGCGAAGGCCTGTTGTTCGTGCACAACACCCTGGTCGGCCTGAACCTGCGCGACAAGATCAAGCTCGGCGCCAGCGGCAAGATCGTCAGTGCCTTCGACATCGCCAGCGTGCTGGCCATCGGCGCCGACTGGGCCAACTCGGCGCGCGGTTTCATGTTCGCCATCGGCTGCATCCAGTCGCAGAGCTGCCACACCAACAAGTGCCCGACCGGGGTGGCCACCCAGGACCCGCTGCGCCAGCGCGCCCTGGTGGTGCCGGACAAGGCCCAGCGGGTGGTGAACTTCCACCACAACACCCTGCGCGCGCTGGCCGAGATGCTCGCCGCCGCCGGGCTGGAACACCCGGCACAGCTGGAGGCCAAGCACCTGGTGCGGCGGATCTCGGCCACCGAGATCAAGCTGTTCTCGCAGATGCACGTGTTCCTCAAGCCGGGCGAATTGCTCACCGATGAAGTCAACGGGCAGTTCTATTCGCGCATGTGGCAACTGGCCCGGGCTGACAGCTTCGAGCCGCACAGCGACGCTGCGGCTTGATCGCCCTTGGGCCTCATCGAGGCCCGAATTCCCCGCCCATCCCAAGTGCCCCGACGTCAGGCAACTGACAAAAATGTCAGTTGACGGCGTCGCCTGCCGGGCGCTTGATCGAATTCCGAGAGGCCACCGGTCAACCCATGCGCAGTAGGGGGGAACCGTCGTTCACGGCCATGACTCTTCTGTAACACTTCCACACCAGGGCAGACACCATGAACAACGGCCGCGACCTGCGCATCGACTTCTTCCGCGGCCTGGCCCTGGTGTTCATCTTCTGGGACCACATCCCCGACAACCCGCTGGGCAATTTCACCGTGCGCAACATCGGCTTCAGCGACGCCGCGGAGATCTTCGTGTTCCTCGCCGGCTACGCTGCCGTGCTGGCCTACGGCAAGGTCGCCCGACGCGACGGCTGGCTGGTGGCGAGCATGCGCATACTGCGCCGGGTCTGGGTGCTGTACGTGGCGCATATCTTCCTGCTGGTGCTGCTGATGGGCATGGTGTTCGTCGCCAACCAGCATGCCCAGCGGGACATGATCGAGGGCATGGGGCTGACCTATTTCCTCAATAACCCGCAGCAGGCACTGGTGGACGAGCTGATGCTGCGCTTCAAGCCCAACCTGATGGACCCGTTGCCGCTCTATATCCTGTTGCTGCTGGCCTTGCCCGTGCTGTTGCCGCTGCTGATGCACCGCCTGGCACTGGCGCTGGGCCTGTCGCTGGGCCTGTACGCGCTGGTGCAGGTATTCAAGTGGAACCTGCCGGCCCAGGCCGGTGGCGTCTGGTATTTCAACCCCTTTGCCTGGCAACTGCTGTTCTTGCTCGGTGGCGCGGCGGCGTTGCATGGGCAGCACGCGATAGCCGCCGCGTCCACGCCGGCATGGCGCCAACCACTGTGGCTGGCGGCCGCCAGCGTGGTGCTGGCCAGTGCCGTGATCACCCTTTCCTGGCGCTGGCCGGCCTTGCACGACGTGCTGATACCGCGCGGATTGGGGGAATGGCTCTACCCGATCGACAAGACCAACCTGTCGCCGCTGCGTGTGGTGCAGTTCCTCGCCCTGGCCTACTGCACCGCTCGCCTGGTGCGCAGCGGCCCGTGGCTGGACGGCTGGCTGGCCCGGCAGAGTTGCCGGATGGGGCGCTATTCGCTGGAGGTGTTCTGCCTGGGCGTGCTGCTGGCACCGCTGGCGGACCTGCTCAATGCCCAGGGTGGAGATCACTGGCCGGTGCAACTGCTGACCGCTTTGGGTGGTGTGCTGGCGATGGTGATGCTGGCGGGGTGGCTGGACTGGAGCAAGCAGTTGGGGCGGACGGTGGAGGCACCCGCGGTTGTGGTGTAAAGGGGGGCGCTTTGCGCCCCTTTCGCGACGCAAGGCCGCTCCTACGAGGGATCGCGTTTCCCTGTAGGAGCGGCCTTGTGTCGCGAAAGGGCCGCAAAGCGGCCCCCGGCTTCACATCAGGCGACCGGGCTTGCCAGCCCCGGTTCCTGCTTGGGCGCCAGACGGAACAGGTGGTAGAGCACGGTCAACAGCACCAGGAACGCCGGCCCGATATACAGCGCCACGCGGGTATCCTCGAAGTACGCCATCAGGCCCACCACCAGCACCAGGAAGGCCAGGGCCAGGTAGGAGCTCAGCGGCCACAGCCACATGCGGTACTTCAGTGCCTTCTGCTCGGCGCTCGACAGGCCGGCGCGGAACTTGATCTGCGCCAGCAGGATCATCACCCAGGTCCAGATCGCGCCGAAGGTGGCGATCGAGGTCACCCAGACGAACACTTTCTCCGGCACCAGGTAGTTGGCCAGCACACCCAGCAGCAGCGCGCCGATCGACAGCAGCAAGGCGTTGCGCGGCACCCCGCTCTGCGAGGTGCGGGCGAAGGCGGCCGGGGCCTGGCCGTTCTGTGCCAGGCTGTAGAGCATGCGCCCGGTGCTGAAGATGCCACCGTTGCACGACGACAGCGCCGCAGTGATGACCACGAAGTTGATGATGCCGGCAGCGGTCTTGATGCCCAGGCGCTCGAAGGTCATGACGAACGGGCTGCCCTGGCTGCCGATGCCGTCCCACGGGTAGATCGACAGGATCACGAACAAGGCGCCGACGTAGAACAGCAGGATGCGCCAGAACACCGATCCGATCGCCTGGGGAATGGTCTTCTGCGGGTTGCGGGCCTCGCCGGCGGTGAGGCCGATCATTTCCACCCCCAGGTAGGCGAACATCACCATTTGCAGCGACATCAGCACGCCGGTGACGCCATTGGGCATGAAGCCGCCATTGCGCCAGAGGTTGGAAATGCCCAGCGCTACGCCATCATTACCGAAGCCGAAGGCGATCACGCCAATGCCACCGAGGACCATGGCGATGATGGTGACGATCTTGATCAGGGCGAACCAGAACTCGAATTCGCCGAACGCCTTCACCGCGATCAGGTTGACCGCGCCCATGCTGCCCAAGGCCGCCAGGGCCCAGATCCAGCGCGGTACGTCGGGGAACCAGATGCCCATGTAGATGGCCACCGCGGTGATTTCCGCGACGCAGGTGACGAGCCACAGGAACCAGTAGTTCCAGCCAGTGAGAAAGCCGGCCAGCGGCCCGAGGTAGTCCTGGGCATAGCGGCTGAACGAGCCGGCGACCGGGTTGTGCACGGCCATTTCGCCCAGCGCGCGCATGATCACCAGGATCGCCAGGCCACCGATGATGTAGGAGAGCATGATCGCCGGGCCGGCCATTTCGATGGCTTTGGCCGAACCGAGGAAGAGACCGACACCGATGCAGGCACCGAGGGCCATCAGACGAATGTGCCGCTCGCCCAGCTCACGCTTGAGCGGGCCGCCCTGGGTGGGCTCGGCAGGGGCAGGATGGTTGCCGACTGGCATAGCAATACAACCTCATTTTGTTATTGGATTTGACCTTCGTGCAGCACCGGCCAGGCCGATAGGCGTGGCGTTGGCTCGCCGGGCTGGCCTTGTGGGCCGGCCCGCCTGCCGGACCAGAGCGGTCGGCAAGGCGAAGGGGGCGAGCAGTATAGGAAGACCTTTGCAGGGGTTTTCACTGTAAATGGGCCGTTATTTGGCGAGAGTTCTGCAAGCGGCCGCTTCACTCCGTCACCCTAGCAATATCGCCAGGCGAAGAAACCCACACCAAAGCCGCATATCCCCAGCGCAGCTTTCATACCTTCCTACAAATTTTTCACCTAATCCCGTCAACGTCTAAGCTTCAGACAAGCAAGACGAAAACACCTGGCCGGAAACAAGACTATGGGCGCACTGTGGCAGTCGGAACCAACCAGAAGGGAAGCACCCGAAGCATCGCCGGCCGAGACGCCACCCAGCAAATCCCCACGTCAGCGCAAGCTGTGGTGGCGGCTGATCATCCTCATCCTGCTGGTGGCGCTGGTGGCCATCGGCTTTGCCGCCTATGACGAGTTCCGCACCTCCAACCTGCAATCGCGCGAATTCAGCAAACTGGCCACCACCCTCACCTACTCGCTGAAGTCGGGGCCCAGCGATGCCATCATCTACCCCGGCGAAGGGCCGTTCGACAAACGCCTGGGCTACAGCTCGCTGGGCGAATTCCTGCCGCGCCTGCTCAAGCGTGATTACCTGGTCAGCCAGCAGGTGCAGTTTTCCCCGGCACTGATGAACTATGCCGAGCATGGCCTGTTCGTCCCTTACATCGAGAAGATCCAGGCCGGCCTGTCGATCACCGATTGCCGCGGCGACACCCTGTACCAGTACAACTACCCGCAGCACCTGTACCCGAACTTTGCGGCGATCCCGCCGGTAATGGTCAACAGCCTGCTGTTCATCGAGAACCGTGACCTGCTCGACACCCACGACCCGAAGAACAACCCCGCCGTCGACTGGCCACGCTTCGCCAAGGCCGCCTACAGCCAGGTAGCCAAGTACCTGGCCCTGCCCGGCCAGTCCGCCGGCGGCAGCACCCTGGCCACCCAGCTGGAGAAGTACCGCCATTCGCCCGATGGCCTGACCGTGTCCGGCGCCGAGAAGATCCGCCAGATGATTTCGGCCAGCGTGCGTGCCTACCAGGGCGGCGCCGACACCACCGAGGCGCGCCAGCGCATCGTGCGCGACTACCTCAACAGCGTGCCGCTGTCGGCGGTGCCCGGGCATGGCGAGGTGCACGGCATGGCCGAAGGCCTGCGGGTGTGGTACGGCGCCGATTTCGACCAGGTCAACCAGGCCCTGACCTCCACCGCCAGCGACCCTGACAGCATGGCCGCGCGCGGCCTGGCCCTGCGCCAGGTGCTGTCGCTGATGATCGCCCAGCGCCGGCCTTCGCATTACCTGTCCAAGGGCCGGGTGGAACTTGCCGAACTCACCGACTCGCACATCCGCGTGCTGGCCGCCAACCAGGTCATCGAGCAGCCGCTGGCCGACGCCGCGCTGGCCAGCAAGGCGGTGTACCGCGACTGGGTGGCGCAGCCGACCATCGTGCCGATCATCACCAACAAGGGCATCAGCCTGGCGCGCAACCGCCTGGCGGCGATGCTCAACCGCCCGCTGTACGATCTCGACCGCCTCGACGTATCGGCCACCAGCACCTTGCAGGCCGACCTGCAGGTGCAGGTCAGCCAGTACCTGAAAAACCTCGCCGACCCGGCATTCGCGGCGAACATAGGCCTGATCGGCGAACGCCTGCTCACCGCCAAGACCACCGACCAGGTCAGCTACAGCTTCACCCTGTTCGAACGCACCGCCGACGGCTCGCGGGTGCGGGTGCAGACCGACAGCACCAACCAGCCGTTCGACATCAACGAAGGCAGCAAGCTGGAACTGGGCTCGACGGCCAAGCTGCGGGTGCTGACCACCTACCTGGAAATCATCGCCGAACTGCACGACAAGTACGCTGGCAAGAGCCCTGCCGAGTTGAAGAAAGTCGAGGTCGCCGAACTCGACCGCATCAGCCAGTGGTCGCTGGAGTGGCTGGCGCAGAACAGCAAGAACCAGAGCCTCGACGCCATGCTCGACGCCGCCCTGGAACGCAAGTATTCGGCCAACACCGGCGAAGCCTTCTTCACCGGCGGCGGCATGCATGTGTTCAACAACTTCCGCAAGGAAGACAACAACCGCAACCCGACCCTCAAGGACGCCCTGCGCGAGTCGATCAACCTGCCGTTCATCCGCCTGATGCGCGACCTGGTGCGCTACTTCACCTACCAGCAACCGTTCAACCGGGTGCCGCTGCTCAAGGACGACGCCGACCCGCGTCGCCAGGAATACCTGGCGCGCTTCGCCGACAAGGAAGGCACCAGCTACCTGATGCGCTTCTGGAAGAAGTACCAGCGCAAGACCTCGCAGCAGCGCCTGGACACCTTCCTCGACAGCATGCGCGCCACCCCGCAGCGCCTGGCCGCGGTGCACCGCTACCTGTTCCCGGAAGCACGCCAGGAAACCTTCAACGCCTTCGTCCGCGCCCACAGCAAGGACGACAAGGTCGCCCTGGGCAAGCTCACCGACGGCAAGCTGGCGGAAATGTACGAAGCCTATGGCCCGGGCAAGTACGACCTGCCCGACCAGGGCTACATCGCCAAGGTCCACCCGCTGGACCTGTGGCTGCTCGGCTACCTGCTGAGGAACCCGGCCTCGACCCTGACCGAAATGGTCAACGCCAGCCGCTTCGAACGCCAGGAGGTGTATGGCTGGCTGTTCAAGAGCCGCTACCAGGGCGCCCGTGACAGCCGCATCCGCACCATGGTCGAGATCGAGGCGTTCCTCGACATCCACCAGCGCTGGAAGCGCGTGGGCTACCCGTTCGACCACCTGGTGCCGTCGCTGGCCACCGCCATCGGCAGTTCCGGCGACCGCCCGGCGGCGCTGTCGGAATTGGTCGGCATCATCCAGAACGACGGCGTGCGCCTGCCGACGCTGCGCATCGACACGCTGCACTTCGCCGCCGACACCCCGTACGAAACCCAGCTGGTCAGCGACCCTGACCGTGGCGTGCGGATCTTGCCGGTGGAAGTGGCACGGGCACTCAAGGGCGCCATGTCGCAAGTGGTCGATGCCGGTACCGCACGGCGCATCTCCGGCAGCTTCAAGCTCGACGACGGCACGCCGCTGGTGATGGGCGGCAAGACCGGCACCGGCGACAACCGCATCGAAAGCTTCGGTGCCGGTGGCCGGCTGATCGGCTCGCGGTCGCTGAACCGCACCGCGACCTTCGTGTTCTTCCTCGGCGACAACCATTTCGGCACCTTGACCGCGTTCGTCCCGGGCCGCTCGGCGGAGAAGTTCACCTTCACCTCGGCGCTGCCCGTACAGGTGCTCAAAGGCATGGCGCCGATCCTGATGCCGTACCTGCAGCCGGGCAACCCGAACGAATGCAAGCCGCCGGAGGTGGCCATGCCGGCCCCGCAACAGGGGCCCGGGAGCGATGCATCTAAAACGTAGATGATAATCATCGGCATTTAGCGGCTTGTGTTTCGATATATCTTGAGTAATATCTTGCGATATATCGAAACACAAGGAACCCACCGATGCGCGACCCCGGCGCCCATGATCCTTTCGAACGCCGCCCCGCTCGCGGCGAACGCGGCCCGCGGGTATTCGCCCCGGGCGACCTCAAGTTGCTGATGCTGTCGATGCTGGCCGAGCAACCTGGCCATGGCTACGACCTGATCCGCCAGATCGAAAACCTGTTCGACGGCAGCTACAGCCCCAGCCCGGGCGTGATCTACCCCACCCTCAACTTCCTCGAGGAAGCCGAGCTGATCAGCGGGCAGGTGCACGGCAGCAAGCGCCTGTACGCCATCACCGCCGCCGGGCGCACCGCGCTGGCCGACCAGGCCGTGGCCCTCGATGGCGTGCGCATGCGCATCGAAGTCAGCAAGCGCGCCTTGCGCGGCCATGATCGCCCGCCGCAAATCCACGAAGCCGTCGGCAACCTGCGCCACGCCCTGCACATGCACAGCGGGCGCTGGACGCCGGAAGAAATCGATCGGGTACGCAACCTGCTCAACGACACTGCCAAGGCCATCGCCTCCGGGCCGGCCGATCCAGTCAGGGAGAATCCCCATGAGTGACACCATCCACCGCGTCAACCACGAAATCCGCCAACGCCGCCTGCAAGTGCTGCGGGTCACCGAACTGACCCCGCGCATGCGCCGCATCACCCTCGGCGGCGATGAACTGCAGGGCTTCACCAGCCTGGGCAGCGACGACCACATCAAGCTGCTGTTCGCCGAAACCGCCGAGCAGCAACAGGCCATGGACGCCCGCAACCTCGGGCGCGATGGCGGGGCCCGGCCGACCATGCGCGAGTACACGCCACGGCGCATCGACCTGGTCAACAACGAGCTGGACATCGACTTCGTGCTGCATGGCGATGGCCCTGCTTCGACCTGGGCGGCCCAGGCGGCGCCGGGGCACGTGCTGAATATCGCCGGGCCGCGGGCTTCGCTGGTGGTGCCGGATATCTTCGACAGCTACCTGCTGGTGGGCGACGAGACGGCGATTCCGGCCATTGGCCGGCGCCTTGAGGAACTGCCGGCGGGGCGTCGGGTGCTGGCGGTGATCCAGGTCGAGGATGAGCAGGAGCGCCAGCCATTGCCGAGCAAGGCTGACGTGGAAGTGGTCTGGATCAGGCGGGATGAGGACCTGCTGGCGATGCTGCAAGGGCTGACATTGCCGCAAGGCAAGCTGTACGGCTGGGTGGCGCTGGAGAAATCACTGACCCGCCAGGCCAAGGCGTTGTTGCTGGAGAAAGGCGTGGCCGAGGATGCACTCAAGGCCGCTGCCTACTGGCGCGCCGACGGGACTGCAGACGACGAATAATCTGTGCTCGCCTGCACTGGCCTCTTCGCGGGTAAACCCGCTCCCACCGGATCTCCACTGGCTTGAGTAAGGTGAGATCCCTGTGGGAGCGGGTTTACCCGCGAAGAGGCCGGTACAGGTCAAACCGATCTGTAACGCCCCCGCCACCGATCCAGCCCCAGCAACACCAGCCCGATCCCCCAGAACCCCGCCAGCACCCCCAGGGCATTGAGCATCACCTGCCCATATCCCAGGCTCGCCACATCGATGAACGGGTAGGCATACACGCCGATCTCGCTCCCCCGCCACAGCGCATAGGCGAAATACACCGCCGGGTACAGCGCCCACACCGCCAGGTGCCAGAGCCGCAGCCTGCCCTTGGGCACCTCGAACCACCAGTACAGGACGAACAGCAGCGGCATCACGTCGTGCAGCAGTTCATCCGCCAGCCATTGCCAGCCCTGCGGATGCCAGAGGTGGCGCAGCAACACGCTGTACGCCAGCGCCACCAGCACAATGCTCGCCGCCACCGCCGAACTCACTGCAGGCGACAGGAAAAACCGCCTGGCGCCTGACGCCCGACCGAACGCTGCGTAGCTGAGCACCGTCGCCACCAGGGTGTTGGTCAGGACAGTGAAGTAACCGAAGACATTGACCAGGCCTCCGATCAGGCTGGCCTGCTCCTGCCAGCGGGCCAGCAGCACCAGGTACACCTGCACCGCCAGGGCAAACCAGCCCAGCACGGCCATCGCGGTCAGCCAGGGACGTCGCGGCATGTCAGGCCTGGCGCTGTAGCTTCACGTACAGTTGCTCGACCTTTTCCCGCGCCCAGGGCGTCTTGCGCAGGAAGGTCAGGCTCGACTTGATGCTCGGGTTGCTCTTGAAACAGCGCACGTCCACGCGTTCGGCCAGGCCCTGCCATTGGTAGTGCGCCACCAGTTCGGTGAGGATCTGTTCGAGGGTCTTGCCGTGCAGCGCGTTGTGTTGGGCCGTGCTCATGCCAGTGCTCCGTGGGAAAGATGCGCACCTTACACGAGTGTAGTGGCAGGTGGGATCAGTGATGTCCGAGGAAAAATCGCTGGCCAGGGATAAAACCCCTGTGCTGAAATAGTGATGTTATACAGTAACAATACAAAAGCATCTGCCAAGGAACGCCTCATCCCCATGCTGCACATCCCGCTTCGCCTCTCCCCCCTCGCCGTCGCCTTGTGGCTGGCTTCCGCGCCCAGCCAGGCGCTGGAACTCGAACCCCAGGTGATCACCGCCAACCCCTTGGGCAATCGCCAACTGGCCGCGCCCAGCACCGTGCTCGAAGGTGACGCGCTGCTGCAGCAACAGCACGGCAGCCTCGGCGAGACCTTGAACAAGCAACCCGGCGTCAGCTCCACCTGGTTTGGCCCCGGCGCCAGCCGCCCGGTGATTCGCGGCCTGGACGGCGACCGTATCCGCATCCTGCGCAACGGCGTCGGTGCCCTGGATGCCTCGTCGCTGTCCTATGACCACGCGGTGCCGCTGGACCCGGTCAATGTCGAACGCGTCGAGATCGTCCGCGGCCCGGCCGCGCTGCTGTACGGTGGCAATGCCATTGGCGGGGTGATCAACACCTTCGACAACCGCATCCCCGACTCGCCCATCGACGGCATCCACGGCGCCGGCGAACTGCGCTACGGCGGCGCCGACACCACGCGCAGCAGCGCCGGCAAGCTGGAGGCCGGTGACGGCACCTTCGCCCTGCACCTGGACGCCAACAGCCGCCAGTTCAATGACCTGCGCATCCCTGGCTACGCCCGCAGCAGCAAAGTCCGCGATGGCGACGAGCCAGGCAGCCGCCACCGCCTGGAAAACAGCGACGGCCGCCAGGACGGTGGCGCGATCGGCGGTTCCTACCATTGGGATCACGGTTACGCCGGCCTTTCCTACAGCCGCTACGACAGCAACTACGGCTCGGTGGCCGAGTCCGGCGTGCGCCTGGACATGAAGCAGGACCACTACGCCTTCGCCTCGGAAATCCGCGACCTGGACGGCCCGTTCAGCTCGGTCAAGGTCGACGCCGGCTACACCGACTACGAGCACCGCGAGATCGAGGACGGCGAAGTCGGCACAACCTTCAGGAACAAAGGCTACGAAGCCCGCATCGAAGCCCGCCATCAGCCGCTGGGCCCGCTGCAGGGCGTGATCGGCGCCCAGGTCAATCGCAACGAGTTCTCGGCGCTGGGCGAGGAAGCCTTTGTCCCGCAGAGCGACACCGATAGCCTGGCGCTGTTCATGCTTGAACAATGGCAAGCCACCGAGCGCCTCAACCTGAGCTTCGGCGCGCGCATGGAACACACCCGTGTCGACCCCGACGCCAAGGGCAACGAAAACTTCGTCGACGCCGACAGCGCCAGCAGCTTCAATGCCTTCAGCCTCTCTTCGGGCGCGGTGTATCAACTCGACCCGGTCTGGTCCCTGGCCGCCAACCTCGGCTACACCGAGCGCGCACCGACGTTCTACGAGCTGTACGCCAACGGCGCCCATGTGGCGACCGGGACGTTCGAAGTCGGCGATGCCAGCCTGAACAAGGAAAAGGCCGTTTCCACCGACCTGGCCCTGCGCTTCGACAATGGCACCCACAAGGGCAGCATCGGCCTGTTCTACAGCCACTTCAGCAACTACATCGGCCTGATCGGCAGCGGTGTGCTGCGCGAAGGCGAAGAAGGCGACATCCCCGAGTACCGTTACCAGGGCGTGCGCGCACGCTTCTATGGCATCGAGGCGCAGGACCGCTGGAAGCTGCTCGAGAACCGCTACGGCAGCTTCTCCCTGGAGCTGTCCGGCGACTACACCCGGGCCAACAACCTCGACAGCGGCGAGGCGCTGCCGCGCATCGCGCCGCTGCGCCTGAACAGCGGGCTGGTGTGGGAGCGGGAGCGCTGGCAGGCGCGGGTCGACGTGGAGCATGCCGCCTCGCAGCAGCGCAAGCCGCAGAACGAGACCAGCACCGATGGCTTCACCACCCTCGGGGCGAGTGTCGGCTACCGCTTCGACATCGGCCAGAGCCAGTGGCTGGCGTTTGTGCGTGGCGAGAACCTGACTGACCAGACGGTGCGCTACGCCAGCTCGATCCTGCGCGATATCGCGCCGGCGCCTGGGCGTAGTGTCGAGGTCGGGTTGCGCACTACTTTCTGACCTTACGCGGCTCCCTGTGGGAGCGGGTTCACCCGCGAATGCGATGTTGAGGCCACCGCCGCATTCGCGGGTGAACCCGCTCCTACAGGACATGCATCCTGACTCCAGTTCATCGACACTGTTGCCGGATCGGTAATAATTCCCTGCGACAATTTGTCTTTTTTTATTACAACTTCCCCTATATCCTCTGCGCCGCTGGCTGAATCGCTTCACCCAGCCATCCCTTTTTTTCATCTCCATCGATGCGTTCGCGTCTCGATGCGCTTGCCGTTTGCTCAATAATCAAAAGATAGCGCTATCTCATGTTCCAACTGCCAAAAACCCGCAACACCGGCTTTGCCCTCCTCGCCCTCGCCGCAGGCCTGCCGGCCGCCGCCGGTGCCAGCGAACCCTTTGCCAAGGACTCCCCATGGATGTTCGGCGACTGGGGCGGCACCCGCACCGAGCTGCTGGAAAAAGGCTACGACTTCACCCTTGGCTACACCGGAGAAATGGGCAGCAACCTGCACGGCGGCTACGACCACGACCGTACCGCGCGCTACAGCGACCAGTTCACCTTCGCCAGCCACCTGGACCTGGAAAAGATCCTCGGCTGGCACGATACCGAGTTCCAGCTGACCGTCACCGAGCGCCACGGCGACAACATCAGCAACGACCGCATCAACGACCCGCGCGTCGGCGGCTTCACCTCGGCCCAGGAAGTCTGGGGCCGTGGCGAGACCTGGCGGCTGACCCAGCTGTGGGTCAAGCAGAAGTACTTCGACGGCGCCCTGGACGTGAAATTCGGCCGCTTCGGCGAAGGCGAGGACTTCAACAGCTTCCCCTGCGACTTCCAGAACCTGGCGTTCTGCGGCTCTCAGGTCGGCAACTGGGTCGGCGGCATCTGGTACAACTGGCCGGTCAGCCAGTGGGCCCTGCGCGTGCGCTACAACCTCAACGACGCCCTCTATGCCCAGGTCGGCGTGTACGAGCAGAACCCGTCCAACCTCGAGTCCGGCAACGGCTTCAAGCTCAGCGGCAGCGGCACCCAGGGCGCCGTCATGCCGGTCGAGCTGGTGTGGAGCCCACGCCTGAACGGCCTGAAAGGGGAATATCGCGCCGGCTACTACTACAGTAATGCCAAGGCACAGGATGTTCTCAAGGACAGCGACGGCCAGCCGGCCGCCCTCAGCGGCGCCGCCTACCGCAGCCGTTCGAGCAAGCACGGCATGTGGCTCGGCGCGCAGCAGCAGGTGACCTCGCTGGCGTCCGACCAGTCGCGCGGCCTGAGCCTGTTCGCCAACGCCACGCTGCATGACAAGAAGACCAATGTCATCGACAACTACGTACAGGCAGGGCTGGTGTACAAGGGCCCCTTCGACGCCCGCGCCAAGGACGATATCGGCTTTGCCGTCGCCCGCGTGCACGTCAACCCCGCCTACCGCAAGAACGTCCGCCTGGCCAACCAGGTGGCCGGCCTGGACGACTACGACAACCCGGGTTACCTGCCGGTGCAGGACACCGAGTACAGCGCCGAACTCTACTACGGCATTCACCTGGCCGACTGGCTCACGGTGCGCCCGAACCTGCAGTACATCCGCCATCCGGGCGGGGTGTCGCAGGTCGACAGCGCGCTGGTCGGCGGCCTGAAGATTCAAAGCACTTTCTGACCCTTTTCACTGAACGGAGAACCCACGATGAGCACTGAAGGTGCCACCCAAGGAACCCACTGGCTACCGCGCTTCATGGGCGTGCTGCTGTTGCTGATGGGCCTGGCCCTGCTGGCCGGCGGCATCAAGCTGAGCCAGCTGGGCGGCTCGCTGTACTACTTGGTCGCCGGCCTCGGCTTTGCCGTGTCGGGTGGCCTGCTGCTGGCCCGCCGCCGCCTGGCCCTGGGCCTGTACGGCCTGGTGCTGCTGGGCAGCACCGTGTGGGCACTGCTGGAAGTCGGCCTGGACTGGTGGCAACTGGTGCCACGCCTGGCCATCTGGTTCGCCATCGGCGTGGTCCTGCTGCTGCCGTGGGCGCGCCGCCCGCTGACCGGGCCGGCCGCGAAGCTCAACACTGCGCTGCTGAGCGTTGCCGTGCTGGCCTCCGGCGCCAGCGCCCTGGGCAGCCAGTTCACCCACCCCGGTGAGGTGTTCGGCGAACTGGGCCGCGACAACAGCGAGATGGGCAGCGCCGCACCGGCGATGCCGGACGGCGACTGGCAGGCCTATGGCCGCAGCGAGCACGGCGACCGCTATTCGCCGCTGCGCCAGATCACCCCGCAGAACGCCTACCGCCTGGAAGAAGCCTGGCGCATCCGCACCGGTGACCTGCCGACCGACAACGACCCGGTCGAACTGACCAACGAGAACACCCCGCTGAAGGCCAACGGCATGCTCTATGCGTGCACCGCCCACAGCAAGGTGCTGGCCCTGGACCCGGACACCGGCGCCGAGATCTGGCGCTACGACCCGCAGATCAAGACCCCGGTCGGCACCTTCAAGGGCTTTGCCCACATGACCTGCCGCGGCGTCTCGTACTATGACGAGAACAGCTATGTCAGCCGCGACGGCAGCCCCGCGCCGAAGGTGACCGACGCCGGCCAGGCCGTGGCCCAGGCCTGCCCGCGCCGCCTCTACCTGCCGACCGCCGACGCCCGCCTGATCGCCATCAACGCCGACACCGGCAAGGTCTGCGAAGGCTTCGCCAACCAGGGCGCGATCGACCTGACCACCGGCATCGGCCCGTTCACCGCCGGCGGCTACTACTCCACCTCGCCAGTGGCGATCACCCGCAGCCTGGTGATCATCGGTGGCCACGTCACCGACAACGAATCGACCAACGAGCCGTCCGGCGTGATCCGCGCCTACGATGTGCACGATGGTCGCCTGGTGTGGAACTGGGACAGCAACAACCCGGACGACACCAAGCCGCTGGCCCCTGGCAAGATGTACAGCCGCAACTCGGCCAACATGTGGTCGCTGGCCAGCGTCGACGAAGACCTGGGGATGGTCTACCTGCCACTGGGCAACCAGACCCCTGACCAGTGGGGCGCCGACCGCACCCCGGGCGCCGAGAAGTACAGCGCCGGCGTGGTGGCCCTGGACCTGGCCACCGGCAAGGCCCGCTGGAACTACCAGTTCACCCACCACGACCTGTGGGACATGGACGTCGGCAGCCAGCCGACCCTGGTGCACCTGAAGACCAAGGATGGCGTGAAGCCGGCAGTCATCGTGCCGACCAAGCAGGGCAGCCTGTATGTGCTCGACCGTCGCGATGGCACGCCGATCGTGCCGATCCGCGAGATCCCGACGCCGCAGGGCGCGGTCAAGGGTGACCACACCGCGCCGACCCAGGCCCGCTCCGACCTCAACCTGCTCGGCCCTGAACTGACCGAACAGGCCATGTGGGGCGCCACGCCGTTCGACCAGATGCTGTGCCGCATCCAGTTCCGCGAACTGCGCTACGAAGGCCAGTACACCCCGCCGTCCGAGCAGGGTTCGCTGATCTACCCGGGCAACGTCGGGGTGTTCAACTGGGGCGGCGTGTCGGTCGACCCGGTGCGCCAACTGCTGTTCACCTCGCCCAACTACATGGCCTTCGTGTCGAAGATGGTGCCGCGCGAGCAAGTGGCCGCCGGCAGCAAGCGCGAAAGCGAGACCAGCGGCGTGCAACCGAACACCGGTGCACCCTATGCGGTGACCATGCACCCGTTCATGTCGCCGATCGGCATTCCGTGCCAGGCCCCGGCCTGGGGCTACGTGGCCGCCATCGACCTGTTCACCAACAAGGTGGTGTGGAAACGCAAGAACGGCACCACCCGTGACAGCACCCCGGTGCCGATCGGCATGCCGGTGGGTGTGCCGAGCATGGGCGGTTCGATCGTCACCGCCGGCGGCGTCGGCTTCCTCAGCGGCACCCTCGACCAGTACCTGCGCGCCTATGACGTGAACAACGGCAAGGAACTGTGGAAGGCCCGCCTGCCAGCGGGTGGCCAGGCCACGCCGATGACCTACACCGGCAAGGACGGCAAGCAGTATGTGCTGATCGTGGCCGGCGGGCATGGCTCGCTGGGCACCAGGATGGGCGATTACATCATCGCTTACAAACTGGCCGAGTAACCTCCGGCTGCGGTGGTGACCTCACCGCCGCATTCGCGGGCAAGCCCGCTCCCACAGGTACTGCAGCGACCTTCAGCTCTGTGCAGTACCTGTGGGAGCGGGTTTACCCGCGAAGAGGCCGGCAAAGATGAAACCCGCCCCCACTCCCTTCGTCTACCATTGAAACCCATCCCCCATCGCCCCATCTAAGCACCATAGTCATTCACGCAGGTGCCCCATGAGCGACCAGCAGGATTTCCCGGAACAACCCGACGAACACAGCGAAGTCGAACACCTCGATGCCAAGGCCGGAACCGGCCATGCCCTCGCCCTGCCCGGCCAGCAGCTGCCGGACAAGGTCTATGTGATCCCGATCCACAACCGCCCGTTCTTCCCCGCGCAAGTGCTGCCGGTGATCGTCAACGAAGAACCCTGGGCCGAAACCCTCGACCTGGTGGCCAAGACCGAGCACCACTCGCTGGCCCTGTTCTTCATGGACACCCCGCCGGAAGACCACCGCCACTTCGACACCTCGGCTTTGCCGGAATACGGCACCCTGGTCAAGGTGCACCACGCCAGCCGTGAAAACGGCAAGCTGCAGTTCGTCGCCCAGGGCCTGACCCGGGTACGCATCCGCACCTGGCTCAAGCACCATCGCCCGCCGTACCTGGTCGAGGTCGAATACCCGCGCCAGCCGGCCGAGCCGACCGACGAGGTGAAGGCCTACGGCATGGCCCTGATCAATGCGATCAAGGAACTGCTGCCGCTCAACCCGCTGTACAGCGAAGAGCTGAAGAACTACCTCAACCGCTTCAGCCCCAACGACCCCTCGCCGCTCACCGATTTCGCCGCCGCCTTGACCTCCGCCACCGGCAACCAGTTGCAGGAGGTACTCGACTGCGTGCCCATGCTCAAGCGCATGGAAAAGGTGCTGCCGATGCTGCGTAAGGAGGTCGAGGTCGCCCGCCTGCAGAACGAGATCTCCGCCGAGGTAAACCGGCAGATCGGCGAGCACCAACGTGAGTTCTTCCTCAAGGAACAGCTCAAGGTCATCCAGCAGGAGCTGGGCCTGACCAAGGACGACCGCAGCGCCGACCTCGAACAGTTCGAGCAACGCCTGGCCGGCAAGACCCTGCCTGACCAGGCGAAAAAGCGCATCGACGAAGAGATGGGCAAGCTGGCCATCCTCGAGACCGGCTCGCCCGAATACGCCGTCACCCGCAACTACCTGGAATGGGCCACCGCCCTGCCCTGGGGTGTGTACGGCAAGGACAAGCTCGACCTCAAGCATGCGCGCAAGGTGCTCGACCAGCACCATGCCGGCCTGGACGACATCAAGGAACGCATTCTCGAATTCCTCGCCGTCGGCGCCTGGAAGGGCGAGATCAGTGGCTCGATCGTGCTGCTGGTGGGCCCGCCCGGGGTGGGCAAGACCAGCATCGGCAAGTCCATCGCCGAATCCCTCGGCCGGCCGTTCTACCGCTTCAGCGTCGGCGGCATGCGCGACGAGGCCGAGATCAAGGGCCACCGCCGCACCTACATCGGCGCCCAGCCCGGCAAGCTGGTGCAGGCGCTGAAGGAGGTCGAGGTGATGAACCCGGTGATCATGCTCGACGAAATCGACAAGATGGGCCAGAGCTACCAGGGCGACCCCGCCTCGGCGCTGCTGGAAACCCTCGACCCCGAGCAGAACGTCGACTTCCTCGACCACTACCTGGACCTGCGCCTGGACCTGTCCAAGGTGCTGTTCGTGTGCACCGCCAACACCCTGGACTCGATCCCCGGCCCGCTGCTCGACCGCATGGAAGTGATCCGCCTGTCCGGCTACATCACCGAAGAGAAACTGGCCATCGCCAAGCGTCACCTGTGGCCCAAGCAGCTGAACAAGGCCGGCGTGGCGAAGGCCAGCCTGAGCATCAGCGACAGCGCGCTGCGCACGGTGATCGAGGGCTATGCCCGCGAGGCCGGCGTGCGCCAGTTGGAAAAACAGCTGGGCAAGCTGGTGCGCAAGGCCGTGGTCAAGCTGCTCGACGACCCCGACGCCAAGCTCAAGATCGCCAACAAGGACCTCGAAGCGGCCCTGGGCATGCCAGTGTTCCGCAGCGAACAGGTGCTGGCCGGCAAGGGCGTGATCACTGGCCTGGCATGGACCAGCATGGGCGGCGCGACCCTGCCGATCGAGGCCACGCACATCCACAGCCTCAACCGCGGGCTGAAGCTCACCGGGCAGTTGGGTGACGTGATGAAGGAATCGGCGGAAATCGCCTACAGCTACATCAGCTCGAACCTCAAGCAGTTCGGCGGCACTCCGGGTTACTTCAACGAGGCCTTCATTCACCTGCACGTGCCCGAGGGCGCTACGCCGAAGGATGGCCCCAGTGCCGGGGTGACCATGGCCAGCGCCCTGCTGTCCCTGGCCCGCGACCAGGCGCCGAAGAAAGGCGTGGCCATGACCGGCGAACTGACCCTCACCGGCCAGGTGCTGCCGATCGGTGGCGTGCGCGAGAAAGTGATCGCGGCGCGGCGGCAGAAGATCTTCGAACTGATCCTGCCCGAACCCAACCGCGGTGACTTCGAGGAACTGCCGGACTACCTGCGCGAGGGCCTGACCGTGCATTTCGCCAAGCGCTTTGCCGACGTGGCCAAGGTCTTGTTCTAACCTGGACCGGCCCCTTCGCGGGTAAACCCGCTCCCACAGGTACAGCACAGTTTTCAGATACTGTGCAGTACCTGTGGGAGCGGGTTTACCCGCGAAGAGGCCGGCACTGGCAACACAAAACTCCTCAATCATCGGGTATCCTCGGGCCATCGCCAGCCTCCGGAGCCACCATGACCGCCCCTCGTCTGCTCGTTCCCCTGAGCTTCGCCCTGCTCGCCGCCTGCGCCCAGCAGCCGCAACCGAATGTCGAACTGGACGCCGAAAGCGAATGCCCCAAGCGCCTGCAAGTCGGCCAGACCATCACCCTGACCCTGCCCAGCAACCCCTCCACCGGTTACCGCTGGAACGTGCAGGACCCTGCGGCCAACGTACTGCATGGCCTTGGCCCCGAGGTCTACAGCGCCCCTGAAGACGAAGGCGTGGTCGGCAGCTCGGGCCTTTCCACCTGGCGCTACCAGGCCACCGCCGCCGGCGAAGGCCACCTGGTACTGGTCTACCAGCAGCCCTGGGCCCCGCAAGTCGCCCCGGTGCAGACCTTCGATTGCGCCATCCGGGTACGTTGATCGCACAGCGCTGGTCAGCCGACCATGCATCCGCGCCGCGGTTTGGCTAGAATGCGCCCCCTGCATATCGCCAGCCGCCTGGATCCACCGTGAGCAAACAACCCGACCGCCTTTTCGCCCAGCCCCTGGAGCAAGTCCCCGACTTCGTGTTCAACGAAGACGTGGTGCGTGTGTTCCCGGACATGATCAAGCGCTCGGTGCCCGGTTACCCGACCATCGTCGAGAACCTCGGCGTGCTGGCCGCGCGCTTCGCCCAGCCCAATACCGCGCTGTATGACCTGGGCGCCTCGCTGGGCGCCGTGACCCAGGCCCTGCGCCGCCATGTACGCACGGATGGTTGCCAGGTCATCGCCGTGGACAACTCCGCGGCCATGGTCGAGCGCTGCCGCCAGTACCTCACCGCCCAGGACTCGATGTTCCAGGAGCTGCTGCCGGTGCAGGTGCTGGAGGCCGATATCCTCACCCTGCCATTGGTGCCGGCCTCGGTGGTGGCGATGAACTTCACCTTGCAGTTCATCGCCCCGGAGCAGCGCCAGGCCCTGCTCGCCCGCATCCGCCAGGCGCTGCTGCCGGGCGGTGCACTGATCCTCTCGGAGAAGCTGCGCTTCGCCGATGACGACGAGCAGGCCCTGCTCAACGAACTGCACCTGGACTTCAAGCGGGCCAATGGCTACAGCGAACTGGAAATCGCCCAGAAGCGCAGCGCCATCGAGAACGTGATGAAGCCCGATACCCTGCAGGCGCACAAGGAGCGCCTGCACGCGGCCGGTTTCACCAAGGTCGTGCCCTGGTTCCAATGCCTCAACTTCGCCTCGCTGATAGCCCTGCCATGATCGATCTGTCCCCCCTCGTCCGCCGCCTGGCGGGCACGCCCCTGGCTTGCTGGTCCGAAGGCCTGCAAGCACAACTGGATGCCAAGCTGGAAAAAGGCCACGGCGACCTCGACCGCTGGCGCGGCGCGCTCGACGCCCTGCCGGCACTGACGCCCACTCGCGTCGACCTGGCTGACGGCCTGCGCCTGGACTGCGCCTGCGACGATGCCACCCGCGCGCAACTGCGCCAGGCGCTGATGGGCCTGTCGCCCTGGCGCAAGGGGCCGTTCGAGCTGTTCGGCGTACACGTCGACACCGAATGGCGCTCGGACTGGAAGTGGTCGCGGGTCGGCCCGCACCTGGACCTCAAGGGCAAGCGCGTGCTCGATGTGGGTTGCGGCAATGGCTACTACCAGTGGCGCATGCTCGGTGCCGGGGCCGACATGGTCATCGGCGTCGACCCCAACTGGCTGTTCTTCTGCCAGTTCCAGGCCGTGCAGCAGTACCTGCCGGAACTGCCCGCCTGGCACCTGCCGTTCGCCCTGGAAGACCTGCCTGCCAACCTCGAAGGTTTCGACACGGTGTTCTCCATGGGCGTGTTCTACCACCGCCGTTCGCCCATCGAGCATCTCCTGGCGCTCAAGGACTGCCTGGTCAAGGGCGGCGAGCTGGTACTGGAAACCCTGGTGATCGAGGGCGACGAGAACCAGGTGCTGGTGCCCGAGGACCGCTACGCGCAGATGCGCAACGTCTGGTTCCTGCCGTCGGTGCCGGCCCTGGAGCGCTGGCTACGGCGCGCCGGTTTCAGCGATGTGCGCTGTGTCGATGTCAGCGTCACCAGCGTCGAGGAGCAGCGCAGCACCGAATGGATGCGCTACCAGTCGCTGGGCGACTTCCTCGACCCCAATGACCACGGCAAGACCCTCGAAGGCCTGCCCGCCCCCCGCCGCGCCACCCTGCTGGCGCGCAAATAAAAAAGGCGCCCCTGCGGGCGCCTGAATCACACCTGCGCCGGGGAGCTGTACCGGCGCCGGCGCTGTTGCCTCAGTCCTTGGCCACCTCGCGGGTCTTTTCCTGCACCTTGCGCTCCGCAATCGCCTGCTGCTTGTCGCCATACAGGCGCGCCTGGTCCTGACGGAAGGCCTCCCAGAACTGCTTCGAACGCTCCGCGCCGCCTTCGGCGTAGACACTGGCGCTGCCCAGAGCAAGGGTCGCCAGCAGCAGGTATTGGCTCAGGTTCATGGTGCTTGCCTCGTGGTGAGCGATCAGATGGGGCAAGCGTAACCATTGCCAGCTAACGGCAAGATGAGGCGGGCATTACAGTCTTGCAATGTGGCCTTGTGTCGCCTGTTCGGGCCCTTTCGCGGGTAAACCCGCTCCCACAGGATCTCCACAGGCTGGAATATTGTGAGATCCCTGTGGGAGCGGGTTTACCCGCGAAAGGGCCCGAGCAGGCAGTTAGATAACACCTGGATTACAAATCCGTTATCTGCGCCGCCGAGCCGTTCTCATGCCGTAACATCCTGCCACTTGACCCTGAAGTCCCTTCAGGCCCGAGAATCCCACCCTTTCCATTAGCCCGAGCCCTCCCATGCGCCTACTGATCATCGAGGACGAACTGCGTACCGCCGACTACCTGCAACAAGGCCTGCGCGAAAACGGCTACGTGGTCGATTGCGCCCGCACCGGCACCGACGGCCTGCACCTGGCGCGCCAGCAGCCCTACGACCTGGTCATCCTCGACGTCAACCTGCCCGAGCTCGACGGCTGGACGGTACTGCAACGGCTGCGCGCCGAATCGGCCACGCGGATCATGATGCTCACCGCCCACGGCCGCCTGGCCGACCGGGTCAAGGGCCTGGACCTGGGCGCCGACGACTACCTGCTCAAGCCGTTCGAATTCCCCGAACTGCTGGCCCGCATCCGCACCCTGCTGCGGCGCAACGACCAGCAACTGCAACCCAGCACCCTGCGCGTCGCCGACCTGGAACTCGACCCCAGCCGTCACCGCGCTTACCGAAGCGGGCAGCGCATCGACCTGACCGCCAAGGAATTCGCCCTGCTGCACCTGCTGATGCGCCAGACCGGCGAGGTGCTTTCGCGCACCCAGATCATCTCGCTGGTGTGGGACATGAACTTCGACTGCGACACCAACGTGGTCGAGGTGTCGATCCGCCGCCTGCGGGCGAAGATCGACGAGCCGTTCGACGACAAGCTGATCCACACCTTGCGTGGCGTCGGCTATGTGCTCGAAGCCCGCCCGTGAAGCAGGCCAGCCTGTCGTTGCGCCTGGGCCTGGGCGTGACCCTGATGGGCGCTGCGCTGGTGCTGCTGCTCGCTTGCCTGGCCGTATTCGCCCTCGACCACGAACTGGACAGCCGCGCGCGCAAGGACCTGGCGCGCAAGATGCTGCAGGTGGAACACAACCTGCGGGTCGACCTGCGCAGCGAAGACCTGGGCAGCCGCGCCCACCCGCTGCTCGACCTGGTGATGGGCCACGACAACCTCAGCCTCAGCGTGCTGGCCCTCGATGGCCGCCACCCGCACCTGCTCAGCCTGGGGCCGGCCGTCGAGTCCCAGGTCGGCACGCTGCACACCGACGCGCGCCTGGCCTTCCATGAATGGCGTGAAAGCGGCGGCCGTCAGATCCTCACTGCGACCCGGCTGATGCGCCTGCGCGACGACACCCCGGTGCGGGTGATGATGTCGCTCGACCGCGCCGACGACAGCGCGTTGCTCCAGGCCTACCTGGAATCGACCCTGCTGGCCCTGCCGTTGCTGCTGCTGCTGATCGGCGCGGGCGCCTGGTGGCTGATGCAGCGTGGCCTGAAGCCTTTGCGCCTGTTCCGCCGGATTGCCAGGCAAGTCTCGACCCAGGACCTGCAGCACCGCCTGCCGGTGGCCGGCCTGCCTCTGGAGCTGGCAGAACTGGCCCGCAGCATCAACGTCATGCTCGACCGCCTGGACCAGGGCGTGCGCCAGCTATCGCAGTTTTCCGACGACCTTGCCCATGAACTGCGCACGCCACTGAGCAACCTGATGGGCAAGGCCCAGGTGACCCTCGCCCGCGAGCGCGATAGCGAGAATTACCGGGAAGTGCTGGCGGACAGCATCGACGAACTGACCCGACTCAACCGCATCATCAACGACATGCTGTTCCTCGCCCAGGTCAGCCAGCCGCAAACCCAGGTGGCACTCAAGCCTCTGGCGTTGGCTGACGAGGCAGCGCAGGTGGGCGAGCTGTTCGCCTTCAATGCCGAGCTCAAGGGTATCGAGCTGTGCTTGCAGGGCTGGGGCACGGCGTTGGCGGACCGGTTGATGTTCCAGCGAGCACTGTCGAACCTGCTGAGCAATGCCATTCGCCATGGGCCGGAAGGTCAGGCCGTGCAGCTGGGCATCGAGCGCCAGGGCAGCGAAGTGCTTGTGTGGGTGGAAAATCTGGGGCCGGGGATTGCCGAGGAGCACTGGCCGCAGTTGTTCGAGCGCTTCTACCGGGTCGGGTCGGGGCGTTCGCGGCTGGAGGGTGGGACCGGGTTGGGATTGGCGATCGTCAAGTCGATCATGCAGCTGCATGGAGGGCGGGTCGAGGTGAGCAGCAGCCCTTCAGGGCCGACTCGCTTCACCCTGGTGTTTCAGACTGAATAAAAGGCTGCCCGCGCCGGCCTCTTCGCGGGCAAGCCCGCTCCCACAGGAACACCATAAGCCTCAAGGCTTGCGCGGTCCCTGTGGGAGCGGGTTTACCCGCGAAGAGGCCGGTACAGGCAACCGATGGATCAGCGCGAAGCCGCGACGATCAATGCCTTCATCTCGGCAACAGCCGCCTTGAAGCCCACGAACAGGGCATGCGCCACCAAGGCATGGCCGATGTTCAGCTCATTGATCCCCTTGATCGCTGCCACCGCCTCGACGTTGTGGTAATGCAGGCCATGCCCGGCATTGACGATCAGCCCCTGCCCCACGCCGAAGGCCACGCCATCGACGATACGCTGCAGTTCTTCAGCCACTTCGGTCGGCGTTTCGGCATCGGCATAACGCCCGGTGTGCAGCTCGATGGCCGGCGCGCCGACCCGGCGCGAGGCCTCGATCTGGCGCTCGTCGGCATCGATGAACAGCGACACCTCGGCGCCGGTACGCGACAACCGCTCCACTGCTGCCTTGATGCGTGCTTCCTGCCCTGCCACGTCCAGGCCACCTTCGGTGGTCAGCTCCTGGCGGGTCTCGGGCACTAGGCAGATATGGGCCGGGCGGATCTTCTCGGCAAAGGCCATCATCTCTTCGGTGACGCCCATTTCGAAGTTCATGCGCGTCTGCAGCACGTCCTTGAGCAGCACCACGTCGCGCTCCTGGATGTGCCGGCGGTCTTCGCGCAGGTGCACGGTGATGCCGTCGGCACCCGCTTCCTCGGCGTCCAGCGCGGCCTTGACCGGGTCCGGATAACGGGTGCCCCGGGCCTGGCGCAGGGTCGCCACGTGGTCGATGTTGACGCCGAGAAGCATGCGGTTGCTGTGAGTCACGAAAGGCTCTCCTGTGATTGAGCCCCACAGCATACGTCGTGCTCAGCGCTTGCGAAACAGTTCCCGGCTGACCAGCGGTTTTGCCCCCAGGTGCACTGCCAGCGCTTGGCGCATCAGGCGCTTGGCCGCAAGCAGCGCGCCAGGGGCGTCCCAGTCGGCCTGGGCCAGGGCCAGCAGCTCGGTGCCGTTGAACAGGCCGGGTTGCACCAGGTGCACGCGCTCAAGCCCGGCATCGACCCGCAGGCGGTACAGGCCCTGGGCTTCGACCGGGTCGTCGTTGATGTCGTGGCTCAGCGAAAAGCTGTAGCCGAGGTCGCCCAGCAGGCGCCACTCGAACGAGCGCAGCAGCGGCTCCAGGGGCCTGCCGGCAGCGAGCGCCTGCAAGGTCAGGGCGTAGTGCTCGAACAGCTCGGGCTGCGGCGCCTCGGCGGGCAGCAGGCGCATCAGCAGCTCGTTGAGGTAGAGCCCGCTGAACAGCGCATCGCCATGCAACCAGGCGGCGATGCCGACGGCGTCAAGGCGCCTGACGTTCTTCAGCTCGCCCTTGCCGAACAGTTCCAGCTCCAGCGGCACGAACGGCCGCACCAGGCTCCCGCCCTTGCCGCGCGCACGGCGCAGCACGGCGCGCACACGGCCTTGAGGCGTGAAGAAGTCCACCAGCGCGCTGGTTTCCTTGTAGGCGCGGCTGTGCAGGACGTAGGCCGGCTGGCCGACTGGCTGATCCATGAGCGGTCTCTAGTCGTTACAAACAACTGTGGGAGCGGGTTTACCCGCGAATGCGTCAGTGAATCCACCACCGCATTCGCGGGTAAACCCGCTCCCACAGAGTAACCTGGGAAGTCAGGCAGGCTTACAGGTCGCCGTAGCCCAGCGAACGCAGGGCGCGCTCGTCGTCGGACCAGCCGCCTTTGACCTTGACCCAGAGGTTGAGCATGATCTTGGAGTCGAACAGCACTTCCATGTCCTTGCGCGCTTCGGAGCCGATGCGCTTGATGCGCTCGCCCTTGTCGCCAATGATGATCTTCTTCTGGCCGTCACGCTCGACCAGGATCAAGGCATGGATGTGCAGCACATGGCCTTGCTGCTTGAACTCTTCGATTTCCACGGTGATCTGGTACGGCAGCTCGGCACCGAGCTGACGCATGATCTTCTCGCGCACCAGTTCGGCGGCCAGGAAGCGGCTGCTGCGGTCGGTGATCTGGTCTTCCGGGAAGAAGTGCTCGTTTTCCGGCAGGTGCTTGGCGATCTGGGCTTCCAGCACTTCGAGGTTGTGCCCCTGTTGCGCGGAGATCGGCATCACTTCGGCATTCGGCAGTTGCTCCTGCAGCCACTGCAGGTGCGGGATCAGCTCGGCCTTCTCTTCCATGCGGTCGGTCTTGTTGACCGCGATGATCAGCGGGCCGGTGACGTACTGCACGCGCTCCAGCACCAGTTGGTCCTCGTCGGTCCACTTGGTGCGGTCGACCACGAAGATCACCACGTCGACGTCCTTCAGGGCCGCCGAAGCGTTACGGTTCATGTAACGGTTCAGGGCCTTGTCGTTGGCCTTGTGCATGCCCGGGGTGTCGACGTAGATCGCCTGCACGTCACCCTCGGTCTTGATGCCGAGCATGTTGTGGCGGGTGGTCTGCGGCTTGCGCGAGGTGATCGCCAGCTTCTGGCCGAGGATGTGGTTGAGCAGGGTCGACTTGCCCACGTTCGGGCGGCCGACGATGGCCACGTAGCCACAGCGGGTCGGATTGTTCTCAGTCATTGCCATTCTCCACGCCCAGGGCGATCAATGCGGCGGCGGCGGCGACCTGCTCGGCGATACGCCGGCTCACGCCCTGGCCACGGCTCTTGTTGTTCAGCAGCACCACTTCGCATTCGACGAAGAAGGTGCGGCAGTGCGGTTCGCCCTGGATGTCGACCACCTCGTAGCGCGGCAGCTCGCAGCTGCGCGATTGCAGGAACTCCTGCAGGCGGGTTTTCGGGTCCTTGTTGGTGTCGACCAGGGTCAGGCCCTCGAACTCGTCGGTCAGCCAGGCCAGTACACGCTCGCGCGCGGTCTGCATGTCCGCGTCCAGGTAGATGGCACCGATCAATGCTTCCAGGGCATCGGCGAGGATCGACTCACGGCGGAAACCGCCGCTCTTGAGCTCGCCCGAACCCAGCCGCAGGTAATCGCCCAGGTCGAAGCCTCGGGCCAGGCGGGCCAGGGTCTCGCCCTTGACCAGGCGGGCGCGCAGGCGCGACAGCTGGCCTTCGCGGGCCTGCGGGAAACGCTCGAACAGCGCCTCGCCAGCCACGAAGTTGAGGATGGCATCACCGAGGAACTCCAGGCGCTCGTTGTTGCGCCCGGCGTAGCTGCGGTGGGTCAGGGCCAGCAGCATCTGCTCCTGGTTCTTGAAGGTGTAGCCGAGCTTGCGCTCGAGACGGGCAAGGGAAGCACTCATGCAGCCACCCGTGGGTTGTTCAACGCGTTGTTCAAATCAACTTCCTGAAAGACTGTTTGGCTGTGGTCCGTCGCGGCGAGCGGCGAATCTCTCGTTCCCTGAGAACACAAGCCTATGTCAGAAATGCATTCGGCGCTGTCTGCAGGACAGCGCCGAAGGGTATCAATGGATCAAGCCGACCCGCGACAGGTTGGGCAGGTGACTGAGCTTGGGCTCTGGCCAGCTCATCCATACCGCGAAGGC
Organism: Pseudomonas sp. NPDC089401; assembly: GCF_044749485.1. Taxonomy (NCBI): domain Bacteria; kingdom Pseudomonadati; phylum Pseudomonadota; class Gammaproteobacteria; order Pseudomonadales; family Pseudomonadaceae; genus Pseudomonas; species Pseudomonas sp. NPDC089401. Next base: position 197,641 of record NZ_JBIVIA010000010.1, on the reverse strand, counting down.
CTTGCCGACGATGTTGCGGTCCGGAACCATGCCGTGCAGCTCCTTGGGAATCTTCGGGTCATCCCAGTAGCGGCTGTCGTTGGAGTTGTCGCGGTTGTCGCCCATCATGAAGTAATGGCCGGCCGGCACGGTCCATTGCTGGTCCGGCGGCATGCGGTAGCGGGTCATCTCCTTGCGGATCAGGTGCTCGACTTCGCCGAGTTTTTCCTTGTACAGCTCGGCGCTGCCCAGGGTCCCCGGCTCGGCGCCGACCAGCTGTTCGGCGATCGGCTGGCCATTGACGAACAACCGCTTGTCGTTGGTGTAGCTGATGGTGTCGCCCGGCAGGCCGACCACACGCTTGATGTAGTTGACGTTCGGGTCGCTCGGGAAGCGGAACACCATCACATCGCCGCGTTGCGGGTCACCGACCTCGATGACCTTCTTGTCGATCACCGGCAGGCGGATCCCGTAGGAGAACTTGTTCACCAGGATGAAGTCGCCCACTTCCAGGGTCGGCTTCATCGACCCCGAAGGGATCTGGAACGGCTCGACCAGGAACGAGCGCAGCACCAGCACGATGAACAGCACCGGGAAGAACGACTTGCCGTACTCGACCAGCAGCGGCTCTTTGTTGAGACGCTCGACCACGGCCATTTCTGGCTGGGTGACGCTGCCCTGGTAATTGGCGATCGCCGCCCGCCGGCGCGGGGCCAGGAACAGCAGGTCGATCAAGCCCAGCAGACCGCAGACGAAGACGGCGATGACTAGCAACAGCGGGAAATTTAGCGACATAGGACCTAGCTATCCAACCTGAGCACGGCGAGGAAGGCTTCCTGTGGAATCTCCACGTTGCCCACCTGTTTCATGCGTTTCTTACCGGCCTTCTGCTTCTCCAGCAGTTTCTTCTTACGGCTGACGTCACCGCCGTAGCACTTGGCCAGTACGTTCTTTCTGAGCGCCTTGACGGTTGTCCGGGCGATGATCTGGCCGCCAATGGCTGCCTGGATCGCCACGTCGAACATCTGCCGAGGGATCAGCTCCTTCATCTTCTCGGTCAACGCACGGCCTTTGTAGGCGGCGTTGTCGCGGTGCACGATCAGGGCCAGGGCATCGACCTTGTCGCCGTTGATCAGCACGTCCAGCTTGACCAGGTTGGCCGACTGGTAGCGATCGAAATGATAGTCCAGCGAAGCATAGCCGCGGCTGGTCGACTTCAGGCGATCGAAGAAGTCCAGTACCACTTCGTTCATCGGCATGTCGTAACGCACCTGCACCTGGCTGCCGAGGAACTGCATGTCGCGCTGGACGCCACGCTTCTCGATGCACAGGGTGATGACGTTGCCCAGGTGCTCCTGCGGCACCAGGATGGTCGCGGTGACGATCGGCTCGCGGAAGTCCATGACAGACGAGACATCAGGCAGCTTCGACGGGTTGTCGACGATGATGGTCTCGCCGGTCTTCAGTTCCAGCTCGTAGATCACGCTTGGCGCCGTGGTGATCAGGTCCAGGTCGTATTCGCGCTCCAGGCGCTCCTGGATGATCTCCATGTGCAGCATGCCGAGGAAGCCGCAACGGAAGCCGAAGCCCAGGGCGTCGGAGCTTTCCGGCATGTACTGCAGCGACGAGTCGTTCAGGGTGAGCTTCTGCAGGGCGTCGCGGAAGTCCTCGAAATCGTCGGAGCTGACCGGGAACAGGCCGGCGTAGACCTGCGGCTGGATCTTCTTGAAGCCTGCCAGCACTTCGACCTCCGGGGTCGAGGACAGGGTCAGGGTGTCACCGACCGGGGCACCGTGAATGTCCTTGATGCTGGCGATGATGAAGCCCACTTCACCGGCCTTGAGGTCGGCGGTCTGGGTGTGCTTGGGCGTGAACACGCCGACGCTGTCGACCAGGTGCACCTTGCCGGTGGACTTGACCAGGATCTTGTCGCCCTTCTTGACCCGGCCGTGGCGCACGCGCACCAGCGAGACCACGCCCAGGTAGTTGTCGAACCAGGAGTCGATGATCAGGGCCTGCAGCGGCGCATCGATATTGCCTTCCGGCGCGGGGATGGTCTGTACCAGGCGCTCGAGCACCTCGTCCACGCCCATGCCGCTCTTGGCACTGCACGCCACGGCGTCGGTGGCGTCGATGCCGATGATCTTCTCGATCTCGTCCTTGACGCGGTCCGGGTCGGCCTGGGGCAGGTCCATCTTGTTCAGCACCGGCATGACTTCCAGGCCCTGCTCGATGGCGGTGTAGCAGTTGGCCACGGACTGGGCTTCGACGCCCTGGCCGGCGTCCACCACCAGCAGCGCACCTTCACAGGCCGCCAGCGAACGCGAGACTTCGTAGGTGAAGTCGACGTGGCCGGGGGTGTCGATGAAGTTCAGCTGATAGACCTTGCCGTCCTGCGCCTTGTAGTTGAGCGTGACGCTGTGGGCCTTGATGGTGATACCGCGTTCACGCTCCAGATCCATGGAATCCAGTACCTGGGCTTCCATTTCGCGCGCCGTCAGGCCACCGCACATCTGGATGAAACGGTCGGCCAGCGTCGACTTGCCATGGTCGATGTGGGCGATGATGGAGAAATTGCGGATATGACTCAAATCACTCACGGGTCAACACTCGAAAAGGCTGCGAGCCGGACGCCCGCCGAAAAATAGCCGGGAATTGTACCTTAAGCAGTTGGGTTATGGGAGATTCCTCTGCCGAACTGTACACACCTATCACCCTTGCAATTGTGAACTTTCATGAAAAAGGGCAGCCGAAGCTGCCCTTTGCGCCTTGCAGGCCCGCTTATTCGGCGAGTTTGAAGGTGATGAAGCTGGCACGCCCCTGGCGCAGCACGCGCATGGAGACCGAACGGTTCTTCGGCAGATCCTTGGCGATCTCGGTGAACTGCTTGGCCGAGGAGATGGCCTGGTTGTTCAGGTGGCTGATCACATCCCCCGGACGCAGGCCGATCAGGGCGGCCGGGCCATCCTGAACTTCCTTGATCACCACGCCACCCTTGAGCTCCAGGGTCTTCTTCTGCTCGTCGGAAAGGTCCGACACGGACACGCCCAGGCGGTTGCTGCTGCGCTCGGCGCTGCCGTCCGGGCCGCTGCCGGTGCCAATGTCGGCATCGTCGTCCGGCATCGCGCCAACGGCGACGTCGAGGGTCTGGCGCTTGCCATTGCGGATGATCTCCAGCTTGGCCTTCGCGCCGTCCTTGAGGCTGCCGACCAGGTGCGGCAGGTCGGCCGACATGACGATCGGCTGGCCGTTCATGCTCAGGATCACGTCACCCACCTGCAGGCCACCCTTGGCTGCCGGGCCGTTTTCCAGCACCTGGGCCACCAGGGCACCGGCCGGCTTGTCGAGGCCGAAGGATTCGGCCAGGTCCTTGTTGACCTCCTGGATCACCACGCCCAGCCAGCCGCGGCTGACCTTGCCGTCTTTCTTCAGCTGGTTGGAGACGTCGATGGCCACGTCGATCGGGATGGCGAACGACAGGCCCATGAAGCCACCGGAACGGGTGAAGATCTGCGAGTTGATGCCCACCACCTCGCCTTTCATGTTGAACAGCGGGCCACCGGAGTTGCCCGGGTTGATCGCCACGTCGGTCTGGATGAACGGCACGTAGGTGTCGTTGGGCAGGGTGCGACCCTTGGCGCTGACGATGCCTTTGGTCACCGAATGGTCGAAGCCGAACGGCGAACCGATGGCCAGCACCCACTCACCGACCTTGAGCTTCTCCGAGTCACCCAGCTTGACGGTCGGCAGGTTCTTGCCTTCGACCTTGAGCAGGGCCACGTCGGTGCGCGGGTCGGTGCCGATCAGCTTGGCCTGCAGCTCGCTGCGGTCCGACAGGCGAACGATGATCTCGTCGGCGTCCTGGACCACGTGGTTATTGGTCAGCACGTAGCCGTCACTGGAAATGATGAAGCCCGAACCCAGCGACATGGCCTCGCGCTGGCGATCGCCACGCGGCGAGCGCGGCTGCTGCGGGATGTTGCGCTCGAAGAACTCGCGGAACATCGGCGGCAGCCCTTCGAGGTCCGGCATCTGCCCGGCGGCGACACGGCGATCCGGCAGCTTCTGCTTGGTACTGATGTTGACCACGGCCGGCGAGGCCTGCTCGACCAGAGTGGTGAAGTCCGGAAGGGCTTCCTCGGCCTGGGCGCTGAGCGCCTGGCCGAGCATCAGCACGGCGGCGAACATCGTTAGGTAGGATTTCAAACGTGGTATTGACATACGGCTCCCGTCACAACGAGCGGTAGTTGGAAATTGCCCTGCACAAAGCAGGAAAGGCCAGACTCCTGAAAGCCTGACCTATAGAAAATTTGCCGAAGGATTGCAAATGACAATGCTTTAATTTCATTTCAGCCGCATGTCCGTTCTCCTTGGCGCGGGCCGAAAAAAGCACGCCATCACTGGCGTGCCTGGGCATCCTGGGGGCGCATCGACAGGGCGATGCGCTCTGCCGTACCCAACGGGATTTCGCCGACCACGGTAACCTGCACCTTGCCCTTGGGCGTGTTCAGGCGACGCGATACGGCCGAGGTCGGGCCAAGCTGGGTGCGCACGTCGGTGCCGGCGTCTTCCTTCACCGGCTCGAGAAACACCGAGAAACGGGCCAGGCCATCGTCGTACATCAGGCTGCTGATGGTACTGTCACGCGATGTGTCGCGGCGTACGGCGCTGTCGATCAGCTCGAAACCTGGCGGCAGCCAGTCCGAACGCCAACCGGCGACGGCTTCGCCGGCGCTGCTCGCCACCCGCTCCACCGGCTTGCAGGCAGCACTGGCGTGCAGGTCCTGGTCGGCCGGCAGGTCATCGGTGTCCAGGCGGGTCATCTGGAAGCGTTCCAGCAACTGCCCCTTGTCGTTGAGCATCAACGAACGCAGCGGCAGGCCGGTACGACGGTCCAGGTGCAATTCGAATGCATAGCGGTGCTGGTCGCGCGGCGTCAGGGTGACGATCACCGCATCGCGATCGGCAACCCGAGACTTGCCGGCCACGCTCAAGTCGTACCAGCTCATCAGTTTAAGAGGATCGAGCGAACGCTGCGCGGAGTCCGGGGGGCTTGCCGCCCCACTTGCCAGGCCGCCACTGACGCACTGCACCTTGCCATCCACGCGCACGATTTCCTGGGTGGCGCCATCGAGCTGCAACAGCCGCTCGCTGACCTTGCCATCCTGTACACGGTGCCAGATATCGTGGGAAGAGAAGCTGCCGTTACGTTCGTAGACGAAGGAGCCCTGGTAACTCTGTTTTTGCTCGGCCTGTGCCAGCTTGTTCAGCCACTCGGTCGCCTCAGGCGAAGAGTTGGCTGCCAACGCTGGCACCGTCATGCAGCTGCCAATCAACAGCGACAGGAGAGGTAGCGCGCGCATGATCCTCCTTACTTAGCGGTTTTCCAGGCTGGCAGCACGGGCATACGGCAGAGCGGTTTCGGTGCCCTTGAGCGCGGATTCCTGTGCGTGCTGGCGCAGGTAGCCTGGCAGACGCTGATCCCAGCCGGCCTGGTTCTGCAGCACGCCGTTGGCCATCGGCCCGGTCGGTTGCTCACTGCTTTCACTATAGCCGGCCAAAACGGCTGGGCCCTGACTTTGTGGCATGCTCAGCCCCTGCTGGGCAGGTTGCTGGGCGGCCAGTTCGGCGCCGGTGATGTCGTCCTGGTTGTACATGCGCACACCCGCCAGCACCGCAACGGTGACCGAGGCAGCCACGGCCAGGCGGCCAAGGGTGCGCCACGGGCCCTGCTTGGCCTTGACCGGGACGGCTTCGTCAGCCAGCGCGGCAGACACCGCCGAGGCGATATCCAGTTGTGGCAGCAGCAATTCCTTGTGCATCGCCGCACGGGCGACCTGGTAGCGCGACCAGGTGGCACGGGTTTCGGCATCGTCGACGGCGTTCAACACCCGACGCAGTTCCAGTTCGTCCGCTTCGTTATCCATCACCGCGGACAGCGATTCCTGCAACGCTTCACGACTCATGGCGGTTCCTCTCTTGGCTGTCGCCGCTGTCTCAGGTTTCCTGCAACAACGGCTGCAGGGCTTTATCTATGGCCTCCCGAGCGCGGAAGATTCGAGAGCGCACGGTACCCACCGGACATTGCATGACACTGGCAATGTCTTCGTAACTCAACCCATCGAATTCGCGCAGGGTCAGTGCCGTGCGCAAATCTTCGGGCAGTTGCTGGATGGTGCGATGGACGGTGCCTTCGATTTCATCCCGCAACAACGAGCGCTCTGGGGACTCGAGATCCTTGAGACCATGATCGCCGTCGTAAAACTCCGCATCCTCGGAGCTCACATCGCTGTCTGGCGGCCGTCTTCCACGGGACACCAGATAATTCTTCGCCGTATTGATGGCGATGCGGTACAGCCACGTGTAGAAGGCACTGTCACCGCGGAAATTGCCAAGCGCACGGTAGGCCTTGATGAAGGCTTCCTGTGCTACATCCTGGGCCTCGTGGGTGTCGTGAACGAACCGCACGATCAACCCGAGAATCTTGTGCTGATACTTCAGCACCAACAGATCGAACGCTCGCCTGTCGCCGCGCTGCACGCGCTCTACAAGCTGCTGATCCTCTTCCTGGGTTAGCATGAACACTCCTCAGTGAACTCGAAGGAGCGTTGCGACAGCCTTCGCTCAGGCTTGCAACCATAGACTCGGGCTTTACGCAAAAGTTCTCCCCTCCAAGCAAGTTTCCTGCGGCCCTCTGTCGGCTCGCACGGAAGACGCGGCGCGGTCACGGCCCGCTGCGTCGATAATCGGGTTTCGAATACACAGGTGTCAGCCCGGATAGAGCTGCCGCACTGCGTCGCCGCGGCAAAATTGTGGCGTGCGAACAGCCTTCATAGGATTTCCGGCCGTAGCGGAAAGTTCCCACAAAGATTGCCGCAACCTCATGAGCGGCATGGAAATTCGACGCTACAGGCTGCTATAAAGACAGCCCGGCCAGCATTCACGATAGTTTCACATTGCCATCGGCGCGTGACTATTGTGCCGCGCCCCCTCCAAAGATTACTAGTGTCCTGACATGAGCCAACAATTCCAACATGATGTCCTGGTGATCGGCAGCGGTGCCGCCGGTCTCAGCCTGGCACTGAACCTCCCCGGCCACCTGCGCATAGCCGTGTTGAGCAAGGGCGACCTGGCCAACGGCTCGACCTTCTGGGCCCAGGGCGGTGTGGCCGCCGTACTGGACGACACCGATACCGTGCAGTCGCATGTCGAGGACACCCTCAATGCCGGCGGCGGCCTGTGTGACGAGGCGGCCGTGCGCTTCACTGTCGAACACAGCCGGGAAGCCATCGAGTGGCTGATCGAGCAAGGCGTGCCGTTCACCCGCGACGAACACTACAGTGTCGATGACGGCGGCTTCGAGTTCCACCTCACCCGCGAGGGCGGCCACAGCCATCGGCGCATCATTCACGCCGCCGACGCCACCGGTGCGGCCATCTTCACCACCCTGCTGGAGCAGGCCAGGCAACGCCCGAACATCGAACTGCTGGAACAGCGGGTGGCGGTCGACCTGATCACCGAGCGGCGCCTGGGGCAACCTGGCGAGCGCTGCCTCGGCGCCTATGTGCTGAACCGCAACAGCGGCGAGGTGGACACCTTCGGCGCCCGCTTCACCGTGCTGGCCACCGGCGGCGCGGCCAAGGTCTACCTCTACACCAGCAACCCCGACGGCGCCTGCGGGGACGGCATCGCCATGGCCTGGCGCGCGGGCTGCCGGGTGGCCAACCTGGAATTCAACCAGTTCCACCCGACCTGCCTGTACCACCCGCAGGCCAAGAGCTTCCTGATCACCGAGGCCCTGCGTGGCGAAGGCGCCCTGCTGCGCCTGCCCAACGGCGAGCGCTTCATGCCGCGCTTCGACCCGCGTGAAGAGTTGGCCCCGCGCGACATCGTGGCCCGCGCCATCGACCACGAAATGAAGCGCCTGGGCCTGGACTGCGTGTACCTGGACATCACCCACAAGCCGGCCGACTTCATCAAGAGCCACTTCCCCACCGTCTACGAGCGCTGCCTGACGTTCGGCATCGACATCACCCGCCAGCCCATCCCGGTGGTGCCGGCAGCCCACTACACCTGCGGCGGGGTCATGGTCGACGACCGCGGCCACACCGACATACCGGGCCTGTATGCCATCGGCGAGACCAGCTTCACAGGCCTGCACGGCGCCAACCGCATGGCCAGCAACTCGCTGCTGGAATGCTTCGTCTATGGCCGTGCCGCCGCGAAGGACATCCAGGCACACCTGCCTGAAATCGCCATGCCCAAGGCCCTGCCCTGCTGGGATGCCAGCCAGGTCACCGATTCGGACGAGGACGTGATCATCGCGCACAACTGGGACGAACTGCGCCGGTTCATGTGGGACTACGTGGGCATCGTGCGCACCAGCAAGCGCCTGCAGCGCGCCCAGCACCGGGTGCGCCTGCTGCTGGACGAGATCGACGAGTTCTACAGCAACTACAAGGTCAGCCGCGACCTGATCGAGCTGCGCAACCTGGCCCAGGTGGCGGAACTGATGATTCGCTCGGCGATGCAGCGCAAGGAGAGCCGAGGGTTGCACTACACCCTGGACTATCCGGGGATGCTGGATGAGGCCAAGGACACCATCCTCAGCCCCACCTGAACCCGGCGTCGCCTGCTTCGCGGGCAAGCCCGCTCCCACAGGTACAGCGTCGCCCCTGAGGTCTGCGCTATCCCTGTGGGAGCGGGTTTACCCGCGAAGCAGGCGACGCGGTACTGAACCGGCGACGGCTGAACTTCAGCCTGACCCGCAAGCGCCGATGCTGCTCTGCCTCCAAGGCATCCCGCGGCACGCACTGGCTCTCGCCAAACCAGCACCCCGCCCTGACGAACCGCAACACCACCAGCCCCGGCAACGCCACGCTATCCCGACACAAGCGCACCGGCTGCCAGCCCCGCGCGCGGCAGAACACCTTCCAGCCGAGTGCATCACGGCGCAAGCCGGTCACGGCATGGGGATCAGTCAACAGGATACGTCGGGGAATGGCCCAGCCAGCGTGGGCAATGCAAGCGGCCAGAACCGGCAGGCCAAGCCACCAGGGCAGCGCGCTCAGCCACAGGGCCAGCAGCGCCAGCACCTGGCAACCGAGGTAGGCCGCCAGCAACAGGCGCGAGCCTTGCCAGCGGCACTCGAAGAAATCACTTGGGCTGGACACGGTCCAGAATGATGCGGACCATGCGCTGCAACTCCGGGTCTTCGGACTCGGTGCGCTCCATGAACCAGCCGAACATGTCCTGATCTTCGCAGCTCAACAGGCGCACATAGAGTTCGCGGTCAGCCTCGCCCAGGGTCGGATAGACCTCCTGGGTGAATGGCACCAGCAGCACGTCCAGTTCCAGCATGCCGCGGCGGCTGTGCCAGAAAAGCCGGTTGAGTTCAGTTTGTTCGACCATGGGACCCTCCTCGAATGGCCGCGCAGTATACCGCGCAGTGGACGATGCGACACAGGGCGTTGGTCTAGTCACCTACCTATTTTGTTACCGGCGTTCTATGATGGCCGCCAGTCTTTAGCCACCGCGATGACCCATGGCCGATTCCGCTTTCTTCAGCCCCCTGCTCCACGAGGGCATCCTCGCCGTCCGCGGCTCCGACGCCGGCAAGTTCCTGCAGGGCCAGCTGACCTGCAACATCAACTACCTCAGCCACGAGCACGCCGGCCTTGGCGCCCGCTGCATGGTCAAGGGGCGCATGCAGTCGAGCTTCCGCATCCTGCCCGAAGGCAACGGCTACCTGCTGGCCATGGCCAGCGAACTGCTGGAGCTGCAACTGGCCGACCTGAAGAAGTACGCCGTGTTCTCCAAGGCCACGCTGACCGACGAAAGCGCCGCCTGGGCGCGCTTCGGCCTGCAAGGTGGCGATGCCGCGCTGCAGGCACTGGGCATGAGCGTGCCGACCACCCCGGGCGCCACCGTGCGCCACGAGGGGTTGATCGCCATTGCCGTCTCCCCGGGGCGCGTCGAACTCTGGGCCTCGGCCGAGAATGCCGCCAGCGTGCGCGAGCACCTGACGGCCGCCCTGCCCGAGGGGAGCCTCAACGACTGGCTGCTGGGGCAGATCCGCGCCGGCATCGGCCAGGTCATGGGCCCGACCCGCGAGCTGTTCATCCCACAGATGATCAACCTGCAGGCGGTCGATGGCGTGAGCTTCAAGAAAGGCTGCTATACCGGCCAGGAAATCGTCGCGCGCATGCAGTACCTGGGCAAGCTCAAGCGCCGCCAGTACCGCCTGGCGCTCGATGGGCAGGCCATTCCGGCACCGGGTGCGGAGATCTTTTCGCCGACCCATGGTTCGTCCGTCGGCGAAGTCGTGCTGGCCGCCAGCAGTGGCCAGGGCTGTGAACTGCTCGCGGTGCTGAGCGCCGATTCGGTGGAGGACGACAACCTGCACCTGGGCAGCCTGCAAGGCCCGCGCCTGCAGGTGTTGAATCTGCCTTACGAGCTGGACCGCGACCGGGAAATCCAGCGCTGAAGATTGCACCACCCTTGCCATTGAGACGTTCATGAACAAGCTGTCCGAGATGGTCCAGGCGCAATTGCTGGCGGCCATCGACAACGATGACCTGGTCCTGCCGACCCTGCCCGAGGTTGCCTTGAGCATTCGTGAGGCTGCCGAAGACAGCGAGATCAGCGTTGCCGCCCTGAGCAAGGTGATCGGCCGTGACGCTGCCTTGTCGGCACGCCTGATCAAGGTGGTCAACAGCCCGCTGCTGCGTGCCGCAGTGGAAGTGACCGACCTGCACACCGCCATCACCCGCCTGGGCATCAACTACAGCTGCAACCTGGCCATTGGCCTGGTGATCGAACAGATCTTCCACGCCCGCTCGTCGGCAGTTGAGCAGAAGTTGCGGGATATCTGGTCGAACAGCCTGGAGGTTGCGGGCATCAGCTATGAACTGTGTCGACGCTACGCGCCTGAATTGAAACCTGACCAGGCGACGCTGGGCGGGCTGGTCAACCAGATTGGCGCGCTACCGGTGCTGATCTATGCCGAAGAGCACAACGAACTACTCTCCGACCCGGTTTGCCTGCACCACGTGATCGAACAGATCCAGCCAGTGCTGGGCGACAAGATCCTGTCGTCGTGGGAGTTTCCCGAGCAGTTGGTGAACCTGCCGAGCCAGGTGCAGGACCTGGATCGGCGCACCGACAAGATCGACTACATCGATGTGGTGCAGATTGCCAAGTGCGTGAGCCAGCGTGGCCGCAGCCGGCCGCTGGCGGCTTTGCCGGCCTATCGGCACCTCGGGTTGCCGTATGGCACGGAGCTTGAGATGGGTGAGTTGCTGGAAGCGCGGAGCATGTTGCGCTGACGCGGCTTGGCCTGCTCCGGCCTCTTCGCGGGTAAACCCGCTCCCACAGCCTCCGGCCTGTGATATTCCTGTGGGAGCGGGCTTGCCCGCGAAGAGGCCGGCACAGGCAACACATCAATCGGCGATGAAGCTCACCCGCACCTTCAACCCGCCCTTCTCGCCATCATGCAGGCTGATCTGCGCCAGGTGCGCCCGGCAGATCTCCCCGACGATCGCCAGCCCCAGTCCACTGCCCTGCACCCCTCGCCGGTAGAACCGCTCGAACACCCGCTCGCGCTCATCTTCGGGGATACCAGGCCCATCGTCCTCGACCTCCAGCACCGCCGGCGCCAGCACCCGCAGAATCACGTTGCCCCCCACCGGCGTGTGCGCCAGCGCGTTGTCCACCAGGTTGCTGAGCAATTCGTTGAGCAGGGTCGGCTCGCCTTTCAGCCACACCGGCGCCTCGGCCTCCAGCGCCAGGGCCACGCCACGATTGTGCGCCAGCGGCGCCATGGCCATGCCCAACTCGCGGGCCAGCTGGCTCAGGTCCAGGCGCTGTGCGCCACCTTCGGCAATCGCCCGGGCGCCGTTCTCGACCCGCGCCAGCGACAGCAACTGATTGGCCAGGTGAGTCAGCCGATCGGTACCCTGGGCCGCTGACTCCAGGGTCTGGCGCCACTCTTCGGGCTGCTGCGAACGCAACCCGAGCTCTACCCTCGCCTTCAGCGCGGCCAATGGCGTACGCAACTCATGGGCGGCCTCGGCGATGAACTGGGCCTGGCGCTCGAACTGCCCGCGCAAGCGCTCGGTGAAATGGTTCAGGGCACGCACCAGCGGGCCCAGTTCGCGCTGCACCTGCACCACCGGCAAGGCCCGCAGGTCGTCCGGCTGGCGCTCCTCCACCGCCGTGCGCAGGCGCTCCAGCGGGCGCAACGCCGCGCTCACCGCGAACCACACCATCACCAGCGCCCCCAGCGCCAGCATACCCAGGCGCAGCAGGGTATCGGCCATCAGCCCGCGGGCCATGCGCACCCGCGCCTCCTCGGTCTCGGCCACGCGGATTTCCGCCATGCCATTCATGTTCGGTTCGCTGACCGCCTTGAGCAGGCTGACCACGCGCACGTCCTGGCCGAGATAGGTGGCGTTGTAGAAGCGCGCCAACGCCGGGTAGTCGTCGGTGCGCGGCGTGCCCGGCGGTGGTGGCGGCAGGCGTTCGTAACCGGAAATCAGCTGCTGGTCGATGTCCAGCACCTGGTAGTAGATGCGCCCGGCGCTGTCGTAGGCGAAAGTGTCCAGGGCCACATAGGGCACCTCGGCGCTGAGGGTACCGTCGCGCTGGGACAGGCCCGCGGCGATGGTCCGCGCCGAGGCCAGCAGGGTGCGGTCGTAGGCGGTGTCGGCGGCTTCGCGGCCGTTCCAGTAGGCACTCAGGCCACTGGCCAGCATCAGCACCACCAGCAGCAACGCCAGGTTGCCGACCAGCCGCCCGCGCAGGCTGCCGTTGTCACGCATCGCGGTGCTCGAGCAGGTAGCCCAGGCCGCGGAAGGTGACGATGGCCACCGGGTGGCCGTCGAGTTTCTTGCGCAGGCGGTGGATGTAGATCTCGATGGCGTCGGCGCTGGCCTCTTCGTCCAGGCCGAACACCTGGGCGGCCAGCTGTTCCTTGCTCATTACCCGCCCCGGGCGAGCGATCAGCGCCTCGAGCACGCTCTGCTCGCGGGAGGTCAGGGTCAGGGTGTCATCGCCCAGGCTGAAGCGCCGCGTGTCCAGGTCGTAGACCAGCGGCCCGCAGCGCTGCTGGCGCTCGCCGCCGAGCACGCTGCGGCGCAGCAGGGCCTTGACCCGTGCTTCCAGCTCGGTCAGTTCGAACGGCTTGGCCAGGTAGTCATCGGCACCGAGGTTCAGCCCGTGCACGCGGTCCTTCACATCGCTGCGTGCGGTCAGCATCAGCACCGGCAAGGTCTTGCCGCGGCCGCGCAGGCGCGCCAGCACCTCGAAACCGTCCATCCGCGGCAGGCCCACGTCGAGCACGGCAACAGCGTACTCCTCGCTGGCCAGGGCCAGGTCGGCGGCCACGCCATCGTGCAGCACATCCACGGTCAGGCCATGGCTTTTCAGGGCCTGGGCCACGCTTTCTGCCAGTTGCAGGTGGTCTTCGACCAGCAGCACACGCATCGGGTTCTCCCTGTTCGGGTGGACAGTGGCGCGGAGTGTACCGCTGTCGCCACGCCTGTGAAGCCCCTTGCAACAAACCTTTCGCGCTGAAAGGTTCACGAAAGGTTCGTTACCTAGCATCGCACCACGGTCGCTCCACGCGCCGCAAAAAGCACCAGCAAGGTGCAACGAACAAGAATAAGAAAACGGAGTCATCCCGATGCTGTCATTGCAGCCTCAGGCGTTCGCGCCTAGCCGTTCCCTGTCCGCACGCCCATCCGCCATCGCCAGTGCCCTCGCACTCGCCGGCGTCGCCCCGCTGAGCCAGGCCGCCTTCCTCGAAGACAGCACGGCGACCTTCGAAACCCGCAACATGTACTTCAACCGCGACTTCCGCGACGGCACCAGCGCGCAGCAATCCAAGCGCGACGAATGGGCCCAGGGTTTCATGCTCAACTTCGAGTCCGGCTACACCGACGGCACCGTGGGTTTCGGCCTGGACGCCCTGGGCATGCTGGGCATCAAGCTCGACTCCAGCCCCGACCGCACGGATACCGGCCTGCTGCCGACCCATGACGACGGCAAGGCGGCCAACGAGTACTCCAAGCTCGGCCTGACCGGCAAGGTGAAGATTTCCAGGACCGAACTCAAGGTCGGCACGCTGATCCCCGAACTGCCGACCCTGCAGCCCAACGACGGGCGCATCCTGCCGCAAACCTTCGAGGGTGGCCTGCTCACCTCCCAGGAAATCAAAGGCCTGACCTTCACCGGCGGGCGCCTGGACAAGGCCAAGGACCGCAACGACACCAACTGGGAAGACCTGGCCCTGAACAACAAGAACGGCCGCTTCGGCGGTACCTTCAGCGCCGACAACCTCGACCTGGCCGGCGTCGACTACAAACTCACCGACCGCATCACCGGCAGCTACCACTTCGCCCAGCTCGACGACATCTACCGCCAGCACTTCATCGGCCTGCTCGCCACCCAGCCCTGGGGCCCGGGCACCGTCGGCGCCGACGTGCGCCTGGCGATCAGCGACGATGCCGGCGCGGCCAAGGCCGGGCGCATCGACAACACCACCTTCAACACCATGCTCAGCTACAGCCTGGGCGGGCACAAGGTCAGCGCCGCCTGGCAGCAGCTGTCGGGCGACAGCGCCTTCCCCTACGTCGATGGTGCCGACCCGTACCTGGTCAACTTCGTCCAGATCAACGACTTCGCCGGCGCCGACGAGCGCTCCTGGCAGGCGCGCTACGACTACAACTTCGCAGCCCTGGGCATCCCCGGCCTGACCTTCATGACCCGCTACATCAACGGCGACAACGTCAGCCGCGCCGCCGGTGGCGAGGGCAAGGAGTGGGAGCGCAACACCGAACTGAAGTACGTGGTACAAAGCGGCGCGTTGAAAAACGTCGCCGTGCGCCTGCGCAACGCCACCTTCCGCTCCAACTTCGCCCGCGACGCCGACGAAGTGCGGCTGCTGGTGAGCTACAGCGTGGCCCTGTGGTAAGCCCAAGCGGTAACCGATAACAACAACGCTCACGGAGACATTCGATGACCTTTTCACTGCGCCGCCTCGTCCTCGCCACCGGCTGCCTGCTGCTGGCCGGCAATGCCCTCGCCGCCGAACCGAAACGCCCTGAATGCATCGCCCCGGCTTCGCCAGGCGGCGGCTTCGACCTGACCTGCAAGCTGGTGCAGAGCGCCCTGGTGCAGGAAAAGATCCTCAGCAAGCCAATGCGCGTCACCTACATGCCCGGCGGTGTCGGCGCAGTGGCCTACAACGCCGTGGTCGCCCAGCGCCCGGGCGACGCCGGGACCCTGGTGGCCTGGTCCAGCGGCTCCTTGCTGAACCTGGCCCAGGGCAAGTTCGGCCGCTTCGACGAGAACGCGGTGAAGTGGCTGGCCGCCGTCGGCACCAGCTATGGCGCCATCGCGGTGAAGAGCGATTCGCCGTACAAGACCCTCGACGACCTGGTCGCGGCGCTGAAGAAAGACCCGAGCAAGGTGGTGATCGGCTCCGGGGGCACCGTCGGCAGCCAGGACTGGATGCAGACCGCGCTGATCGCCAAGGCTGCCGGCATCAACCCGCGCGACCTGCGCTACGTGGCCCTGGAAGGCGGCGGCGAGATTGCCACTGCACTGCTGGGCGGGCACATCCAGGTCGGTTCGACCGACATCTCCGACTCCATGCCCCACATCCAGAGCGGCAACATGCGCATCCTTGCGGTGTTCTCGGAAAACCGCCTGGACGAGCCGGAAATGAAAGACATCCCCACCGCCAAGGAGCAGGGCTACGACATCGTCTGGCCGGTGGTGCGTGGCTTCTACCTCGGCCCGAAGGTGAGCGACGAGGAATACGCCTGGTGGAAGGAGTCGTTCGACAAGATGCTGGCTTCGGAAGACTTCGCCAAGCTGCGTGACCAGCGCGAGCTGTTCCCGTTCGCCATGACCGGCGAAGAGCTGGACGGTTATGTGAAGAAGCAGGTGGCTGAGTACAAATCCCTGGCCAAGGAATTTGGCCTGATTCAGTAAGCCATTCACGACTTTCCCCCGATCCCTGTGGGAGCGGGTTTACCCGCGAATGCGTCGGACCAGACAACATCGTTTCATGATCTGGCGCTTTCGCGGGTAAACCCGCTCCCACAGGGTCCGCGTCGTCCCGAAAAACCGAGGATTTCTCGATGATCCTGCAACGCATTTTCGCCCTGGCCCTGCTGGCGGTGTGCGCCGCCCTGGCGGTGATGGCCTGGCCCTACCAGGCCGCGTTTTCCTACGAACCGGTGGGCCCGCGCGCCTATCCGCTGCTGATGCTCGGCCTGATGAGCCTGGGCCTGCTGTACCTGGCGATCCGTCCCACCCCCATCGTGCGCAAGGACGACGAGCCAGAACTGGACCGCGAAACCCTGATCAAGATCGCCGTCTGCGTCGGCCTGCTGATCGTCTTCGCCGGCACCTTCGAAACCTTGGGCTTCATTCTCAGCGCCATCCTCGTCGGCATCCCCATGGCCCGCCTGTACGGCGGCCGCTGGCTGCACAGCAGCCTGGTGGTAGTGGGCATGAGCGTGCTGCTGTACTGGCTGTTCGACCGCGTGATGGACGTACCCCTGCCCCTTGGCCTGCTGAGCGTACTGGAGAACTGACACATGGATACCTTGAGCTACCTGGGCCAGGGCTTCGGCGTCGCCCTGAGCCCCTACAACCTGGTCACCGCCCTCTCGGGCACGCTGATCGGCACCGTGGTCGGCCTGCTGCCGGGCCTGGGCCCGATCAACGGCGTGGCCCTGCTGATCCCGATCGCCTTCGCCCTCGGCCTGCCGCCGGAGTCGGCGCTGATCCTGCTGGCCGCGGTGTACCTGGGCTGCGAATACGGCGGCCGGATCAGCTCGATCCTGCTGAACATCCCGGGCGAGGCCTCGACCGTGATGACCACCCTCGATGGCTACCCGATGGCTCGCCAGGGCCTGGCTGGGGTGGCCCTGTCGCTGTCGGCGTGGAGCTCGTTCATCGGCGCCTTCATCGCCACCTGCGGCATGGTGCTGTTCGCCCCGCTGCTGGCGAAATGGGCGATCGCCTTCGGCCCGGCGGAATACTTCGTGCTGATGGTGTTCGCCATCGTCTGCCTCGGCGGCATGGCCGGCGACAAGCCCCTGAAGACCTTCATCGCCGCGCTGATCGGCCTGTTCCTGTCGGCGGTCGGCATCGACGCCAACAGCGGCGTGTACCGCTTCACCGGTGACAGCGTGCACCTGGCCGACGGCATCCAGTTCGTGGTGCTGGTGCTGGGCCTGTTCTCGATCAGCGAGATCCTGCTGTTGCTGGAAAAGACCCACCATGGCCACCAGGCGGTCAAGGCCACCGGGCGCATGCTGTTCAACTTCAAGGAAGCGGCCTCGGTATTCGTGGTCAACATCCGTTGCGGCCTGCTCGGCTTCATCATGGGCGTGCTGCCCGGTGCCGGCGCCACCCTGGCCAGCGCCGTGGCCTACATGACCGAGAAACGCATCGCCGGTGCCAACGGCAACTTCGGCAAGGGCGACGCCCGTGGCCTGGCCGCCCCGGAAACCGCCATCGGCGCCTCCTGCTGCGGCGCCCTGGTACCGATGCTGACCCTGGGCGTACCGGGCTCGGGCACCACCGCGGTGATGATCGGCGCGCTGACCCTGTACAACATCACCCCGGGCCCGCTGCTGTTCGAACAGCAACCGGACATCGTCTGGGGCCTGATCGCCTCGCTGTTCATCGCCAACATCATGCTGGTGATCCTGAACATCCCGATGATCCGCATCTTCACCCGCATCCTCGCCGTGCCGAACTGGGCACTGGTGCCGGTGATCGCCATCATCACCGCAATCGGCGTCTATGCGGTGCATGCCACCACCTTCGACCTGTTCCTGATGGTCGGCATCGGCATCATGGGCTACATCCTGCGCAAGCTGGACTTCCCGCTGTCGCCGATCCTGCTCGGGTTCATCCTTGGCGGGCTGATGGAGCAGAACCTGCGCCGCGCGCTGTCGATCTCCAACGGCGAACTGGGCATCCTCTGGTCGAGCCCGATCAGCCTGTCGGTCTGGGTGCTGACCCTGTGCATGCTGACCTTCCCGCTGCTGCGCATCTGGCGCAAGCGCAGCGTGCAGCGCCGGGCCATGGCCGATGCCTGATCGGTCGCTGCCGCTGTTCGTTGCGACCGGGCTGGTCGGCCTGGCTGGCGGTTATGCCGCCAGCCAGGTCGGCTGGCCTTTGCCATGGATGGTCGGCGCGTTGCTGGCGATCATCCTGGTGCGCTGCCTGACGCCCTGGCAGCTGTCGGAAATCCCCAATGGGCGCAAATGCGGCCAGTGCATCATCGGCATCGGCATCGGCCTGCACTTCACCCCGGCGGTGATCGAGCAGGTGGCCAGCCACTTCGCGCTGATCTTCTTCGGCGCGCTGTTCACCACCCTCTCCAGCGTGATCAGCGTATGGCTGCTGCGGCGCACCGGCGAGGACCGCGCCACGGCATTCTTCGCCAGCATGCCCGGTGGCTCGGGAGAGATGGTCAACCTCGGCGCACGCAACGGCGCGGTACTCAGCCAGGTGGCGGCGGCGCAGAGCCTGCGCGTGCTGGCGGTGGTGCTGTGCGTGCCGGCACTGTTCAAGTTCCTGCTCGGTGATGGCGTGCCGCTGAACCATGCCGGCAGCGTCAGCTGGGGCTGGCTGGCGTTGATCGTGCCGCTGGGCGTGGCCACGGGCTTTGCCTGGCAACGCTTGCGCCAGCCCAACCCGTGGCTGTTCGGGCCGTTGCTGGTGGCGGCGAGCGTGAGCCTGACGGGCGATCTGCAGATCGCCCTGCCCAATGGCGCCAGCCAGATCGGCCAGTGGCTGATCGGCAGCGGCCTGGCCTGCCACTTCAACCGCGCGTTCTTCCGCCGTGCGCCATCGTTTCTCGGGCGCACGCTGGTGGCCACCGGGTTGTGCATGGCGATTGCCGGCAGTGCGGCGTGGGGCTTGAGCGTGATGACCGCGCTGGACTTGCGTTCGCTGACGCTGGGGATGATGCCGGGCGGGATTGCCGAGATGAGCCTGACGGCGGAGACCTTGCAGCTGTCGGTGCCGCTGGTGACGGCGTTGCAGGTGATGCGCTTGTTGTTCGTGCTGTTTCTGGCCGAGCCGTTGTTCCGGATCTGGAACGCCAACTCCCGATAATCGTGTCGCCTGCTTCGCGGGTAAACCCGCTCCTACAGGGATAGCGCAGGCCGTGTAGGAGCGGGTTCACCCGTGAAGCAGGCGACGCTGTTTCAGAGCGGTGGCAACGCCCAGTTGATCGGCGCCATGCCGCGCTGTTCGAGGAAGCCGTTGGCACGGCTGAAATGCCCGCAGCCCAGGAACCCGCGATAGGCCGACAACGGCGACGGGTGCACCGACTTCAGCACCAGGTGCTTGGTACCATCGATCAGCTTCTGCTTGCTCTGGGCATGCGCCCCCCACAGCAGGAACACCACGTTCGGGCACTGCTCGCTGACCACCTGGATGATCCGGTCGGTAAAGAACTCCCAACCCTTCTTGGCATGGGACGCGGCGTTGGCGCGCTCCACGGTCATGGTCGTGTTCAGCAGCAGCACGCCCTGCTCGGCCCAGCTCTGCAGGTAGCCGTGGCTGGCAATCGGGATGTTCAGGTCACGCTGCAGTTCTTTGTAGATGTTGACCAGCGACGGCGGCGTGGCCACGCCCGGCTGCACCGAGAAGCACAGGCCATGGGCCTGGCCCGGGCCGTGGTAAGGGTCCTGGCCGAGGATCACCACCTTCACCTGCTCCAACGGCGTGGAATTCAGTGCATTGAAGATCAGCGGCCCTGGCGGGTAGATCTCCTTGCCGGCCGCATGTTCCTGGCGCAGGAACTCGCGCAACTGGTGCATGTAGGGCTGGTCGAATTCGGCGCGCAGCGCGGCCTTCCAGCCGGGTTCGAGTTTGATGCGATCGTCGTCAGTCATGGGGCCATCCGTAAACAATGGCGCGACACTAGGTAAGCCTCCCCGGCTTGTCAATCGATCCGACCGAAGACCGGCAGGTTCGGCCATGCGGTCCATACTGGGTGGATGACTTGAGCGAGGTAGTCCATGGCCATTCATTGCGAGGTACTGACCGGCGTCGATGGCGCCCGCATCGGCATTGCCACCCTGGATGCGCCCAAGGCGCTCAACGCCCTGAACCTGCCGATGATCGAAGTGCTCGGCGAGCAGCTGCACGCCTGGGCCCACGATCCCGGCATCGTCTGCGTGCTGCTGCGCGGCAACGGCGCCAAGGCCTTCTGCGCCGGCGGCGACGTGCGAGCGCTGGCCCAGGCCTGCCGCGAACACCCCGGCAGCGTACCGCCGCTGGCCGCGACTTTCTTCGCTGCCGAGTACCGCCTCGACTACCTGCTGCACCGCTACCCCAAGCCGCTGCTGTGCTGGGGCCATGGCCATGTCCTGGGTGGCGGCATGGGGCTGCTGCAAGGGGCCGGGGTGCGCATCGTCACGCCCAGCAGCCGGCTGGCGATGCCGGAAATCAGCATCGGCCTGTATCCGGACGTCGGTGCCAGCTGGTTTCTCGCCCGCCTGCCGGGCAGGCTCGGCCTGTTCCTGGGGCTGACCGGAGCACCGATCAACGCCCGCGATGCGCTTGATCTGGGCCTGGCAGACCGTTTTTTCGGCGAGCAGCAGCAGGAAGCGTTGATCGAGGAGTTGCTGCAACTGAACTGGCAGGAGCAGACCGCATTGCAATTGAACAGCCTGCTCAAGGCCGAACAGCATCGGGCCTGGGCCGAATTGCCGGAAGCGCAATGGTTACCACGGCGGCAGGTGATCGACGCCTTGCTCGATGTGGCCGACGCAGCGGCAGCATGGCGCGCCATCGAGGGTTTGAAACACCACCACGACCCACTGCTGGCGCAAGCAGGCCAAAGCCTGCACGAAGGCTGCCCACTGACCGCGCACCTGGTCTGGGAGCAGATCCGCCGGGCGCGGCACCTGTCACTGGCGCAGGTATTCCAGATGGAATACAGCATGAGCCTGAACTGCTGCCGTCACCCGGAATTCAGCGAAGGCGTGCGCGCGCGCCTGCTGGACAAGGACAACCAGCCGCGCTGGCATTGGCCGGACGTGGCACAGGTGCCGGCGGCGGTTGTCGAGGCGCACTTCACCAAGGTCTGGGAGGGGCGCCACCCGCTGGCGGACATGGTTTGATGCTGCCCGTCAGCGTTGCCAGTTGTGGTCGCCACCGCGCCCGCGATCGGGCCGGCGGTCGTTGTCCCCACGCCCATTGGAGTGCCAGCGATCATGTTGATAGCGCTGGCTGCCATTGCGGTAGTCGTTGCGGTCGCGGTCGCGCCCATAGTCGTAGCGCTGGCGATTGCCATAGTCATAGCGCGGGTTGCCGTGCCACTGGTTCACCCCGGGCCGAGGGTAAGAGCGATATACCGGCGGTGGCGCCGGACGGTAGTAACGCGGAGCCGGCTGGTAGTAGTAGCGCGTTTGCGGCACTACGTAGTAGCGGTCATAGCGGTCGTATCCCGGGTATGCATAACGGTCGGTGGTGTAGTAATCCGAACGGTAATAGCCCCCGCTCTCGTAGTAAGGAGCACAGGCGGATGTCATCAGACCCAACAGGGCGATCAACAGAATTCGATAGGACATGGCGGCCTCCTGGACCGCTGGGGTGCCCGAACAGCGGCGCTGGCGAGCGTCGGCGAAAATGCGTTCGTCGACAAGGCATCAGACAGCGACGGCAAGGTGCAGTGCCCTGCGCGCAATAAATTGATACAGGTCGTCGCCTGCGCCGGTCGGATATACTCCGTCCCAGTACGCCTTAGTGAAACACCCGGAACCGAGCATGACGGATACCCAGCACTGCCCCGCCTGCGGCGCTCTCAACCAGTGCACCCTGGCCGACCCTCGCAGCGCCACCCAACCCTGCTGGTGCTTTGGCGCAAGCATCGACCCTGCGGTGCTCCAGGCCCTGCCCGCCGAGCTGCGCAACAAAGCCTGCCTGTGCCCGCGCTGCGCCGCCGTGGAAGATCAACTCGCGCACGCGGCAGCCCCGAGCAACGGCAAAAACCGCTAGACTGCGCCCCCCTTTCGCTGCCCGAACACCATGCGCCTCGACCGCTTCCTCGCCAACCTGCCCTGCTACAACCGCCAGCAAGTGCGCCTCATGCTGGTGCAGCGGCGCGTGCGCGTGGACGGTGAAGTGGCGTCCGACCCCAGGTGCGAAGTGCGCGAATTCAGCCGGGTCGAGGTTGACGACCAGCTGCTGCAAGCCGGCCGCCCGGCCCGCTACCTGATGCTGCACAAGCCCGCTGGCTGCGTCAGCGCGACCCAGGACCCACAGCACCGCACCGTGCTCGACCTGCTGCCCACCGAGCTGCGCGACGACCTGCACATCGCCGGGCGCCTGGACTTCAACACCACCGGCCTGATGATCCTGACCAACGACGGCCAGTGGTCGCGGCGCCTGACCCAGCCGGCCACCAAGCTGCCCAAGCACTACCTGGTCGAAACCGAGGACGAGATCGGCGAACACTACGTCGCCAAGTTCACCCAAGGCTTCTACTTCGCCTTCGAAGGCCTCACCACCCTGCCCGCCCAGCTCGACATCCTCGGCCCGCGCCAGGCACGGCTGGCGATCGTCGAGGGGCGCTACCATCAGGTCAAGCGCATGTTCGGCCATTTCGACAACAAGGTCGTTGGTCTGCACCGTGAAAGCATGGGCTCGATCCGGCTCGATCCTTGCCTGAAACCAGGTGAGTTCAGGGCACTGACGGCGGCAGAAATCGCCTCGGTCTGAATGCCGTAATACAGGCATACGACCGCCGAGCGGCTGGAGTCACAAATTTGCGCAAACGGAACTTGCGCGATTGCAGACCCACTGCTTGACTCCTACCTCGTCAGTCCATGAGTGACCAGCCAGTCACGTAATCTGGACCCTGACACTTTTTGCCGGCCACCCAGCGCCTCGATACGTTGGGGCACGGCAGATCGCCCGCCAAAAACAATCGTCGACACGTGTGCCAAGGATCGACACAGGGCCCCCCGGTTTACTTCAGGCAAATGCCTACCTGTCATAAAGAACGTGCACCCTAGGTGACGCGAATACCCTTTTTGCGCCAGGAGTCGATGACATGAGGCCAGAAATCGCTGTACTTGATGTCCAAGGTCAGTATCGGGTTTACACGGAGTTCTATCGCGCGGATGCGGCCGAGAAGACGATCATTCTGATCAATGGGTCGCTGGCCACCACGGCATCGTTCGCCCAGACGGTGCGCAACCTGCACCCGCAATTCAACGTCGTGCTGTACGACCAACCCTATGCAGGCAAGTCCAAACCACACAACCGCCAGGAACGGCTGATCAGCAAGGAGGACGAGGCGCATATCCTGCTGGAGCTGATCGAGCACTTCCAATGCGACCATGTCATGTCCTTCTCCTGGGGCGGGGCCGGTACATTGCTGGCGCTGGCGCACCAGCCACGGCGGGTGAAGAAGGCAGTGGTCAGCTCGTTCTCGCCGATCATCAACGAACCGATGCGCGACTACCTGGAACGTGGCTGCCGGTACCTGGCCGCCTGCGATCGCTACCAGGTCGGCAACCTGGTCAACGACACCATCGGCAAGTTCCTGCCGTCGCTGTTCAAGCGCTTCAACTATCGCCACGTGAGCAGCCTGGACCGCCACGAGTACGAGCAGATGCACTTCCACATCAACCAGGTGTTGCAGCATGACCTGGAGCGTGCCTTGAAAGGCGCCCGCAACATCGACATTCCGGTGCTGTTCATCAACGGTGACCGGGACGAGTACACCACGGTCGAGGATGCGCGCCATTTCAGCCAGCACATCGGCAACAGCCAGTTCAGCGTGATCCGCGATGCCGGGCACTTCCTCGACATGGAGCACAAGAGCGCCTGCGAGGACTACCGCAACGTGATGCTGGGTTTCCTCAAGCCTACGCTGCGTGAAGTGCGTCAGCAGCAGCCCTATCCATTTGCACAGCAGGGCCAGCATGCAGTTGCCATCTGAGCGTATCGGCGTCCTGTAGCTTCACCCGCAGGCTATGGGCGCCGACAGCTTTTATTTATAACCGGGGCTTCTAATTCGAGGAGGGTTCTGGTAAAAAGTCGAACGCAAACGCGGGTATAGTTTAGTGGCAAAACGAAAGCTTCCCAAGCTTTAGTTGAGGGTTCGATTCCCTCTACCCGCTCCAAATCGCATTTCCCTCGCATGGCGTTCCAGCAACGTCATCGCTGTCAAAAGGAGCCGAGGCTCCTTTTTTCGTTTTTCCACTTTTTGCTCGACCGCTCGGCGGCGGTTACGGAAAAGCCACTGCGCAGCTGGCCATGGCGACGACGTACTTGAAACCTTTAATGGGAACGTCCCTGTTCAGTTGAAGCGGCAATCGTGGAAGGCCATCCAGTCGCTGCCGGACGTAAACTGCAATACGCATTCGGCTTCGAACTTCTGACCTGGGCGCAGCGTGGTCATTACCGCCTGCTGGGCCTTGTCGGTCGTGCTCAGGCGCGCCAGCTCGTAGCCGTCATCGTTGCCAGCGGCAAGAATCGGTGCACCCTTGAGGTTGGTGGACAGTTCCAGGGCGATAGCGGAAATGCGCAGGGGCTTGTTGCGCTCTTCCATGCTCAATGTGGAGTAGTTGTTATTTTCGTAGGCCTGGTACAGCGACGAGAGCTCCACGGCGGCGTGGGCGGCGGATGGCACGATCATGCAGGCGGCAAGCGCTGCGAGTTTGCAGAGTTTCACACTGGCTCCTTGTGTAGATGATCCAGCGCGCAAACGCTGGAGGCAGGCACTTTGCCATCGCTGACCACCCTGTTCCATCAGGCAAACCCTGATGTAGCTACAGCCAGTAACGCATCCGCAAAGATCGGGAGCCCACCCGGAGCAAAAGGATCTTCGGCAACTTGCCTGACATGCTAAAGTCCCCGCCGTTTCCCGCACCACCGAACGGACCCCGCATGCCAGCTCTCGACGCCCGCCTCGCCCCTTGGCCAGACCTCAACCAGCGCCACCCGTGCACCGCCCTGCTGCTGGGCAATGGCGCCAGTCGTGCCCTGTGGAAGCCGTTCGGCTACTTCTCGCTGTTCGAGGAAGCCCAGCGCGCCGGGCGCAAGAAGGGCCTGGCGATCAGCGACCAGGCGCTGTTCAAGTCCTTGGGCACCGAGCTGTTCGAGCCGGTGCTGAGCACCCTCAACCAGACCGTGCGTGCCAACGCCGCCCTGGCGATCAACTCCACCGCGCCGCTGAACCGCTACTACTCGATCAAGGAAGGCCTGATCCACGCCATCCGCACCTTGCACCTGCCCTGGCCGCTGATGCCTGCCGCCACCCTGGCGTCGATCAACCAGGCCTTGCGCGACTACCGCAGCGTGTACACCAGCAACTACGACCTGATCCTGCCCTGGGCCGTGCAACATGCCGCGCAAGGCTTCGCCGAGCTGTTCGACGAGCAGGGTTTCTTCGACGTGCGCCGCACCCGCAGCGAAGGCACCCGCGTGCTGCACCTGCACGGCGGCCTGCACCTGCTCAAGTTGCCCGACGGCAGCACCCGCCAGCGCAGCGCCGATGGCGCCGAACTGCTCGATGGGTTTGCCGTGAACATTCCCGGTGAAGTGCCGCTGTTCGTCAACGAGGACCGTAGCGAGGAAAAGCTGCGAGCCATCCGCCATTCGGACTACCTGGCCTGGAGCCTTGGCCAGCTGGCGCAGGAAAGCCAGGGATTGTGCCTGTTCGGCCAGCACCTGGACAGCAGCGACCAACACCTGCTCGAGGCCATTCGCCAGGCACGCCCGGCGCACCTGTCGATTGCCATCCGGCCGCTGAGCGAGGCATCGGTCATCAACCAGAAGCAGCACTATGTGCAGCGGTTCGGCGATTTGCCGGGCACAGCCTTGCACTTTTTCGATGCGAGCACGCATCCGTTGGGGTTGCCGGAACTGGCAATCGAGGTGCCGGGCACCAAGCGCTGAGGGGGACCGGACACGGGTTGATCAATAGGCCAGGTTCCGCGAAGCCCCGAACACACGCTCATGAGCACGGGCGACGTTGATCGTCATCGCCACCTGGGCCAGATCCAGGATCTCCTGACCAATCGCATAACTCCCCCGAGCCTGCAGCCAGCGGAGAACATCGGCCAGATGCCACAGCGAAGTACCGCCATCATGCATGGGTGCGGGAAAGCTGTGCATATGCGAGAGCATCAACTTGCGCATGTTCTGCCGCGATACACCGATGATTTCGGCGACATCGGTCAGCCCCACGAGATCGGGTGTCGCCTCGATCAGACGGGCACTGGGAACCGCTTCGCGGACGTCGCTCAAGGCACTTTCAATCGCCTCCTTGGCAGATCGGGACTCTCGCAAGAATGCCAAGGCCAGCCGGCCAGGCTGACCCACGCCGACTACCGCGTCATCACAACCCGCCGCGGCCAGGCGCTCCAGAAGTACGTCGACTTCTTCGTCTTCGATCAGTTGATACTTGAGGGTGAACTCGTATTCCATTGCTACCTCTCCCGAGCTGCTTTCGATGTACGGTTGCCGAGGGGTTGGTGCAGTTATCCACCACACGCCGCAGCTGGCGGGCAAAATTGCCAGGATTCTTCGGGGTGCTCCACACGCTGGTTATGCAGAACTCCCCGCAACGGCAATCGGCATCGTTGAAAGGGCAATACAACTTGCCCCAGCAATGGCCTCCACCCACCACGACCTTCCATCCTTGTGATTCAGCGTGCCTCAAGGCCTGCTCGACCTCTTTCTTGGCATGACTGGGGCGTGACATCAGCGTTCTCCAGTGTGGTCGGCTCAGTGCGAGGTTGTCAACTGACAACCTCGCCCGCTCGACGAGCGAGCACACCACACTACAGATCTCTTCAAGCCAAATACGACCGGCAACAGTGCTTGGGAATTGTCCTACGAGTATTCAGGAGCAGCGCCCACGCGGCGCCTGCTCTTCACCTGGCGACCTTCAGATCAGCTTGTCCGCCTGCAACAAGGTTTCCAGGCAATGCTCGCGCACCCCGTAGAACGCCTTGAGCTGCTCGATCTTCTCCAGCAACGCCGTGTTATCCCCCGCCTGCCGCCGCTTCACCGCGAGGATCATCTTGTTCTTGTTGGTGTGCTCCAGCGAGATGAACTCGAACACCTTGGTCTCGTAGCCACAGGCTTCCAGGTACAGCGCGCGCAGGCTGTCGGTGAGCATCTCGGCCTGCTGCCCCAGGTGCAGCCCATACTGCAGCATCGGCTGCAGCAGCCCCGGGCTGTGCAGTTGCGGGCGGATCTGCTTGTGGCAGCACGGCGAGCACATGATGATCGCGGCGTTGCAGCGGATGCCGGTGTGGATGGCATAATCGGTGGCGATGTCGCAGGCATGCAGGGCGATCATCACCTCGATCGCCTCGGGTACCACACTGCGCACGTCGCCGCACTGGAACTCCAGGCCCGGATGCTCCAGGCGCGCGGCGGCGGCGTTGCACAGGTCGACCATGTCCTGGCGCAGCTCCACGCCAGTCACCTGCGCCTCGCGGCCCAGGGTGTCGCGCAGGTAGTCGTGCATGGCGAAGGTCAGGTAACCCTTGCCCGAGCCGAAGTCGGCGACCCGCAGTGCCTGCTCCGTCGGCACCGGGGCGTTGGCCAGGGCGTGGTCGAACACTTCGATGAACTTGTTGATCTGCTTCCACTTGCGCGACATCGACGGGATCAGCGCACCTTGGGCGTCGGTCACGCCCAGGTCACGCAGGAACGGCCGCGACAGCTCCAGGTAGCGCTTCTTCTCACGGTCATGGCCGGTGCTGGCGGCGGCCTCACGCGGGGCCTGCGCGCCATGGCGCTGGAGCATCGGCTTGCCCTTCTTGCTGAACGTCAGCTGCAGCTCGCCGTCGGCATCGAACAGGTGGGCATTGCGGAAGCTTTCCGGCAGCAGTTCTGCGACCAGCGCCAGCGCCTGGTCCAGGGGCAGGTTGCGGGTAATGTCGCGGGTCTGGTGGCGATAGACCAGCGACAGGTTGGCCTGCCCCTTGACCTGCACGGGTTTGGCGATGATGCGCTGCAAGGTCTGGTCGGCGCCGACATGGCGTGCCAGCACCAGCTTGACCAGGGTGTTGCCGTGCAGGGCGGCGCTCAGCAGGTCGAGGAACTGGGCGCGCGCATCCGGCGCGGAGGAAGCGGAAGAACAGGCGGACATGAAGGGACGGTGCCTCGAATAGCGGGAGCGTTACGCAATGCCGCGCATTCTACACCCTCCGCAGGCCGGCTCAGTCGAGAATCACCAGGCGGTTGGGCAGTTCGTTGCGCGCATGGGTGCGTGGCAGCTGTTCGCCGAGCCGCTCGCCACAGGCCTCGATGCACTCGACGAAGCCCTGCAAGGTCCGGCCCTGGCGCACCTGCTCGGCGAACCGGGCGACGATCAGCGCTCGCGCATCGGCGCCGAAGTGGCGGTCGATCCCCTGGTCGACCAGGATCGCCACGTAACGCTCCGCCTCCGCGACGAAGATCAGCACGCCAGTGGCACCTGCGGTGCGCTGCAGGTTCTGTTCGCGAAACTGCTGTCGGGCCAGGCTCGCCGCGCGCCAGCGGCGCAACGCGCGCGGAATCAGCCAGGCGGCAAGGCGCGGCTGGCGCAGCAGCAGGCACAGGCCGATGAACAGCAGCACATTGGCCACCAGCAGCCCGCGTACCCCGGGCCAGCCGAGCTGCCAGTGCAGCAGGCCCGGCACCGCCAGCGCCAGCACGGCGGCCCAGAACAGTGGCAGGTAGGCGTAGTCATCCGCGCGGCGGGCCAGCACGGTCACCAGTTCGGCGTCGGTGCGCCGCTCGGCGCGGGCGATGGCCTCGGCTATCTGGCGCTGCTCGTATTCGTTGAGGGGGGTCATGCCTTCGGTCTCTTGGGCGTTCTTATAATTGTTGTCCCGGCATACGGGGCTTCCTAACCTGGCGACATATTCAGGCATAATCCGCCGCTGGAAGAAAAGCACGCGAATCGTACAACAATAGCCGCCTGAAAAACTCGGCCGCGCACGTATCCCCGTGGATACGTCACAGGCCACGACAATGGAATTCATGATGAAACTGTCTTTGCTGGGCCTGGCCCTGGGCCTTGCCAGCCAGGCGGCCCTTGCCGCCCAAACCGCCCCGCCCCTGCAGGACAAGCAGGCCTTCATCGATCACCTGATCGGCCAGATGACCGAGGCCGAGAAGATCGGCCAGTTGCGCCTGATCAGCATCGGCCCGGAAATGCCCCACGCGAAGATCCGCGAAGAAATCGCCGCCGGGCGCATCGGTGGCACCTTCAACTCGCGCACCGCCCCCGAGAACCGGCCGATGCAGGACGCCGCCATGCGCAGCCGCCTGAAGATCCCGATGTTCTTCGCCTACGACACCATCCACGGCGAACGTACCATCTTCCCGATCGGCCTGGGCCTGGCCGCCACCTGGGACATGGACGCCATCGCCAAGGTCGGCCGCACCTCGGCCATCGAAGCCTCGGCCGACGCCCTGGACATGACCTTCGCGCCGATGGTCGACATCGCCCGCGACCCGCGCTGGGGCCGCACCAGCGAAGGCTTCGGCGAAGACACCTACCTGACCTCGAAGATCGGCCAGGTGATGGTCCGTTCGTTCCAGGGCAGCAGCCCGGCCAACCCCGACAGCATCATGGCCATCGTCAAGCACTTCGCCCTGTACGGCGCGGTGGAGGGCGGCCGCGACTACAACACGGTCGATATGAGCCTGCCGAAGATGTACAACGACTACCTGCCACCCTACCGCGCCGCGCTCGACGCCGGTGCCGGCGGGGTGATGGTGGCGCTGAACTCGATCAACGGCGTGCCGGCCACCTCCAACACCTGGCTGATGAACGACCTGCTGCGCAAGGAGTGGGGCTTCAAGGGCGTGACCATCAGCGACCATGGCGCCATCCAGGAACTGATCCGCCACGGTGTCGCCCGTGACGGTCGCGAAGCGGCCAAGCTGGCGATCAAGGCCGGTATCGACATGAGCATGAACGACACCCTGTACGGCGAAGAACTGCCAGGGCTGCTCAAGGCCGGCGAGGTGACCCAGCAGGAGCTCGACCAGGCCGTGCGCGAAGTGCTCGGCGCCAAGTACGACATGGGCCTGTTCAAGGACCCCTACGTGCGCATAGCCAAGGCCGAGGCCGACCTCAAGGACTACTACGGCGAGGACCGCCTGCACCGCGACGCTGCCCGCGACGTGGCGCGCCGCAGCCTGGTACTGCTGGAAAACAGGCAGCAGACGCTGCCCCTGAAAAAAGCCGGCACCATCGCCCTGGTAGGCCCCCTGGCCGATGCGCCGATCGACATGATGGGCAGCTGGGCCGCCGACGGCAAACCGATGCACTCGGTGACCGTGCGCGAAGGCCTGCGCCGTGCCGTCGAAGGCAAGGCCAAGCTGGTCTATGCCAAGGGCTCCAACGTCACCGGCGACAAGGCGATTCTGGACTACCTGAACTTCCTCAACTTCGATGCCCCGGAAATCGTCGACGACCCGCGCCCGGCTGCGGTGCTGATCGATGAGGCGGTCAAGGCCGCCCGGCAGTCCGACGTGGTGGTCGCCGTGGTCGGCGAATCCCGTGGCATGTCCCACGAGTCGTCGAGCCGCACCACCCTGGAAATCCCGGCCAGCCAGCGCGAGCTGATCAAGGCCCTGAAAGCCACCGGCAAGCCGCTGGTGCTGGTGCTGATGAACGGTCGCCCGCTGTCGATCGGCTGGGAGCGCGAACAGGCCGACGCCATCCTGGAAACCTGGTTCGCCGGCACCGAAGGCGGCAACGCCATCGCCGACGTGCTGTTCGGCGACTACAACCCGTCCGGCAAGCTGGCCATCACCTTCCCGCGTTCGGTCGGGCAGATCCCGATGTACTACAACCACACCCGCATCGGCCGGCCGTTCACCCTTGGCAAGCCGGGCAACTACACGTCGCAGTACTTCGAGGAGCCCAACGGCCCGCTGTATCCGTTCGGCTATGGCCTGAGCTACAGCAGCTTCGAGCTGTCCGGGCTGACGCTGGCGAACAAGGACCTCAAGCGCGGCGAAACCCAGGTAGCCAAGGTGACGGTGAAAAACACCGGCAAGCGTGACGGCGAGACCGTGGTGCAGCTGTACCTGCAGGATGTGTCGGCGTCGATGAGCCGCCCGGTCAAGGAGCTCAAGCGCTTCCAGAAGCTGATGCTCAAGGCCGGCGAGTCGCGCACCCTGACCTTCAGCCTCAGCGAGGATGACCTGAAGTTCTACAATGGCCAGCTGCAGCGGGTGGCCGAGCCTGGCGAGTTCAATGTCCAGGTCGGGCTGGATTCCCAAGCGGTGCAGCAGCAGAGCTTCGAACTGTTGTAACTGGTTTGCCTGCACTGGCCTGTTCGCAGGCAAGCCCGCTCCCACAGGTAACTGGCATGCAGGTAGCCCTGCACGAAACCTGTGGGAGCGGGCTTGCCCGCGAAAGGGCCGGACCTGTTCCTACTGAATCCGGATCCGCCCCATGCCCTTTTCCTTTCGCGCCCTGCGTCTGGGGCTGATCACCCTGCTGATCGTGCTCGGCACCCTGCTCAGTGCCGGCTGGGCCATGCACCAGGCCAAGCGCCAGGCCATGGAAGACGACGCCCGTCGCGCCGGCCAGCAGCTTGTGCTGTATGCCAACGCCCTGCACACCCTGATCGACCGCTACCGCGCCCTGCCCGCCGTGCTGGCACTGGACCCGGAACTGATCGAGGCCCTGCGCGGCCCGGTCGGCGAACCCGTGCAGCACGCGCTGAACCTCAAGCTCGAACGCATCAACGGCGCCGCCAACTCGTCCACCCTGGAGCTGCTCGACCGCACCGGGCTGGCCGTGGCCGCCAGCAACTGGCGCCTGCCGACCACCTACGTGGGCTCCAACTACGGCTTCCGCCCCTATTTCAAACAGACCCGCAGCCAGGGCAGCGGCCGCTTCTACGCGGTTGGCGTGACCAGCGGCGTGCCGGGTTACTTTCTCTCCAGTGCAGTCAACGACGAACACGGGCGCTTCCTCGGCGCCATGGTGGTCAAGCTGGAGTTTCCCGAGCTGGAACGCGAGTGGCGCCAGGGCAGCGATATCCTGCTGGTCAGCGACGCCCGCGGCATCACCTTCATCGCCAACCAGGACGGCTGGCGCTACCGCGAACTGCAACCGCTCAGCGCTGCCGACCGCGCCGAGCTGGTCGAAACCCGCCAGTACGACAAGCAGCCGCTGGTGCCGTTGCAGCACCAGGTGCTCACCCGCTTTGCCGACAACAGCCAGCTGACACGCGTGCAAGGCCCGGACGGCCCGGCCGAATACCTCTGGGAAAGCCTGCCGCTGGAAGGCGAACGCTGGACCCTGCACCTGCTGCGCAAACCCCAGGTGGCCACGGCCGGGCGCAATGCCGCGCTGGGCGCCGCCGCCGTGTGGCTGAGCCTGGTGTTCGCCGCACTGTTCATCAGCCAGCGCCTGCGCCTGGCCCGCCTGCGCCAGCGCAGCCGCGAAGAGCTCAAGCGCCAGGTCGAGGAGCGAACCCGCGAGCTGCGCACCGCCCAGCAAGGCCTGGTGCAGTCGGCCAAGCTCGCCGCCCTGGGGCAGATGTCGGCAGCCATGGCCCACGAGATCAACCAGCCACTGACCACCCAGCGCATGCAGCTGGAAACCCTGCGCCTGCTGCTCGACCATGGCCGCCACGACGAAGCGCGCAAGGCCCTGGAGCCGCTGGAACAGATGCTCACGCGCATGACGGCATTGACCAGCCACCTCAAGACCTTCGCCCGCAACAGCCCGGTCGGCCTGCGCGAACGCCTGGACCTGGCCAGCGTGGTCGACCAGGCCCTGCACCTGCTCGATGCACGGATCCGCGCCGAGCAGGTCGAGCTGGCCCTGTACCTGGCGCGCCCGGCCTGGGTACGGGGCGATGCGATTCGCCTGGAGCAGGTGTTGATCAACCTGCTGCGCAACGCCCTCGACGCCATGGCCGACAAGCGCTACAAACGCCTGGAAGTGCGCATCGGTCCAGACAATGGGCAATGGCGCCTGAGCGTGCTGGATTCCGGCGGTGGCATCGCCGAAGCGGACCTTGCCAAGGTCTTCGATCCGTTCTTCACCACCAAACCGGTGGGCGAAGGCCTGGGGCTGGGCCTGGCGATCTCCTATGGCATCATTCAAGAGGCCGGCGGCCAATTGTATGCCGAGAATGTCCCTGGCGGCGCCCGCCTGAGCCTGACCCTGCCCCGTGACCTGGAGCCTGTATGTTGAATTCAGTGATCGTCGTCGATGATGAAGCCAGTATCCGCTCCGCGGTCGAGCAGTGGCTGAGCCTGTCGGGCTTCAGCGTGCAGCTGTTCGCCCGCGCCGAGGAGTGCCTGGCCGAGCTGCCAGCGCACTTCCCCGGGGTGGTCGTCAGTGACGTGCGCATGCCCGGCATGGGCGGCCTGCAACTGCTCGAACGCCTGCACGCCGACGACCCCGACCTGCCGGTGATCCTGCTCACCGGCCATGGCGATGTGCCGATGGCGGTCGAGGCCATGCGCAACGGCGCCTACGACTTCCTGGAAAAACCCTTCACTCCGCAGCACCTGCTGGGCAGCCTGCGGCGCGCGCTGGAAAAGCGCCAACTGGTGCTGGAGAACCGCCGCCTGCATGAGCAGGCCGACCTCAAGTCACGCCTCGAAGGCGCGTTGCTCGGCATGTCCCAGGGCCTGCAACAGCTGCGCCGGCAGGTACTGGACCTGGCCGGCCTGCCGGTCAATGTGCTGATCCGCGGGGAAACCGGCAGTGGCAAGGAGCGCGTGGCGCGCTGCCTGCACGACTTCGGCCCGCGCGCAGGCAAGCCCTTCGTCGCGCTCAATTGCGCGGCGATTCCCGAAGCGTTGTTCGAGGCCGAGTTGTTCGGCCACGAGAGCGGCGCCTTCACCGGTGCCCAGGGCAAGCGTATCGGCAAGCTGGAATTCGCCAACGGTGGCACGGTGTTCCTCGACGAGATCGAAAGCATGCCGCTGGCCCAGCAGGCCAAGCTGCTGAGGGTGATCCAGGAGCAGAAGCTGGAGCGGCTGGGGGCCAACCAGAGCATCAGCGTGGACTTGCGGATCATCGCCGCGACCAAGCCCGACCTGCTCGAGGAAGCCCGCGCCGGGCGTTTCCGCGAGGACCTGGCGTACCGCCTGAACGTCGCCGAACTGCGCCTGGCGCCGTTGCGTGAGCGGCGCGAGGACATCCCACTGCTGTTCGAGCACTTTACCCGGGCGACGGCCGAGAAGCTCGGGCGCCAGGCGCCTGCCCTGTCGGGCGCGCAACTGGCGCAATTGCTCAGCCATGACTGGCCCGGCAACGTGCGTGAGCTGGCCAATGCGGCGGAGCGGCATGCGCTGGGGTTGGGCTCGCCGAACATCGAGGTGGCGCCTGCGGGGCAGGCGCTGGTCGAGCAGGTCGAAGCCTTCGAGGCCCAGTGCCTGCGGGCGGCGTTGCGTCAGCATGGTGGGGAAATCAAGGCGGTGATGGAAGCCTTGCAGCTGCCGCGGCGGACGTTGAACGAGAAGATGCAGCGGCATGGATTGGTGCGTGAGGACTTTGTCGTGCGGGAATAGGCGGAAATCCGCTTATCCTCGGGAGTTGCCAGGCAAGAATCCGCTTATGCCTACACAAATTCGGGGCTGCTTTGCAGCCCTTCGCGGGCAAGGCCCGCTCCTGCAGTGAATTCTGATGGCCCCAGGTAGCGCGCGGTTCCTGTGGGAGCGGGCTTGCCCGCGAAGGCGCGAAGCGCCCCCATTTGGATCGCCACGCACCCATTTGGCACACCTTCTGCACTCGTCCTGGCAAGCTGCGCTTCGGCGCGCTCCACAAAAACAACGAGAAGGTATCCCTGATGGATAACGCCACCTCCCTGCCAGCCGGGGCGGCCGTCGCGCCCGCCGCTGAAAAAACCACCGCCAGCCGCCTCAAGTCGATCTTCAGTGGTTCCATCGGCAACATGGTCGAATGGTACGACTGGTACGTCTACGCCGCATTCTCACTGTACTTCGCCAAGGCCTTCTTCCCCGCCGGCGACTACACCGCACAACTGCTCAACACCGCCGCGATCTTTGCCGTGGGCTTCCTGATGCGCCCGATCGGTGGCTGGCTGATGGGCCTGTATGCCGACCGCAAGGGCCGCAAGGCTGCACTGATGGCCTCTGTGCTGCTGATGTGCGCAGGCTCCCTGGTGATCGCCCTGACCCCGGGCTACGACACCATCGGCTACGCCGCACCGGTGCTGCTGGTGATCGCGCGCCTGATGCAAGGCCTGTCGGTGGGTGGCGAATACGGCACCTCGGCTACCTACCTCAGCGAGATGGCCAGCAAGGACCGCCGCGGCTTCTTCTCCAGCTTCCAGTATGTGACCCTGATTTCCGGCCAGCTCATCGCCCTGGCGGTACTGATCATCCTGCAGCAGACCCTGACCACCGAGCAGCTGTATGCCTGGGGCTGGCGCGTACCTTTCGTGATCGGCGCGCTGTGCGCGGTGGTGGCCTTGTACCTGCGCCGTGGCATGGAAGAAACCGCCTCCTTCACCAAGAAGGAAAAGGCCAAGGAAAACCTGATGCGCACCCTGCTGCGCCACCCCAAGGAACTGATG
This sequence comes from Pseudomonas sp. NPDC089401, assembly GCF_044749485.1. NCBI lineage: Bacteria > Pseudomonadati > Pseudomonadota > Gammaproteobacteria > Pseudomonadales > Pseudomonadaceae > Pseudomonas > Pseudomonas sp. NPDC089401. The sequence continues at coordinate 162,074 of NZ_JBIVIA010000010.1, read as the reverse complement.
ACCGTGGTCGGCCTGACCATGGGCGGTACCCTGGCCTTCTACACCTACACCACCTACATGCAGAAGTACCTGGTCAACACCGTGGGCATGAGCATCAGCGACTCGACCACCATCTCGGCGGCCACGCTGTTCCTGTTCATGTGCCTGCAGCCGGTGATCGGCAGCCTCTCGGACAAGATCGGCCGACGCCCGATCCTGATCGCCTTCGGCGTGCTCGGCACCCTGTTCACCGTGCCGATCCTCAGCACCCTGCACACCATCCAGACCTGGTGGGGCGCGTTCTTCCTGATCATGGCGGCGCTGATCATCGTCAGCGGCTACACCTCGATCAACGCCGTGGTCAAAGCCGAACTGTTCCCCACCGAGATCCGCGCCCTGGGTGTTGGCCTGCCGTATGCCCTGACCGTGTCGATCTTCGGCGGCACCGCCGAGTACGTGGCGCTGTGGTTCAAGAGCGCCGGCCTGGAAAGCGGCTTCTACTGGTACGTGACGGCGTGCATCGCCTGCTCGCTGCTGGTGTACACCACCATGAAGGACACCAAGCAGCATTCGCGGATCACCACTGACTAGGTGTGATGCCGCAACGCAAAGGGCGCCCGCAAGGGGCGCCCTTTTTGTTTGGGGGGCGAAAGATCAGGTTCAGGTCATCTCCGAAGCCAATTTTCAGCTCTTAACCCCCGATTAATTTCAGCCCCTCATCCTGCAATGGCTGGCGAAGCCTTGCACTCGCCCAGGGTTCGATACCGATGACAAAACGCTGACGGGAATGCCCGGCCTTCAGGTGTCACGGGGCAATATATCGATTAATACGATTCATAAGCGTAATTTTTTGCGCTTTTTAATCAAATTAATCGGCGTAGCATTGAACCCATAGAAGCAAACAACCTCTCGCACCCAAAGGAGCAACGACCATGAAAAGCAAAATGATCCTCACCCTGGCCCTGTCGATGTTCGCCGCTGGCGCTTTCGCCGAAGATGGCTTCGACCGCACCAACGCCCACAGCTTCGCAGCGGCCCAGACCCAATCGGCCACTTACGCAGAAGATGGTTTCGACCGCACCGGCGCCCAGCGCTTCGCTGAAGACGGCTTCGATCGCACCGGCGCGCAACGCTTCGCCGAAGACGGTTTCGACCGCACCAACGCGTAACGCTTCGCCGAAGATGGTTTCGACCGCACCAACGGCCATCGCTTCAGTTGAGACCCTGATGTGTGCAACCAGCCCGGCTTCGGCCGGGCTCGATCATTTCCAGGCGGACCAAGGCTTGGCACACTAGGCGCCTCGTCCAAGGAAGTAGCACGATGTACTACTACGAACCCGCCAAAGGCCACGGCCTGCCCCACGACCCGTTCAATGCCATCGTCGGCCCGCGCCCGATCGGCTGGATCTCATCCCGCAGCGCGGACGGCCAGCTGAACCTGGCGCCGTACAGCTTCTTCAACGCCTTCAACTACATCCCACCGATCATCGGCTTCTGCAGCGTCGGGCGCAAAGACAGCCTGAACAACATCGAGCAGACCGGCGAGTTCGTCTGGAACCTGGCCACCCGCCCATTGGCCGAGCAGATGAACCAGAGCTGCGCAGCCGTGGCCGCTGACGTCAACGAGTTCGAACTGAGCGGCCTGACCGCCGTGCCCTCGAACCTCGTCAAGGTGCCGCGCGTGGGCGAGACCCCGGTGGCGTTCGAATGCAAGGTGAGCCAGATCGTCCAGCTCAAGCGCGCGGACCAGGAGCTGGTGCCCAGCTGGCTGATCCTGGGTGAAGTGGTGGCGGTGCACATTGCCGAGCACCTGCTCAAGGATGGCATCTACGATACCGCCGCGGCCGAACCGATCCTGCGTGGCGGCGGCCCGGCGGACTACTTCGAGCTGGGCAACCTGTTCAGGATGCGCCGCCCACAGGCCTGATCACCAGATCAGCTCGCCTTCCTCGCCCACGCCCTGCAGGCGTGCGAGCTCGGCGCAGGCGGCCTCATCGGCCGCCATGGCGCTGCTGAACACTTGCCCATCGAGGACCTTGTGGAAGCGCGGCGCGCCTCCCATGCCCAGTGCCTTGACCGCGATGGCGGCGTTGTAGCCGCCGCCTTCCACCGGGACCATCGCCGAAACGGCTTCGAAATGCGGGAATTCTCTGCGTGACATGTTGCCTTGCGCCTGGTTGATCGAGGGCGGCAATTCTAACCCTGTTTCAGTCGAAGGTATGCAGGTCGAGGCTGCTGACCACCTGCGCCTGCACCAGTTCGCCAAACACCTCGAGTGTGGGCGAGGCAAAGTAGCCACTCATGGCCTGCTGGTCCTGCCAGCTGCCACTGAGCAGCCACAGGTCGGCGTCGGCCTGGGAGCGCTGTACGGTGAAGCTCAGGCAACCAGGCGTGCTCAGTGAAGGCGCGAGCAGATCGCGCAGGCGCGCGCCAAGCTCTGCCGAACGACCGCTGCTGGCACGGATGAACGCCAAATGGGTGACCGGTTGTTTCAGGGTCATTGCACAATCTCCTTGAAGCAGGCGAGCGGACAAACCAGGCTGCCAAGGTTAGGGCCTGCCACGCGCGACACGTTAGGCCAATACTGCCTGCCGATTGCCTGATCCTGCAGCGCGGCAGGATCAGGCAATCGGCGTGCAGCTTTCGACTAGCGCCCGCCATTGCCCAAACCTATGCTGCGTCGGTCAGCAGAGGAAAGCCACCATGACCACCGCCCCGTCCATCGACCCGACCCTGGAACTGCAACGCCAGGAACTGGCCACGCTGATCCGCCGCCATGCCGGCGAGCCCCATGGCCCGGCCTCGGCCATCGACGACCTGTACCTGGTGCGTTACACCGAGAACGTCCGCTCGGTTCCGACCTTGGCCCAACCGGCCCTGTGCATCCTGGCCCAGGGCAGCAAGAGCCTGTTCCTCGGCGACGAACAGTACGCCTACGACCCGCTGCACTACATGGTGGTGTCGGTGACCTTGCCGCTGAGCGGCGTGAAGCTTGATGCCAGCCCCGAAAACCCGAGCCTGGGCATCCGCCTGGACCTGGACCCGGCCGAGATCAGCCAGCTGATCGCCGAGAGCGGGCCGATGCTGGTGCCCAACCTGCCTTCGGGGCGCGGCCTGTATGTGGAACGAACCGATCCGCAGCTGCTCGATGCCTTGCTGCGGCTGATCCGCCTGCTGGACACGCCGCGTGACATCGCAATGCTGGCGCCGCTGATCCGCCGGGAAATCCTCTACCGCCTGTTGCGTGGGCCGCAGGGCCATCGCCTGTACGAAATCGCCTTGGCCAATAGCCAGACCCACCGCGTGTGCCAGGCGATCACCTGGCTCAACCAGAATTACCAGCAGCCCCTGCGCATCGAGGACCTGGCGCGCGAGGTCAACCTCAGCAGTTCGACCCTGCACCACCGGTTCAAGGCGGTGACGTCGATGAGCCCGCTGCAGTACCAGAAGCAGCTGCGCCTGCAGGAGGCGCGGCGGCTGATGCTCAATGACGGGCTGGAGGCGGCGGTAGCGGGGTATCGGGTGGGCTATGAAAGCCCCTCTCAGTTCAGCCGCGAGTACAGCCGGCTGTATGGCGCGCCGCCGATTCGGGATGTGGCGCGGTTGCGGGCCAGTGCGGGCTGAAAGCATTGTTTCAGCCTGTGCCGGCCTCTTCGCGGCTAAAGCCGCTCCCACAGGAATTGCACAAGCCTGAAACTGATACGGTCCCTGTGGGAGCGGCTTTAGCCGCGAAGAGGCCGGCACAGGATTACACCTGACCTCAGCCTGCTACCACCGCCTGCCACTGGTTCTGGTCCACCTGGATCAAGGTCGGCCCCTTGCGCTCCACCGCCCTGCCCAGCGCCGCCTGCAGTTGCTCGACATCGACCACCTGCTCGGCCTCGGCCCCCAGGGCCCGCGCCACGCCAATGAAGTCCGGGGTATGGATATCCACCCCCACCGGCTCGATGGCCCGGTTGACCATGTATTTCTTGATTTCCTCGTAGCCCTGGTTGTTCCACAGCAACACGATCAACGGCACCTGCGCTTCCACCGCGCTGGCCAGTTCCGGCAAGGTGAACTGCAGCCCGCCATCACCGATCAGGCACACCGCCGGCGCACGCTCGCACGCTTGCTCGGCACTGCCCAGCCAGGCGCCCATCGCGGCAGGCAGTGCATAGCCCAGGGTGCCGTAACCGGTCGAAGCGTTGAACCAGCGCCGGGGCTGCTGCATGTCCAGGGTCAGGTTGCCGGTGTACACCGGCTGGGTCGAATCGCCCACCAGCACGGCGTTGGGCAGGCGTTGCAGAATGCTGGTCAGCAGTCGGGTCTGGCTCCGGCTTGGCTGGTCCCAGCCGGCTGCCAGCGTGTCACGCAGACGCTGCGCGCGCACCACGCCCCAAGCGCCATCACGCACCGGCGGCGGCAGATCGCCCAGGGCCTCGAGCAATGCCTGCGCCGCCAGCTTGGCATCGGCCACCAGCGCCAGCTCCGGCAGGTAGTTGCGTACCGTCTGATCGGGGTCGATATCGATGCGCAGCAGGCTGCCCGGGATCTCGAATCCGCCCTTGAAGGTCACGTCATAATCGGTCTCGGCCAGCTCGGTGCCGATGGCCAGCACCACATCTGCCTCCGCCACCAGGGCGCGGGTGGCGACCAGCGACTGGGTCGAGCCGATCTGCAACGGGTGGCTGGCCGGCAGCAGGCCCTTGGCATTGATGGTCAGCGCCACAGGCGCTTGCAGATGCTCGGCCAGGCGGGCCAATGGCACGCCGGCAGCCAGCGCACCACCACCGGCCAGGATCAGCGGCCGACGGGCCTTGGCCAGGCGTTCGGCCATCGCCGCCACCGCCTGCGGGGCCGCGCCGGCACGGCTGCTGCGCACCGGGCGGCCCGGCAGCAGATGGTCGGCCGGCTGCACCAGCACGTCCAGCGGGATCTCGATATGCACCGGGCGCGGCCGCCCACCGTCGAACACGGCAAAGGCGCGGGCCAGCACCTGTGGCAGGTCATCGGCGCTCATCAGCGTGTGCGAGAACGCCGCCACACCGGCCACCAGCGCAGCCTGGTTCGGCAGTTCGTGCAGCTTGCCGCGACCACCGCCGAGTTGATCGCGTGACTGCACGCTGGAGATCACCAGCATCGGGATCGAATCGGCGTAGGCCTGGCCCATGGCGGTGGTGATGTTGGTCATGCCGGGGCCGGTGATGATGAAGCACACGCCCGGCTTGCCACGGGTCCGCGCATAGCCATCGGCCATGAACCCGGCGCCCTGCTCGTGGCGCGGGGTGATGTGGCGAATCGACGAGCCGGCCAGGCCCCGGTAGAGCTCCACGGTATGTACACCGGGAATGCCGAAGACATGGTCGACGCCATAGCCTTCGAGGAGTTTGACCAGTACTTCGCCGCAGGTAGCCATCGGGTTTTCACCTTGTTTTTGTTGAGTGGTTTCGTTGAATGGTGTCGTTGAAATCTGTACCCATTGGACCCAACCCAGCGCTACCGCCACAAGGCAAAAAAACACATACTAGCCATGTCCTGTATTCATGGCTTAGAGCAATGAAACGTCTCCCGCCCCTGCCCGCATTGCATACCTTCCTGGTCACCGCCCAGCACTGCAATTTCACCCGCGCCGCCCAGCAGCTGCACATCACCCAGGGTGCCGTCAGCCGGCAGATCGCCGGGCTCGAGGCGCACCTGGGCTATGCCCTGTTCCAGCGCCAGGCCCGCGGCCTGAGCCTGACCCGCGAGGGCCAGGACTGGCTGCCCCGGGTGCAGCAGATCTTCGGGCTGATCGAGCAAGGTGTGCGCGAAGTGGGCGGGCGCAATGCCACCTTGCAGCTCAAGGCGCCCACCTGCGTGATGCGCTGGCTGTTGCCACGGTTGATGGAATGGCAGGCGCTGCGGCCGGACGTGCCGGTGGAACTGACCACCACGGTGCAGCATGGCGTGGATTTTCGTCGCGAAGGCTTCGATGCGGCGGTGGTCTATGGCGACGCACCCAATCATGGGCTGCTGGTGCGCAAGCTGTTCGACGAGCAACTGACGCCGGTGTGTGCGCCATCCTTGCTGGAAGGGCCGGTGCCGTTGCGCCAGGTTCAGGACCTGGCGCGGCACATGTTGCTGCACCCATCCAGGGACGAACATGACTGGCGGCTGTGGCTGCAGGCGACTGGCATGGTGCTCGAGGCACAGGGGCCGAAGCAGCACTTCGAGACGCTGGACATGGCGATGGCCATGGCGTCGCAAGGAACCGGTGTGGCGATTGGCGACTGGTCGCTGATCGGCGATGACCTGCGCGGGGGGCGGTTGTGCATGCCGTTTGCGCTGAAGGTGCCTACCGGCAAGGGGTATTACCTGGTGAGCCAGGCCAGAAGCCTGCCGCCGGGGTTGCTGGAGTTGCTTGATTGGCTGGAAGAGCGCGCCAGCCAACAAGGGCCCTTTCGCGGGTAAACCCGCTCCCACAGGGGTCAGCACTGAATTCGAAAGCAGTGCTGCCCTTGTGTGAGCGGGTTCATCAAGGCGTCGAACCGCCGCGAAGCAGGCGACTCAGTAGCCGACGGTGAAACGCTGCCGCGAATGGGCCGGCTTCTCCAGTTCATCGAGCAGGGCGATAGCGAAATCGGCAAAGGTGATCCAGCTCTTGCCGTCAGCCCCGATCAGCAAGTGATCCTTGCCCAGCCTGTAGTGCCCGCTGCGCTCGCCTTCGACAAACTCCGCCGACGGCGACAGGAAGGTCCAGTCCAGCTCCTTCTCCTCACCCAGCGCATCGAGGAAGCGCACACCGCCGTTGGCCTCGGCCTTGTACGCTTCAGGGAAGTCCGGGCTGTCGATCACCCGCTGCCCGGAAGGCAGCAGTAAACTGCCCGCCCCGCCCACCACCAGCAGGCGCTTGACCCCGGCGCGCTTGACCGGCTCGATCACCGCCTGCGGCTCGAGGGTAGAGAAATGCGCCGCGCTCAATACGGCATCGACACCGGCCACGGCCTTCTCCAGCGCCGCGCTGTCCCTGGCGTCCAGCGCCTGCACGGTTACACCCGGACGGCCCTGCAGTTGCGACGGGTCGCGGGCGATGGCCACGACGCTGTGGCCACGGCGCAGGGCCTCCTCCAGCAATTGGCTGCCGGCACGGCCGGTGGCACCGATGATTGCGATCTTGCTCATGGATTCACTCCTGTCAGTTGAACGAAACTCTTGATCGGGGCTCTTGATCGGAGCTACCACTTCCACTTCATTTCGCCCTTGGCGACCTTGGCACCGAGCTCCAGCGAGCTTTCATCGGCAAGGCCCGGGTAATGCTGCTTCATCGCCTGGATCAAAGCGCCAGCATTGCTCGCCTTGGCGGTTTCGGCATCGAAGTCACGAATGTAGCTGGCGGTGAACCGCACGGCGTCCAGCGAATGGCTACCCTGTCCCAGGTAGTGGCCGGGAACGACGGTGCGTGGCGCCAGCGTTTCGATTTTCGCCAGGGTGGCAAGCCAGTCGGCATGGGACTTGGCCGTCTGGGTGTCGGCCATCCACACGTGAATGTGTTCGCTGACCACCACGCCACCGACCACCGCCTTGATCGAAGGGATCCAGACGAAACTCCGATCAGGCTGCGGGCCATCCAGGCCAACCACGTCGAGGGCTTTGCCTTCCAGCGTCAGGCCATGGCCTTCGAGCACCTGCGGCAGCACCAGCCGCGCCGGTTTGTCCGCGCCCATCTGCGGCCCCCAGTAGGCGAGCTTGGCGTCCATGGTCTGGCGGATATGGGCGACCGTGGCCGCCGAAGCGACCACCTTGGCGTTCGGGAAAGCCTGGGTCAGGGTATCCAGGCCGAAGTAGTAATCCGGGTCGCCGTGGCTGATGTAGATGGTGGTCAGGTGCTTGCCGCCCGCATGCAGGCGTCGCACCAGTTGCTCAGCTTGGGCCTTGCCGAACTGGGCATCGACCAGGATGGCGTCCTTCTCGCCACTGACGATCACCGAACTGACCGGGAAGATCGCCGCTTCGCCTGGGTTATAGACCTCGAGCTGCAACGGCTCGGCGGCCAGCGCCGGGCCGGCCAGGGTGACGCAGGCCAGCAACAAGCCACGCAAGGGAGTGAAAAGGGACATTGGCAACACCTGTCGGCTTAAACGATGCCCACAGCTTAGGTGCCCGATTCATCACAAAAAATGCGATCCTCGGACATAGTTTGTTTCTGAAATCGGGCAAATCATGGACCGTCTCAACGCCATGCGCGTTTTCGTCACCGTTGTCGACCTGGGCAGCCAGTCGGCCGCGGCGGATCACCTGCAACTGTCGCGGCCAGTGGTGTCGCGCTATCTGGCGGAACTGGAGGACTGGGTCGGCGCCCGGTTGATGCAGCGCACCACACGCAGGCTCAGCCTCACCACCGCCGGCCAGGAAACCCTGCCGCGCTGCCGCCAGTTGCTGGAGCTGGCCGGCGACCTGCAGGCCGCCGTGCAGCAGCCAGGCGATGCGCCACGGGGCGCGCTGCGCATCAGCGTCAGCACCTCGTTCGGCCAGGCGCAACTGGTGGATGCGGTGGCCGAGTACGTGCGGCGTTATCCGGGGGTGAAGGTCGAGCTGCAGATGCTTGATCGCACGGTCAACCTGGTCGACGAGCGCATCGACCTGGCCATCCGCACCAGCAACGACCTGGACCCGAACCTGATCGCCCGGCGACTGAGCATCTGCCGCTCGGTGGTGTGCGCGGCCCCCGCCTACCTGCGCGAGCATGGTGCGCCGCAGCGGGTCGAGGAACTGAGCCGGCACAATTGCCTGACCCATGCCTATTTCGGCCACAGCCTGTGGCATTTCGAGGTGGACGGGCAGCCGGTGAGCGTGCCTGTGGCAGGGAACATCAGCGCCAACGAGGCGATGACCTTGCAAAAGGCAGCCATGGCCGGCGCCGGCATCGCCATGCTGCCGACCTACCAGGCCGCCGAGGCCTTGCGCAGTGGCGAGCTGGTGCGCCTGCTGCCCGAAGCGCGGCCGCGGGAGCTGAACCTGAACGCGGTGTACACCTCGCGCAAGCACATGCCGGCGACCTTGCGCAGCATGCTGGATTTCCTGGTGCAGCGGTTCGAGGACGAACCGGCATGGGACCGCGGCCTTTATTGACTATGCTTAGCGGAGTCACCTGTCGCGTTACAGGAGGTGAGCACCATGGGCATCAGATCAAGAAGAGTAGCCCTCGTCATGGCCCTGACCGCGGTCGTCGCGCTTTATGGCTCGGCCTGCTGGCGCGCCGAGCTGCTGCGCAGCCAGCCCAGCGCGGCCAACGTCTGCGAGCACGAACACTGCGTGCCGCACACCGCCACCTTGAGCGCCGTCCGTTGAGCCGACGGCGCCGCGCCGGTCACTCCTCGACGCTCATGTAATCCTTGGCCCAGCGGATGTAGTCCTCGGGCTGGGTATAGGTGTGCGACAGTTCGGTGGCGCTGAGGTTTTCCGACTTGTTCTGCCGGCCGCGCTGCAGGCGCAGGCAGTCGTAGGTGGCCTTGATCGCGGCGAAGTACGCGGCGTGGCCGTCGACCACGATGCGCACGCCCAGGCGCGCCAGGCGCTCGTCGTCACGCAGGTTGGGGTTGGCGTAGGTCACCAGCATCAGCGGCACGGTCAGGTGCTCGGCAATCTTTTCCAACTGCTCGAAGTCCTTCACCCCCACCATGCAAATACCGTCGGCGCCGGCCTTCTGGTAGCTCTGGGTGCGGACAATGATTTCCTCGGTGGTGAGCACGCCGGCGTTGGTGCGGGCGATGATCGACAGCGACGAGTCGACACGCGCCTCCAGGGCCGCGCGGATCTTGCCGACGCCCTCCTCGACCGGGATCAGGTCGGTGGACTTGCGGCCGAACTGGGCGGGCAGCAGGGTGTCCTCGATGGTCAGCGCGGCCACGCCGGCGCGTTCCAGTTCGATGACCGTGCGCATCACGTTGAGCGCGTTGCCGTAGCCGTGGTCGGCGTCGGCCAGCACCGGCAGCTGGGCCACGCGGCCGATGCGGGTGGCCTGCTCGACGAATTCACTCAAGGTGATCAGGGCGAAGTCGGGCGCGGCCAGCACCTGCAACGACGCGACCGAACCGCCGAGAATGCCGACTTCGAAGCCCAGGTCGGCGGCGATACGCGCCGACATCGGGTCGAACACGGAGGCGGTGTGATAGCAGGATCCTGAAGCGAGCAGCTCGCGGAAGGCAAAACGCAGATCTTGATGGGAAGCCTTGGGCATGATCACTCCGCTTATATAAGAAGAAATTGTACGGTTGCTACCGACCCCTGAATCGGGTCTACCTGACCTGTTCCAACCGTCGCCATCTGGGCGGTCATGCTCGACATGCAGGCAGAGGAATAAAAGGTGTGGGAGACAGTGGCCGCGAAAGCCTGCGGCATTTTGCTGCACCATGCTGGTGCAGGCCGCGGAATTCAGCCTCTGTGGCATACCAACGATATCACGCGGCCATGCAGCACTGGATGAATGCGCCAATGCCGATCTTGCATAGGGGATGCAGATAGTACATAGGAAGCTACCTAACTCGGGTTACAATCCCGGGAAATTCGCGTCGCCTGCTTCGCGGGTGAACCCGCTCCCACAGGCACGGTGCAAACCTTGAAGGCTGCGCCGTCCCTGTAGGAGCGGGTTTACCCGCGAAAGGGCCAGCACCGTAATACGAAGGTACCCCTGTGACAGCCGCCCTCCCCCCGACCGCCCTGCGCAACGTGCTCACCGCCCTGATGCTGGCGATCTTCCTCGGCGCCCTCGACCAGACCATCGTCGCCGTCTCGATGCCGGCCATCTCGGCGCAGTTCAACGATGTCGGCCTGCTGGCCTGGGTGATATCCGGCTACATGGTGGCCATGACCGTGGCCGTGCCGATCTACGGCAAGCTCGGCGACCTGTATGGCCGCCGGCGCATGATCCTCACCGGCATCAGCCTGTTCACCCTGGCGTCGATCGCCTGCGCCCTGGCCCAGGACATGCAGCAACTGGTGCTGGCGCGGGTGCTGCAGGGCATCGGCGCGGGCGGCATGGTTTCGGTGAGCCAGGCGATCATCGGCGACTTCGTGCCGCCGCGCGAGCGTGGCCGTTACCAGGGCTACTTCAGCAGCATGTACGCGGTGGCCAGCGTGGCCGGGCCGGTGCTGGGCGGCTGGCTCACCGAGTACCTGTCGTGGCGCTGGGTGTTCTGGATCAACCTGCCCCTGGGGCTGTTCGCGCTGTGGGCGATCCGCCGCGCCCTGGCCGGCATGCCGATGCAGCGCCGCCAGGCTCGGGTCGACTACCTGGGCGCCGTGTTGCTGATCATCGGCCTGGGCAGCCTGCTGCTGGGCATCACCCTGGTCGGCCAGGGCCAGGCCTGGGCTTCACCTGCGGTGCTGGCGCTGTTCGCCTGCGCGGTGATTGGCCTGGGGCTGTTCGTCGGCCACGAGTGGCGTTGCCCGGAGCCGCTGCTGCCGCTGGGGCTGTTCGGCAACAAGGTCGCAGTGCTGTGCTGGGTGGTGATCTTCTTCGCCAGCTTCCAGTCGATCTCGCTGACCATGCTGATGCCACTGCGCTACCAGGGCATCACCGGTGCCGGTGCCGACAGCGCCGCCCTGCATCTGCTGCCGTTGGCCATGGGCTTGCCGCTGGGGGCCTTCACCGGTGGCCGCATGACCAGCCGCACCGGCCGCTTCAAGCCACAGATTCTGGCGGGCGCGGTGCTGATGCCGCTGGCGATCCTGGCCATGGCCATGACCCCGCCGCAGTCCCTGTTCAGCGCCGTCTTCATGCTGCTGACCGGAATCGCCTGCGGGCTGCAGTTCCCGACCTCGCTGGTGGCCACGCAGAGCGCGGTGCAAAGCACCGACATCGGCGTCGCCACCAGCACCACCAACCTGTTCCGCTCGCTGGGCGGGGCCATGGGCGTGGCGTGCATGTCCAGCCTGTTGCTGGCGCTGCTGCACCAGGGCGGCTTCGAGCTGCTGGGCAATCCGCTGCTGGGCAGCCTCAGGGCGGGCGAGCCGGACCCGGTGATGCAGATGCGCTTGCTGGAGACGTTCCGCCACCTGTTGCTGGGCAGTGCCGGGATTGCCCTGCTGGGGCTGCTGGCGGCGCTGCTGCTGCCGGATCGTCAGTTGCGCGGCCGCTGACGTTGAGGCGACGGTAATCTGTTCTATGCTCGATTACCGAAAGGCATTAATCCTGCCTTAATGGACGAGGGAAACACTTCCTCACAATCCTTAACAAAGTGTCATTTGCGCAGCGCGGGGCTCAAGCGCAGCATATCCAGCCCGGTGTCGACCCATTTTTCCGCGTCGCGCAGCAGATCGAAGCTGTCCGGCAGCAGCAACCAGCGCCCGATCAGGCCATCGACGTAGGCGAACAAGGCCACGGACGCACGCGCCACATCCAGCTCCGCGGGCAGCTGCCCGCGGCGCACGGCATTGGCCAGCGCCAGGTCGATGCCCACATGGCAGTCCAGCACCGCACCCTGGCGCTGCTGGCGGATTTCACACATGTCATCGGTGAACTCGCACTTGTGATGCAGGATTTCATTGATACGCCGGGTACGGGCGTCCAGCACCAGCTCGTTGAGCACCTGCAGCAGCAGCTTGCGCCGGGTCCAGCTCATCCTCGCTTTCGCTGGCGCGTGCCAGGTGGTCATGGGTTTCATGCAGGCTGTCGAGCAATGCCTGCACCAGCTCCGCCTTGTTGTTGAAATGCCAGTAGATCGCGCCCCGGGTAACGCCCGCCAGTTCGGCGATGTCGGCCAGGGTGGTGCGCGCGACGCCGCGCTTGTAGAAGGCCTTTTCCGCCGCCTCGATGATCTGGGCGCGGGTTTCCTGGGCTTCTTCTTTGGTTCGACGGACCATGGCAGTGCGACCTCATTTGGGCCCGCGGGTACGTTGACGGCGCGGGGGATCCGCCGGGGCCACCTCTGCAGGGGGGCTCCCGGATAGGCTGATCAAGGGCTGGGATGATAGCGAAGCAGTACCCAGCGGTATTTACAAACAAGCATGAATGTAAGTATATTCGTTAGTAAGCTATTTATCCACCTGATAGCATTAATTCTGACCCGACTCTTCCATTACTCTTGAGCGTCTCCCTGCTCTTGCGACCCGAGGATCCTCATGCAATTCAAGCCAGCCGTTACCGCTCTGGTTTCCGCCGTCGCCCTGGCAACCCTGCTAAGTGGCTGTAAGAAAGAAGAAGCCCCGCCCGCAGCGCAGGCTCCTCAGGTCGGCGTGGTCACCCTGCAAGCGCAGTCCTTCACCCTGACCTCCGAACTGCCGGGCCGCACCAGCGCCTATCGCGTCGCCGAAGTGCGTCCTCAGGTCAATGGCATCATCCTCAAGCGCCTGTTCAAGGAAGGCACCGAGGTCAAGGAAGGCCAGCAGCTGTACCAGATCGACCCGGCCGTGTACGAAGCCACCCTGGCCAACGCCCAGGCCAACCTGCAGGCGACCAGGTCGCTGGCCGAGCGCTACAAGCAGCTGGTCAACGAGCAGGCGGTGTCCAAGCAGGAGTTCGACGACGCCAATGCCAAACGATTGCAGGCCGAGGCCGCGCTGAAGAGCGCCCAGATCGACCTGCGCTACACCAAGGTCCTGGCCCCGATCAGCGGCCGTATCGGCCGTTCCTCGTTCACCGAGGGCGCCCTGGTGAGCAATGGCCAGACCAACGCCATGGCCACCATCCAGCAGCTCGACCCGATCTACGTCGACGTCACCCAGTCCACCGCCGAGCTGCTCAAGCTGCGCCGCGACCTGGACAGCGGCCAGTTGCAGAAGGCCGGCGACAACGCCGCCTCGGTGCAGCTGGTGCTCGAGGACGGCAGCCTGCTGAAGCAGGAAGGCCGCCTGGAATTCTCCGAAGTCGCGGTCGACGAGACCACCGGCTCGGTGACCCTGCGCGCGATCTTCCCCAACCCTGACCACACCCTGCTGCCAGGCATGTTCGTGCATGCGCGCCTCAAGGCCGGGGTCAACGCCAACGCCATCCTGGCCCCGCAACAGGGCGTGACCCGCGACCTCAAGGGCGCGCCGACCGCACTGGTGGTCAACCAGCAGAACAAGGTCGAACTGCGCCAGCTCAAGGCCAGCCGCACCCAAGGCAGCGAATGGCTGATCGAGGAAGGCCTGAACCCGGGCGACCGCCTGATCACCGAAGGCCTGCAGTTCGTGCGCCCAGGTGTCGAGGTCAAGGCCACCGAGGCCACCAACGTCAAGAAGCCGGGCAGCCCTGATCAGGCCAGCGCGGCCAAAGCAGACGCCAAAGCGGAGTAAACCATGTCGAAGTTCTTTATCGATCGCCCGATCTTCGCCTGGGTGATCGCCTTGGTGATCATGCTGGTCGGCGCCTTGTCGATCCTGAAGCTGCCGATCAACCAGTACCCCAGCATCGCGCCGCCGGCCATCGCCATCGCCGTGACCTACCCGGGCGCCTCGGCGCAGACCGTGCAGGACACCGTGGTGCAGGTGATCGAGCAGCAGCTCAATGGTATCGACAACCTGCGTTATGTGTCTTCGGAGAGCAACTCCGACGGCAGCATGACCATCACCGCCACCTTCGAGCAGGGCACCAACGCCGACACCGCCCAGGTCCAGGTGCAGAACAAGCTGAACCTGGCCACCCCGCTGCTGCCGCAAGAGGTGCAGCAGCAAGGTATCCGCGTCACCAAGGCAGTGAAGAACTTCCTGCTGGTGATCGGCCTGGTGTCCGAAGACGGCAGCATGACCAAGGACGACCTGTCCAACTATATCGTTTCCAACATGCAGGACCCGATCTCGCGGACTGCCGGCGTCGGTGACTTCCAGGTGTTCGGTGCACAGTACGCCATGCGTATCTGGCTCGATCCGGCCAAGCTGAACAAGTTCCAGCTGACCCCGGTCGACGTCAAGACCGCGGTGGCCGCGCAGAACGTGCAGGTGTCTTCGGGCCAGCTCGGTGGCCTGCCGGCCATGCCGGGTACCCAGCTCAACGCCACCATCATCGGCAAGACCCGCCTGCAGACTGCCGAGCAGTTCGAGAAGATCCTGCTCAAGGTCAATACCGACGGCTCGCAGGTGCGCCTGGGCGACGTCGCCCAAGTCGGCCTGGGTGGTGAGAACTATGCGATCAGCGCCCAGTTCAACGGCAAGCCGGCCTCGGGCCTGGCGGTCAAGCTGGCGACTGGCGCCAACGCCCTGGATACCGCCAAGGCGCTGCGCAAGACCATCTCCGACCTGGAACCGTTCTTCCCGCCAGGGGTGAAAGCGGTATTCCCGTATGACACCACTCCGGTGGTCACCGAATCGATCAGCGGCGTGATCCACACCCTGATCGAAGCCGTGGTCCTGGTGTTCCTGGTGATGTACCTGTTCCTGCAGAACTTCCGCGCCACCATCATCACCACCATGACCGTACCGGTGGTGCTGCTGGGTACCTTCGGCATCCTTGCCGCCGCGGGCTTCAGCATCAACACCCTGACCATGTTCGCCATGGTCCTGGCCATCGGCCTGCTGGTGGACGATGCCATCGTCGTGGTGGAGAACGTCGAACGGGTGATGTCCGAGGAGGGCCTGCCGCCCAAGGAGGCGACCAAGCGCTCCATGGGGCAGATCCAGGGCGCCCTGGTAGGTATCGCCCTGGTACTGTCGGCGGTGCTGCTGCCGATGGCATTCTTCGGCGGCTCCACCGGCGTGATCTACCGCCAGTTCTCCATCACCATCGTCTCGGCCATGGGCCTGTCGGTGCTGGTGGCGCTGATCTTCACCCCGGCCCTGTGCGCGACCATGCTCAAGCCGCTGAAGAAAGGCGAGCACCACACTGCCAAGGGCGGCTTCTTCGGCTGGTTCAACCGCAACTTCGACCGCAGCGTCGTCGGCTACGAGCGCAGCGTGGGCACCATCCTGCGCAACAAGGTGCCGTTCCTGCTGGCCTATGCGCTGATCGTGGTCGGCATGATCTGGCTGTTCGCCCGCATTCCTACCGCGTTCCTGCCCGAGGAAGACCAGGGCGTGCTGTTCGCCCAGGTGCAGACCCCGGCCGGTTCGAGTGCCGAGCGCACCCAGGCGGTGGTCGACCAGATGCGTGAGTACCTGCTCAAGGACGAGGCCGACACCGTGTCGTCGGTGTTCACCGTGAACGGTTTCAACTTCGCCGGCCGTGGCCAGAGCTCGGGCATGGCGTTCATCATGCTCAAGCCGTGGGGCGAGCGCTCGGCCGAGAACAGCGTGTTCAACCTGGCGACCCGTGCCCAGCAGCACTTCTTCGGCTTCCGCGATGCGATGGTGTTCGCCTTCGCCCCGCCGGCGGTACTCGAACTGGGTAACGCCACCGGCTTCGACGTGTTCCTGCAGGACCGCGCCGGCGTCGGCCACGCGAAGCTCATGGAAGCGCGCAACGAGTTCCTGGCCAAGGCCGCGCAGAGCAAGATCCTCAGCGCCGTGCGCCCTAACGGCCTGAACGACGAGCCGCAGTACCAGCTGACCATCGATGACGAACGTGCCAGCGCCCTGGGCGTGACCATCGCCGACATCAACAACACCCTGTCGATTGCCCTGGGTGCCAGCTACGTCAACGACTTCATCGACCGCGGCCGGGTCAAGAAGGTGTACATCCAGGGGCAACCCAACGCCCGGATGAGCCCGGAAGACCTGCAGAAGTGGTACGTGCGCAATGGCGCTGGCGAGATGGTGCCGTTCTCCTCGTTCGCCAAGGGCGAGTGGACCTACGGCTCGCCGAAGCTGTCGCGCTACAACGGTGTCGAGGCGATGGAAATCCTCGGTGCGCCGGCGCCTGGCTACAGTACCGGTGAGGCCATGGCCGAAGTCGAGCGCATCGCGGGCGAGCTGCCGACCGGCATCGGCTTCTCCTGGACCGGCATGTCCTACGAGGAAAAACTCTCCGGCTCGCAGATGCCGGCGCTGTTCGCCCTCTCGGTGCTGTTCGTGTTCCTCTGCCTGGCAGCCCTGTACGAAAGCTGGTCGATCCCGATCGCCGTGGTGCTGGTGGTTCCGCTGGGCATCATCGGTGCCCTGATCGCCACCAGCCTGCGCGGCCTGTCCAACGACGTGTACTTCCTGGTCGGCCTGTTGACCACCATCGGCCTGGCGGCGAAGAACGCCATCCTGATCGTGGAATTCGCCAAGGAACTGCACGAGCAGGGCCGCAGCCTGTACGACGCGGCGATCGAGGCGTGCCGCATGCGTCTGCGCCCGATCATCATGACCTCGCTGGCGTTCATCCTCGGCGTGGTACCGTTGACCATCTCCAGCGGCGCCGGCGCCGGCAGCCAGCACGCCATCGGCACTGGCGTGATCGGCGGCATGATCAGCGCGACCGTGCTGGCAATCTTCTGGGTACCGCTATTCTTCGTCGCAGTGTCGTCGCTGTTCGGCAGCAAAGAGCCGGAAAAGGACGTCACCCCTGAAACTCCACGTTATGAGGCTGGGCAATGACCAAGTCTTTGTTGACCCTGGCGGTTACCGCTTTCATTCTCGGCGGCTGCTCGCTGATCCCTGATTACCAGACCCCGGAAGCGCCGGTGGCAGCGCAGTGGCCGCAAGGCCCTGCGTACTCGCCGACCCAGTCGGCCGACGTCGCCGCCGCCGAACAGGGCTGGCGCCAGTTCTTCCACGACCCGGCGCTGCAGCAGCTGATCCAGACCTCGCTGGTGAACAACCGCGACCTGCGCGTGGCAGCGTTGAACATCGACGCCTACCGCGCCCAGTACCGCATCCAGCGTGCCGACCTGTTGCCGGCCGTTTCGGCCACTGCCAGCGGCAGCCGCCAGCGGGTACCGGCGAACATGTCGACCACCGGTGAGCCCAACATCACCAGCCAGTACTCGGCCACCCTGGGCGTCAGCGCCTATGAGCTGGACCTGTTCGGCCGGGTCCGCAGCCTCACCGAGCAGGCCCTGGAAACCTACCTGTCCAGCGAGCAGGCGCGCCGCTCCACGCAGATCGCCCTGGTGGCCAGCGTGGCCAACGCCTACTACACCTGGCAGGCCGACCAGGCGCTGTTCAAGCTGACCGAAGAAACGCTGAAGACCTACCAGGAAAGCTACAACCTGACCCGTCGCAGCAACGAGGTTGGCGTGGCGTCCGCGCTGGACCTGAGCCAGGCGCGTACCGCCGTGGAAGGTGCCCGGGTCAAGTACTCGCAGTACCAACGCCTGGTAGCCCAGGACGTCAACAGCCTGACCGTGCTGCTGGGCACCGGCATCCCGGCCGACATGGCCAAGCCGCTTGAGCTCGACGCCGACCAGTTGGCCGAGGTTCCGGCTGGCCTGCCGTCCGATGTGCTCCAGCGCCGCCCGGACATCCAGGAAGCCGAGCACCTGCTCAAGGCCGCCAACGCCAACATCGGCGCCGCCCGCGCAGCGTTCTTCCCGAGCATCAGCCTGACCGCCAACGCCGGCAGCCTGAGCCCGGACATGGGCCACCTGTTCAGCGGTGGTCAAGGCACCTGGCTGTTCCAGCCGCAGATCAACCTGCCGATCTTCAACGCCGGCAGCCTGAAGGCCAGCCTGGACTACTCGAAGATCCAGAAGGACATCAACGTCGCCAAATACGAAAAGACCATCCAGACCGCCTTCCAGGAAGTCTCCGATGGCCTGGCGGCGCGCAAGACCTTCGAAGAGCAGCTGCAGGCGCAACGCGACCTGGTGCAGGCCAACCAGGATTACTACCGCCTGGCCGAGCGTCGCTACCGCATCGGTATCGACAGCAACCTGACCTTCCTCGATGCCCAGCGCAACCTGTTCAGCGCCCAGCAGTCGCTGATCACCGACCGCCTGTCGCAGCTGACCAGCGAGGTCAACCTGTACAAGGCCCTCGGCGGCGGCTGGTACGAGCAGACCGGGCAGGCCCAGCAAAAGGCCTCGATGGAAACGGCCAAGCGCTGATCCACCGGCAACAGCCTCAAGCCCACCTTCGCGGTGGGCTTTTTTGTTTGTGGATTGCCTGCTCCGGCCTCTTCGCGGGGAAGCCCGCTCCCACAGGATCAGCACAGCCTTCAGCTTCTATGCAGTCCCTGTGGGAGCGGGTTTACCCGCGAAGAGGCCGGCACAGGCTAACAATTAACCGGACAGAACATTCCGTTCGATTATCGCCCCGTTCCGTTTGCGGCGAATTGCCTCACCCCCGCCTCGCCCCGCAACATCGGCCACGCAACGTTGCACGGTTCATCACAAAAAAGACCCGCCCCTGCAGGCCGCATCCTGCAGCAGACCGGCTCGCCCATAAAAACAAGAGATCCACGACAGATGAGCATTTCGCAACCCGCACGCCAGCTGCTGCCCGGCCTGTTGGCCATGTCCTGCGCCCTTCCGGCAATGGCCGCCGACGGCGGATTCCTGGAAGACGCCAAGGCCACCCTCAACCTGCGCAACTTCTACATCAACCGCAATTTCGTCGACCCGGCCAACCCACAGGGCAAGGCCGAGGAATGGACCCAGAGCTTCATCCTCGATGCCCGCTCCGGCTTCACCCAAGGCACCGTCGGCTTTGGCGTCGACGTGCTGGGCCTGTACTCGGTCAAGCTCGACGGCGGCAAAGGCACCACCAATACCCACCTGCTGCCGGTGCACGACGACGGCCGCCCGGCCGACGACTTCGGCCGCCTGGGCGTGGCGCTGAAAGCCAGGATTTCGCAGACGGAACTGAAAGTCGGCGAATGGATGCCGGTCCTGCCGATCCTGCGTTCGGACGACGGCCGCTCGCTGCCGCAGACCTTCCGCGGCGGCCAGCTGACCTCGAAGGAAATCGACGGCCTGACCCTGTACGCCGGCCAGTTCCGCGGCAACAGCCCGCGCAACGACGCCAGCATGGAAGACATGTCGCTCAACGGGCGCGCGGCCTTCACTTCAGACCGCTTCAACTTCGCCGGTGGTGAATACACGTTCAACGACAAACGCACCATGATCGGCCTGTGGAATGCACAGCTCAAGGACATCTACCGCCAGCAGTACCTCAACCTGGTACACAGCCAGCCACTGGGCGAGTGGACCCTGGGCGCCAACCTCGGCTACTTCACCGGCAAGGAAGACGGCGCCGAGCGCGCCGGCGAGCTCGACAACCGCACTGCTTCGGCATTGCTCTCGGCACGTTACAAAGGCCACACCTTCTACGTCGGCCTGCAGAAGGTCAGCGGCGACGATGCCTGGATGCGGGTCAACGGCACCAGCGGCGGCACCCTGGCCAACGACAGCTACAACGCCAGCTTCGACAACGCCAAGGAACGCTCCTGGCAGGTACGCCATGACTTCAACTTCGTCAGCGTCGGCATCCCTGGCCTGACCCTGATGAACCGCTACATCAAGGGTGACAACGTCACCGTCGGCAGCGTCACCGACGGCAAGGAATGGGCACGGGAGACGGAGCTGGCCTATGTGATCCAGTCCGGCACCTTCAAGGACCTGTCGGTGAAGTGGCGCAACTCCACCATGCGCCGGGATTTCAGCACCAACGCGTTCGACGAGAATCGCGTGATCGTCAGCTACCCGCTGAATCTCCTCTGAATTCACCGGCCTCTTCGCGGGTAAACCCGCTCCCACAGGTACAGCACAGACATCGAAATCTGTACTGTACCTGTGGGAGCGGGTTTACCCGCGAAGAGGCCAGATGCCTTCTCAAATAATAAAAAAGCATAAACAAATCAATAAACCTTCTTTGACGACATATAAAACAACCGCTTAAATCGAGCCCCGTTCCACCGCAGAGCCTCGACATGGACCTTCGCCAACTGCGCTATTTCATCGCCCTCACCGAGTACCGCAGTTTCGTCCGCGCCGCCGAAGCCATGGGCATCACCCAACCCGCCTTCAGCCGGGCCATCCAGGGCCTCGAGCACAGCTTCGGCTGCCCCTTGGTCGACCGCGCCAGCAAGGCCCTGCCGCCGACCCCCGAAGGCCTGGTGGTGCTGCAACACGCCCGCCGCCTGGTGCAAGGCGCTGCGCAGTTGAGCAACGAGGTGCTGCAGATGACCAAGCTCGACGCCGGCGAACTGCACTTCGGCAGTGGCCCGGCACTGGCCGTGCGCCTGGTGCCGCAAGCCTTGCAACATTTCATCGCCCACCACCCCGGCATCCGCACCGCCCTGGTGGTGGACAACGCCGAACGTCTCGGCCAGGCCCTGCGTCGCGAACAGATCGAGTTCTTCGTCGACGACATCCGCCCCTTCGAAGCCGATGCCAATTTCCACACCGAACCGCTCAGCCCACGCCCCGGCCTGTTCTTCTGCCGTTCCGGCCACCCGCTGCTGGCCAAGGACAGCCTGTCGACCAACGACCTGTTCGCCTACCCCCTGGCCAGCGCGCTGCTCACCCCCGGCGTGCGCAAGCGCCTGGCCAACCTCAGCGGGCGCAGCGACTTCACCCCGCACTTGCAGACCGAGCACCTGGCGGTGCTGCGCAGCGTGGTGCTGGCCAGCGACACGATCGGCATGGCCAGCGAGGAAGCGCTGGCCGAAGACCTGGCGACGGGCAAGCTGGTGCGCCTGCACTGGCGCAACCTGCCACCGGCGCTGGAGGTGCTGAGTGTGCGCTGTGGGGTGGTCAGCCGCAGTGGCTACCGCTTGTCGCCGGCGGCGCGGGCGATGATCGAGACGCTGGTGGCGCTGGATGCGCCAATGCGCGTGGCTGCCATTCGCTGAGCTGATGATGGTGGTGGCTTCAGGCTATTCTCAGCTATATGGGTTGCCAAGCCCGGCCCTTTCGCGGGTAAACCCGCTCCCACAGTGGCACCTGTAGGAGCGGGTTTACCCGCGAAAGGGCCGGCACAGGCGACACAATGCAGATCCGGCCACCCAGGGAGGAACAACAATGAAAAACCTCGTCGAACACCTGAGCCAGTACGCCAACTACCACCGCGACCCACGCAACATCGCCACCCATTTCGTCGGCATCCCGCTGATCGTCGTGGCGGTCACGGTGCTGCTGTCCCGTCCGGGCTGGGACGTGGCCGGCATCTGGCTGTCCCCCGCCCTGCTCGCGGCCGCCGCTGCGGTGAGGTTCTATCTACGGCTGGACCTGCGCCTGGGGCTGGTCATGGGGCTGCTGCTGGGCTTGTGCCTGTGGATCGGCCAGGCACTGGCGGTGCAGTCCACCGGCCTGTGGCTGAGTGCGGGTCTGGGGGCATTCGTGGTGGGTTGGATCATCCAGTTCGTCGGCCATCACTACGAAGGCCGCAAGCCGGCGTTCGTCGACGATATCAGCGGCCTGATCATCGGGCCGCTGTTCGTGGTGGCCGAGGCGGCGTTCATGTTGGGCCTGTGCCCGGCATTGAAACAGGCCGTGGAAGCCAATGCCGGGCCCGTGGCCGTGCGCGGGGCTTAGCCCCGCGACTCCACGCCCAGCTCATCCCACACCGATTCGGCCAGGTGGAAGGTGGCGTTGGCCGCCGGAATGCCGCAGTAGATCGCGCTCTGCATCAGCACTTCCTTGATCTCGTCGCGGGTCACGCCGTTGTTGGCGGCGGCGCGCAGGTGCAGCTTGAGCTCGTCGTTGCGGTTCATGCCGATCAGCATGGCGATGGTGATCAGGCTGCGGGTATGGCGCGGCAGGCCTGGGCGGGTCCAGATATCACCCCAGGCGTGGCGGGTGATCATTTCCTGGAACTCGCCGTTGAAGTCGTTGAGTTTCTCCAGGCTGCGGTCCACGTGGGCGTCGCCCAGTACCGCGCGACGCACCTGCATGCCGGCGTCGTAACGTTGTTTTTCATCCATGGCCAAGTCCTCAGCGAGCCAGCAGGAAGTCGAGCACGCGCAGGCTGAACGCCTCGCCGATCTCGACGTTGGAAAGGTGCGCCGCCGGGAACTCGGCGTAGGTGGCACCAATGATACCGGCCTGCATGAAGCGGCCATGCTCCGGGGTGGTGACCACGTCTTCGGTACCGGCGACGATCAGCGTCGGCACCTGGATGCGGCCCAGTTGCTCACGGAAGTCGGCATCGCGCACGGCGGCGCAGTTGGCCGCGTACCCCTCGGGGCTGGTTTGCGCCAGCATCTGGCAGATACGTTGCGCCTCCTGCGGCTGCGCCTCGGCGAAGGCCGGGGTGAACCAGCGGGCGATGGAGGCATCGCGCAGGTCGACCATGGCCTGCTGGCCGCCCTTGAGCACGGTGTCGATGCGGGTGTTCCACACCTCGTCATTGGCGATCTTCGCCGCCGTGTTGCACAGGGTCAGGCTGTGCAGGCGCGGGCCGGCATGGATGCCCAGCCACTGGCCGATCAGGCCGCCCATGGACAGGCCGACGAAGTGCGCGTGCTGGATGTCCAGCGCGTCCAGCAGCGCCAGCACATCCTGGCCCAGCCGCTCGATGCTGTAAGGGCCCGGGCTGACCATCGAAGCGCCATGGCCACGGGTGTCGTAACGCAGCACCCGGAAGTGTTCGCTCCACAGCGCAACCTGGCTGTCCCACATGCCCAGGTCGGTCCCCAGCGAGTTGGACAGCACCAGCACCGGCGCATCGGCCGGGCCATCGAGTTGGTAGTTCAGTACGCCATCGGCCAGTTGCAAGTGCGCCACAGCGGTCTCCTTCAGGCAGTGAATCGTTGATGTTCGGCCACGGCGCGCGCCACCCAGACGCGGGCCTGGCCGAGGTAATGGGCGGGGTCGAGCAGGCGGTCGAGTTCTTCCGCGCTCAGCTCGGCACTGACCTGCGGCTCGTCGCCGAGCACTGCACGCAGGTGCCGCTGCTCGGCCACCGCGCGCTGGCAGCACTGTTCCAGCAGGTGGTGGGCGCGGTCGCGGCCCAGGCGCTGGGCGAGGACGATGCTTACGGCTTCGGCCAGCACCAGGCCCTGGGTCAGGTCGAGGTTGCGGCGCATGCGCGCGGCGTCCACTTCCATGCCCTCGGCGATCACCTGGGCCTGGCGCAGGGCGCCGGAGACCAGGCAGCAGATGTCCGGCAGGGTTTCCCATTCGGCATGCCACAGGCCAAGGCTGCGCTCATGCTCCTGGGGCATGGCGGCGAACAGCGTCGAGAGCAGCCCCGGGGCGCGGGTCGCGGCGCCGATCAGCACTGCCGCGCCAACCGGGTTGCGCTTGTGCGGCATGGTCGAGGAGCCGCCCTTGCCCGGCGCGGAAGGCTCGAACAGCTCGCCCGCCTCGGTCTGCATCAGCAGGCTGATGTCGCGGCCGAACTTGCCCAGGCTGCCGGCCACCAGGCCCAGCACCGAGGCGAACTCCACCAGGCGGTCGCGCTGGGTATGCCAGGGCTGTTCGGGCAAGCTCAGGTCGAGCTGCTCGGCGAGCGCTTCGGCGACCGGCAGCGCCTTGCTGCCCAGCGCGGCCAGGCTGCCGGAGGCACCGCCGAACTGCAGCACCAGCAAGCGCGGGCGCAGTTCCTGCAGGCGCTGGCGGTGACGGGTCAAGGCGCCGAGCACGCCGGCCAGCTTCATGCCCAGGGTCACCGGCGTTGCGTGTTGCAGCCAGGTGCGCCCCACCAGCGGCGTGTCGGCATGCTGCAAGGCCTGGCGCGCCAGGGTGTCGGCCAGCTTGGCCAGGTCCGCCTCGACCAGCTCCAGGGCCGCGCGCAATTGCAGCACCAAGCCGGTGTCCATGGCGTCCTGGCTGGTGGCGCCGAGGTGCACGTAGCGCTCGGCCTCGGGCACACCGCTGGCGATCACCTTGCCCAGCGCCTTGACCAGCGGGATCGCCGAGTTGCCGGCGGTGGCGATGGCATCGGCCAGGGCGCCGACGTCATAGCGCTCGGCCTTGCAGGCCGCCTCGATGGCTGCCACCGCGCTGTGCGGCACCAGCCCGGCAGCGGCTTCGGCACGGGCCAGCGCGACCTCGAAGTCGAGCATGCCCTGCAGGCGGCCGCGGTCGGAAAACACCTCGCGCATGGCCGGCGCGGTGAAGTAGGCATCGAACAGTTGGTTGCTCATGCAACGTCCTTAATCATCGTGGTGCAGGTATTCGGCCTGCTTCGGCAAACGCAAGCTGAACAGGAAGGCGATCGCCATCATGGCCGTCACGTACCAGTAGAACGTGTTTTCCATGCCCAGGGTCTTCAGGCCCAGGGCCACGTACTCGGCCGAACCGCCAAAGGCCGCGTTCGCCACCGCGTAGGCCAGGCCCACGCCCAGCGCACGTACCTGCGGCGGGAACATCTCGGCCTTCACCAGGCCGCTGATCGAGGTGTAGAAGCTGACGATGCACAGCGCCAGGGTGATCAGCACGAAGGCCATGAACGGGCTGCTCACGGTCTTCAGCGCCATCAGCAGCGGCACGGTGAACAGCGTACCCAGCGCGCCGAACAGCAGCATGGAGTTTCGCCGGCCGATGCGGTCCGACAGCATGCCGAACAACGGCTGCATCAGCATGTACAGGAACAGCGCGCCGGTCATCACGAAGCTGGCGCTCTTGGCATTCATGCCCGCCGTGTTGACCAGGTACTTCTGCATGTAGGTGGTGAAGGTATAGAAGATCAGCGAGCCGCCAGCGGTGTAGCCGACCACCGTGATGAACGCGGCGGTGTGGTTGCGGAACAGGCCCTTGATGGTGCCGGCGTCCTTGTCCTGGCGGGTTTCCGCGCTGCTGGTCTCGTGCAGCGAGCGGCGCAGCATCAGCGAGATCAGCGCGGCGATGGCGCCGACCACGAACGGGATGCGCCAGCCCCAGGCGCGCAGCTCGTCCTCGCTCAGCACCTGTTGCAGGATCACCACCACCAGCACCGCCAGCAACTGGCCGCCGATCAGGGTCACGTACTGGAACGAGGCGAAGAAGCCGCGCTGGCCGCGCAGGGCCACCTCACTCATGTAGGTGGCGGTGGTGCCGTACTCGCCGCCCACCGACAGGCCCTGGATCAGCCGCGCCAGCAACAGCAGTGCCGGGGCCCAGGTACCGATGCTCGAATAGGTCGGCAGGCAGGCGATCATCAGGGAGCCGAAGCACATCATCAGCACCGAGATCATCAACGAATTCTTGCGGCCATGACGGTCGGCCAGGCGTCCGAAGATCCAGCCACCGATCGGGCGCATGAGGAAGCCCGCAGCGAATACGCCGGCGGTGTTCAGCAGTTGTACGGTAGGGTCGTCGGACGGGAAGAAGGCGGGAGCGAAATAGATCGCGCAGAAGGCATAGACATAGAAGTCGAACCATTCCACCAGGTTGCCGGAAGAGGCACCGACGATGGCGAAGATGCGTTTGCTGCGCTCTTCGCCGGTGTAATAGGCAGAGGTCATGGTGTGTTTACTCCTGGAGGGTCACCGGTAAGTCTAGACATACCTAGTAACACACTCGTTCCGCTTGCGGGCTGGCAATTGGCCTTGTGTCTATAGGTGCCGGCCTCTTCGCGGGTAAACCCGCTCCCACAGAGGGAGGCGTGGTTCCCCCTGTGGGAGCGGGTTTACCCGCGAAGAGGCCGGTACAGGTCAAACCCGCTCGATAGCCAAAGCCAGGCCTTGGCCGACGCCCACACACATGGTCGCCAGGCCCTTGCGCCCGCCACTCTTCTCCAGCTGGTGCAGCGCCGTCAGCACCAGGCGCGCACCGCTCATGCCCAGCGGGTGGCCCAGGGCGATGGCGCCGCCGTTGGGGTTCACCTGCGGTGCATCGTCGGCCACACCCAGCTCACGCAGCACCGCCAGGCCTTGGCTGGCGAAGGCTTCGTTGAGCTCGATCACATCGAAATCGTTCACCGCCACGCCCAGGCGCTCGGTCAGCTTGCGCACCGCCGGCACCGGGCCGATGCCCATCACGCGCGGCGCCACGCCGGCGCTGGCCATGCCCAGGACGCGGGCACGCGGGGTCAGGCCGTGCTTCTTCACCGCTTCCGCCGAGGCCAGGATCAGTGCCGCGGCACCGTCGTTGACGCCCGAGGCGTTGCCAGCGGTGACCGTCTTGTCCGGGCCGTTGACCGGCTTGAGCTTGGCCAGCGCTTCGAGGCTGGTGTCCGGGCGCAGGTGCTCGTCACGCTCGACGATGGTTTCGCCCTTCTTGTGGACGATGCGCACCGGCACGATCTCTTCGGCGAAGAAGCCGGCAGCCTGGGCGGCAGCGGCCTTCTGCTGGCTGCGCACGGCGAAGGCATCCTGGTCGGCGCGCGATACCTGGTAGTCGTCAGCCACGTTGTCGGCGGTTTCCGGCATCGAGTCCACACCGTACTGGCTCTTCATCAGCGGGTTGATGAAGCGCCAGCCGATGGTCGTGTCTTCCAGCTTCATGTTGCGCGAGTAGCCGCTTTCGGCCTTGCCCATGACGAACGGCGCACGCGACATCGACTCGACGCCGCCGGCGATGGCCAGCTCCATCTCGCCGCTGGCGATGGCGCGGAAGGCCGTGCCGATGGCGTCCATGCCCGAGGCGCAGAGGCGGTTCAGGGTCACACCCGGGATGCTTTGCGGCAGGCCGGCCAGCAGCAGGGCCATGCGCGCGACGTTGCGGTTGTCTTCACCGGCCTGGTTGGCGCAGCCGAAGAACACTTCGTCGAGCTGGTCCCACTGCACCGACGGGTTGCGTTCGATCAGCGCCTTCAGCGGTACCGCTGCCAGGTCGTCGGCGCGCACGCCGGCCAGGGCGCCACCGAAGCGGCCGATGGGGGTGCGGATGGCATCACAGATAAATACTTCACGCATCAGGCTTCTCCTGCCAGGGTGCTACGTTGAGCCCAGATTAAGGAGACAGGGGGGTGGCTTACAATTCGATAATCGACTATTTGTGCGGTTATCGAACTGAATGTTTCGCCACTCGCCGTTTCCGATTCTGGGGCTGCTTTGCAGCCCTTTCGCGACACAAGGCCGCTCCTGCAGGGGATCTCGCCTACCTGCAGGGGCGGCCTTGTGTCGCGAAAGGGCCGCAAAGCGGCCCCGCCTTATCAGGTCGCGTCGGCGTGGCTCACCAGGCCCTTGACGATCACGCCCACCGTCGCCAGCGCCGCCGGCACCAGCAAGGCGGTTAATACCTGCTCGAAATTCCAGCCCAGGCCCAGCAGCGTCGCACCACTCCAGGCCCCGAGGATCGCACCGAAACGACCGATGCCCAGCATCCACGATACGCCGGTTGCGCGCCCTTGGGTCGGGTAGAAACGCGCCGCCAGCGAAGGCATGGCCGATTGCGCGCCGTTGACGCACATGCCGGCGACCAGCACCAGGGTGGCGAGCACGGTGATGTTGCCCAGGCTTTGGCCCACGGCGTAGGCGAACACCCCGGCCAGCAGGTAGAAGAGGCCGATGACCTTGTGCGGATTGAAGCGGTCCATGGCCCAACCCACTGCCACCGCGCTGAGCACCCCGCCGAACTGGAACAGCGCGCCGATGAACGCGGCCTGCTCCATGCTCGCGCCGCTGTCGCGCATCAGCGTCGGCAGCCAGCTGGTCAGCAGGTAGACGATCACCAGGCCCATGAAGTAGGTCAACCACAGCAGCATCGTGCCCAGGCCATAGGTGCCGGAGAAGATCACCGCAAACACGTTGCGTGCCGCCACGGCCTTCTGTTCCGGCACGCTGAAGCTGGCGGCCTGGGCCACCACATCCGGGGCGATCGGCGCCAGGGTCTTGCGCACCTTGTCGCTGCCGCGGTTGCGCACCACCAGGAAGCGCGCCGACTCCGGCAGCCAGACCAGCAGCACCACGGCCAGCAGCAACGGCAGCACACCACCGATCACCAGCAGGCTGTGCCAGCCGTAGGCCGGGATCATCTTGGCGGAAATGAAGCCACCGCCGGCCATGCCCAGGTTGAAGCCGCAGAACATACTGGTGACCAGCAGCGACTTGAGGCGCTCAGGGGTGTATTCGGAAAGCAGCGTGGTGGCGTTGGGCATGCCAGCGCCGAGGCCAAGCCCGGTGAGGAAGCGCAGCACCAGCAGTTGGTCGACGTTGCTGGCATAGGCCGAGGCCAGGCTGAACCCACCAAACACCAGCACCGCAGCGACCAGCACGCCTTTGCGGCCAAAGCGGTCGGCCAGCGGGCCGGAGCCGAGGGCACCGAACACCATGCCGATCAGCGCGGCGCTCATCACCGGGCCGAGGCTCGCGCGGTCGATGCCCCATTCCTGGGACAGTGCCGGGGCGATGAACCCCATGGCGGCGGTGTCGAGGCCATCGAGGAAAACGATGAGGAAACAGAGAATCACCACCCGCCACTGGTAACGCGACAGCGGTTGGTCATTGATGAAGGACTGGACGTCGAGGTTGAGGCCGACAGATTGGGGCTTGTTCATTGTTGTTATCCAGAAATGGGCACAGTCGGGCCACCGCACATGCTGAGCGGGTACAGGGTTCGAAATCGATGGCGTGCGGCCTGAATCAGCCTGGATACAACGGCACTGCGAACGGGTGCGGCCGCGGCAGTCGAGTGACAGTGGTCATGGGATGCGCCTCTTATGTTTTTCTTGTATCGGTCGGCTGAGCCGACCGTTGCGAGAGACATTAATCAGCGAACCGGGGCGGCGCAATTCACCCGGAGCGACACTGTGCGTTTATCGCACAGGAAACAGGCCGTCAGCCAAACAACTGGTGGCAAAGGTCACGACTGGCCGCCAGCAGGATCGGCAGGAAACGCTGCTCCAGCTCACTGCGCGTCACCCGCCCGACATGGGTGCTCACGTTCAGCGCCGCCAGCACCTGCCCGGACGCATCATAGATCGGCACCGCGATCGAGCGCAGCCCCTGCTCCAGCTCCTGGTCGACCACGCACCACCCTTGCGCCCGCACTTGCTGGATGCAGGCGAACAACGACTCGGGGTCGTTCAGCGTGCGGCTGGTGCGCGCCTTCAGGTCGGCCCGCTCGAGGTATTCACGCAGGCTGGTGTCGTCCATCGCCGCCAGCAGGATGCGGCCCATCGACGTGCAGTACGCCGGCAGGCGCCCGCCCACCGAGAGGTCGACCGAGATCAACCGCTCGACCGTGGCCGAGCGGGCAATATAAAGAATGTCGTCACCTTCGAGGGTGGCCATGTTGGCCGCCTCGTGCAACTGGTCACTGATGCGATCCAGGTAGGGCTGGGCCGACATCGCCAACGGCGTGGACGACAGGTAGGCATGGCCCAGGGTCAGTACCTTGGGCAGCAGCGAGTAGGTGCGCCCGTCGGTGGTGGCGTAGCCGAGCTTGATCAAGGTATGCAGGCAGCGCCGCACTGCCGCCCGGGGTATTTCGGTGCGGTGGCTGATCTGGGCGATGGTCAGGTGGCGCTTGCGCTCCTGGAACGCCTGGATCACGGCCAGGCCGCGGGCCAGCGAAGTCATGAAGTCCGGGTCGCCGGTGAAGGCCTGGATACGCTTGGCGGGCGAGGCCACGATGGGCGGCGCCATGGCCGGCGCCGTCGCGCGTACCGCCTCTGGGTTGGCAGATTCGTTGACCGGGTTTTCGTCGTTCATCGCTCACCTCAAAAAAATCACTGGCTCGTGCGATTATCGAACGAACGGCCGATAATCGCAATTGACCGCCGACAAATTTACTTATACCTTTCTCCTGCCACATGTGGCTTCTTTGGAGAGACTGGTCAGGTACCCACCGTAGAAGTCCCCAGGCAACGGCCTCGCCTTGTGCGGGGCCGTTTTATTTCCCCTCCCCTGCGCTTCAATTGCAATGAACTTCGCCCAGCAGGCCCGGTTCAAACTATGCACGCGCCACCCTGCGTGGAAACTTTGACAGTTGCTGTCAGGGTTGGGTAAATAACGCTGTTGGACGAATTATCGGTTGCTATACTCGATTCAGCTGGCCCGGTTCGATACAGCGATGGGCAACTCCCGCCCTTGATACCGTCAACCAGCACGCCCGTGCATGGGCAACTTGCACAGGCACACAACACGACCACTTTGACTCATTCGGGTATTACTGTGACGAAAGATGAACTGCGCGCGGAACTCGAGCGCCAGGCCGAACGTTACAAGGAAGTTTACGGTGGTGAAGTCACCACCTATGCCGCGCAACCGGAACCGGAGCGCAAGCCCTGGCGCAAACGTGCCACTGTCCAGGACCAGGCGTTCAGCCAGGAGCTGGAAAAAATGGAAAAGGAACTGCGCAGCGAAGAACCCTGAGCGGCAGTCCCCTTGCCTTCGCGCCGCGGGTCAGTGGCCCACGGCGCGGCCGATCATTACCGATTGGCCGTGTATGAAATGGAATTACACAAATTTCATACACTCGTTTGAAGCCTTGGTTCATCGTCATTTTCTCAGGCTTTTGACGATTTTCCGACAATTTCATGATTTTTCACCGAGCTTTTCTTGCACCATCAGGCATACGCTCATCCACAGGGCCTGCCCACAAATCTGCCATCGGTCAGCTGTGGGTGCATCGATTGCCCAGGTTTTCTGGCATAATCCCGCCCCCCTAAGACCGCCAGACAACCTTCATGATCGATTTATTCAGCGGACTGGATGCCTGGGTATTGGTGAGCCTGCTGCTTGCCCTGACCTTCGTGCTCGCATTCGAGTTCATCAATGGCTTTCATGACACCGCCAACGCGGTAGCCACCGTCATCTATACCAAAGCCATGCCACCACACCTGGCCGTGTTCTTCTCCGGGGTGTTCAACTTCCTCGGCGTTCTGCTCGGCGGAGTCGGGGTGGCCTACGCCATCGTGCACCTGCTGCCGGTCGAACTGCTGATCAATGTGAACACCGGGCATGGCCTGGCCATGGTCTTCTCGCTGCTGGCCGCGGCCATCACCTGGAACCTGGGCACCTGGTATTTCGGCATCCCCGCCTCCAGCTCGCACACCCTGATCGGCTCGATCCTCGGCGTCGGCCTGGCCAATGCCCTGATCAACGACATCCCGCTGGGCGATGGCGTCAACTGGCAGAAGGCGATCGACATCGCCATGTCGCTGGTAGTCTCGCCGATCGCCGGCTTCGCCATTGCCGCGCTGGTGCTGATCGGCCTGAAGTGGTGGCGCCCGCTGTCGAAGATGCACAAGACCCCGGAGCAGCGCCGCAAGCTCGACGACAAGAAGCACCCGCCGTTCTGGAACCGCCTGGTCCTGGTGATTTCGGCCATGGGCGTGAGCTTCGTGCACGGTTCCAACGATGGTCAGAAAGGTATCGGCCTGATCATGCTGGTGCTGATCGGTATCGTCCCGGCCAAGTTCGTCCTCGACCTGAACAGCACCACCTACCAGATCGAGCGCACCCGCGACGCCACCCTGCACATGAGCCAGTTCTACCAGCGCAACGCCGCCACCCTGGGCGAGTTCCTGGCACTGGGCAAGGCCCAGGCGACCGACCTGCCGGAGCAGTTCAGCTGCAACCCGCAGCAGACCGAGCCGACCATCGCCGCCCTGCAATCGTCGCTGCAAGGCGTGACCGACTACCACACCCTGGATGCCGACAAGCGCGTCGAAGTGCGTCGCTACCTGCTCTGCCTGGACGACACCGCGAAAAAGGTCGGCAAGCTGCCAGGCCTGGACGCCCGTGAAAAGGCCGACCTGGAGAAGCTGCGCAAGGACCTCACCGCCACCACCGAATACGCCCCGTTCTGGGTGATCGTGGCCGTCGCCCTGGCCCTGGGCCTGGGCACCATGGTCGGCTGGAAGCGCGTGGTGCTGACCGTCGGCGAGAAGATCGGCAAGCAAGGCATGACCTACGCCCAGGGCATGTCGGCGCAGATCACCGCAGCCTGTGCCATCGGCATGGCCAACGTGTTCGCCCTGCCGGTGTCGACCACCCACGTGCTGTCGTCCGGCGTGGCCGGCACCATGGTCGCCAACAAGAGCGGCCTGCAAGGCGGCACCGTGAAGACCATCCTGCTGGCCTGGGTGCTGACCCTGCCGGCCTCGATGGGCCTGGCGGCCGGCTTGTTCTGGCTGGCGTCCAAGGCACTGGCTTGAACTAGCCCGCTGCATTGAAAAAGGCGCCTTAGGGCGCCTTTTTCGTAGATGCTATCCTGCACTGGCCTCTTCGCGGGCAAGCCCGCTCCCACAGGGATATTGACCAGCCTGAGAGCGGCGCCATCTCTGTGGGAGCGGGCTTGCCCGCGAAGAGGCCGGTGCAGGCAGTCACCTTTTCTTGCCCCCCAGCAAAGACCCCATCAAACCCCGCACCAACTGCCGCCCCAACTGGTTGGCCGCCTGGCGCACCGCCGACTTGATCGCCTGCCCCGCCGCACTCTGCAAGAACTCCCCGGCCTTGTCGGCAAGGCTCTCTTCGTCCGCTTTCGGCACCGGCGCCGGCTCCACGGGCTCGCCTTTGCGCTGAGTCAGCATTTCATACGCCGACTCACGATCGAACGGCTTGTCATAGCGCCCGGCCAGCGGCGAGGCCGCGATCAACGCCGTGCGCTCAGCCGCGCTCAACGGCCCGATCCGCGATTGCGGCGGGGCGATCAGCACGCGCTGGACCATCGCCGGCGTACCCTTCTCTTCCAGCGTGCCGACCAGCGCCTCGCCAATCCCGAGCTCGGCCAGCACCGTCAGGCTCTCGAACGCCGGGTTGGGCCGGAAGCCATCGGCGACGGCGCGCAGCGATTTCTGCTCCTTGGCCGTGAACGCGCGCAACCCATGCTGGATACGCAGCCCCAACTGCGCCAGCACGCTGTCCGGCAGATCGCCCGGCGACTGGGTGACGAAATACACCCCCACGCCCTTGGAGCGGATCAGCCGCACCACCTGCTCCAGGCGGTCCTGCAAGGCCTTGGGCGTGCCGTTGAACAGCAGGTGCGCTTCATCGAAGAACAGCGCCAGCACCGGCTTGTCGGCATCGCCGCGCTCGGGCAACTGCTCGAACAGCTCGGCCAGCAGCCAGAGCAGGAACGTGGCGTAGACCT
Source organism: Pseudomonas sp. NPDC089401 (assembly GCF_044749485.1). Classification (NCBI taxonomy): domain Bacteria; kingdom Pseudomonadati; phylum Pseudomonadota; class Gammaproteobacteria; order Pseudomonadales; family Pseudomonadaceae; genus Pseudomonas; species Pseudomonas sp. NPDC089401. Next base: position 128,454 of record NZ_JBIVIA010000010.1, on the reverse strand, counting down.
TGGGCGCCTCGTGTACCAGCCGGCTGGCATCGAGCAGGTGGATACGGCCGCGGCCATCGGCGTCGGGCCGCAGCAGGTCTTCCAGTTGCAGGGCCGGCTCGCCGAACAGCGCCTCCGCGCCCTGCTGCTCCAGGGTCGCCAGGCGACGCAGCAGGGCCTGGGTCGAGGCACTGGTCATCAGTGCGCTGTCCTCGCCCAGCAACTGCGGGTTGTCCTTCAAGTGCGCCAGCAGGGCCTTGAGGTCCTTGAGGTCGAGCAACAGCAGGCCTTCGCGGTCAGCCACCTTGAACGCGGCATACAGCGCGGCCTGCTGACTGTCGGTCAGCTCCAGCAGGTTGCCCAGCAGCAGCGGCCCCATTTCACTGAGGGTGGTGCGCAAGGGATGGCCGGACTGCCCGGCCACGTCCCACAGGCTGACCGGATACGCCTTTGGCGCATGCCCAAGCCACGGCATGCCGGCAATCCGTTCGGCCACCTTGCCCTGTGGCGCACCCACCGCACCCAGGCCGCAGAGGTCACCTTTGACGTCGGCCGCGAACACCGCCACACCGGCATCGCTGAACACTTCCGCCAAATGCTGCAAGGTCACGGTCTTGCCGGTACCCGTTGCGCCTGCCACCAGCCCGTGGCGGTTGGCCAGGCGCATGGCCTGGCCGACAGGCAAGCCGTCTGGGCCGGCACCTACAACTATGGTCGAAGATTCCGACATCTCTCTATTCCTCTACTCAAGCTTTAGCTTAATTGGGCCGATACCTTTGGGTGATATTCGCCTTAATAGACAGGAACAACCGAAAAAGGATTTTTCGGGATGTTGCACTGTTTGCAGCGCTACTTGTGCGAACGCCCGATAAAAACCTTAGCGGAACCGATTACGCCATGAACAAAAGCCTTCGTTTCAGCCACAAGATACTTTTGGCAGCTTCACTGATCGTGATACTCGCCTTCAGCCTTTTCACCCTTTACAACGATTACCTCCAGCGTAATGCGATCCGCCAGGATCTGGAGAATTATCTGGCTGAAATGGGCGAATCCACTTCAACCAATATCCGCAATCTTTTCGACGGCCGCATCAAGCTGGTGGAAAACCTGGCGCAGAACATCGCCCAGCAACCGGCCAACGCCGAAACCCTGATGGGCCAGAACGCGCTGATCTCCAGCTTCCTGACCGTGTACCTGGGCAAGGTCGATGGCGGCTTCAGCGTGCGCCCCGATGCGAAGATGCCCGACGGCTACGACCCGCGCACCCGTCCCTGGTACAAGGACGGCATGAATGCCCAGGGCGCGATCCTCACCGAACCGTACATCGACATGACCACCAACAAGATGGTCATCGGCATCCTCAGCAAGGTATCGGGCAACGTCGGCGTGGTCGGCGGCGACCTGTCCCTGGACGGCCTGGTGCAGATCATCAACTCGCTGAACTTCGGCGGCATGGGCTACGCCTTCCTGGTCAACGACCAGGGCAAGATCCTGGTCCACCCGGACAAGGCCCTGGTGATGAAGTCGCTATCGGACCTGTTCCCCCAGCACACGCCGAAACTGTCCGGTGAGCTGACCGAAGTCGACAGCAACGGCCAGGCCCGCCTGCTGACCTTCACCCCGATCGAAGGCCTGCCGTCGGCCAACTGGTACATCGGCCTGTCGGTGGACAAGGACAAGGCCTTCGCCATGCTCAGCACCTTCCGCACATCGGCGATCATCGCCACGGTGGTGGCGGTGGTGATCATCATCGGCCTGCTCGGCCTGCTGATCCGGGTGCTGATGCAGCCCTTGCACACCATGACCCGCGCCATGGAAGACATCGCCGAAGGCGAAGGCGACCTGACCAAGCGCCTGAGCATCCACAACCACGATGAATTCGGCATCCTCGGCAAGGCCTTCAACCGCTTCGTCGAGCGCATCCACGGCTCGATCCGCGAAGTCTCCTCGGCCACCGAGCAGGTCAACGAGGTGGCGCTGCGGGTGATCAGCGCCTCGAACTCGTCGATGAGCAACTCCGACGAACAGTCCAACCGCACCAACAGTGTGGCCGCCGCCATCAACGAACTGGGCGCCGCCGCCCAGGAAATCGCCGGCAATGCCGCCCAGGCCTCGCAGCACGCCAGCTCCGCCCGCCTGCTGGCGGAAGAGGGCCAGCAGGTGGTGGAACGCAACATCGCGGCGATGAACCGTCTGTCCGACCTGATCGTCACCTCGAGCGCGCACATCGAGACGCTCAACAGCAAGACCGTGAACATCGGCCAGATCCTCGAGGTGATCACCAGCATTTCCCAGCAGACCAACCTGCTGGCGCTGAACGCTGCAATCGAGGCCGCCCGCGCCGGTGAAGCCGGCCGTGGTTTCGCCGTGGTCGCCGACGAAGTGCGCAACCTGGCGCACCGCACCCAGGAGTCGGCGCAGCAGGTACAGGGCATGATCGAAGAGTTGCAGGTCGGCGCCCGCGAGTCGGTCGACACCATGGGCCAGAGCCAGCGCCACAGCCAGGACAGCATGGCCATCGCCAACCAGGCCGGCGAGCGCCTGGACAGCGTGACCGTGCGCATCGGCGAGATCGACGGCATGAACCAGTCGGTGGCCACCGCCACCGAAGAGCAGACCGCCGTGGTCGACTCGATCAACATGGACATCAACGAGATCAACATGCTCAACCAGGAAGGCGTCGAGAACCTGCAGGCGACCCTGCGCGCGTGCTCGGACCTGGAACAGCAGGCCAGCCGCCTGAAGCAGCTGGTCGGCAGCTTCCGCATCTGACCTGACGCACCGCCTGCTTCGCGGGTAAACCCGCTCCCACAGGGAACGCAAATCCCTGTAGGAGCGGGTTTACCCGCGAAGAACCCAGCACCGCCCTCCCGCCGAACTCCGATCGAACAATCTATCCTTCAGAAAGGTCAACCTTTAGGCGCGTCATCACCAGATGACACACCCGAAGACGATCCCGGAGGGATGCTGATCGTGCACATCGCTGACATCACCATGTTCTATGCCCCGGCCAGCGGCGGCGTGCGCACGTACCTCGATGCCAAGCACCATCGCCTCCACGCCCTCCCCGGCGTGCGCCACAGCCTGCTGATCCCCGGCGCCAGCGCCCGCCACACCGACGGTATCCACGAAGTCCCCGCCCCACCCCTGCCCTTCGGCAAGGGCTATCGCTTCCCCGTACGCCTGGCGCCCTGGTGCAATGTGCTGCGCCAGCTCGAACCCGACCTGATCGAAGTCGGCGACCCTTACCTCACCGCCTGGGCCGCCCTCGAAGCCCGGCGCAAGCTGGACGTGCCGGTGATCGGTTTCTACCACTCGGACCTGCCGCTGCTGGTGGGCAACCGCATGGGCAACTGGTTCACGCCCAATGTCGAGGCCTACGTCAGCAAGCTGTACGGCAATTTCGACCGTGTGCTGGCGCCCAGCCAGGTGATGGCCGACAAGCTGCGCCGCCTCGGGGTGCGCGACGTGCACGTGCAGCGCTTGGGGGTCGACCTGGACACCTTCAACCCTGCACGACGCGACCCGCAACTGCGGGCGCAGTTGAGCATCCCGGATACCAGCCGGCTGCTCATCTACGCCGGGCGCGGCTCGCGGGAAAAGAACCTGCCGGTGCTGCTCGACTGCATGCAGCGGCTCGGCCAGCCCTACCACCTGCTGCTGGTCGGCTCGAACATGCCAGCCGGCGTGCCCGACAATGTCAGCGTCATCGACCAGTTCCGCCCGCCCCTGGAGGTCGCCCGGCTGATGGCCAGCGCCGACCTGCTGGTGCACGCCGGCGACCAGGAAACCTTCGGCCTGGTCATCCTCGAAGCCATGGCCAGTGCCACCCCGGTGGTGGCGGTGCGGGCCGGGGCGTTTGGCGAGATCGTCGACGCACGCTGTGGCCGCCTGTGCCCGCCGAACGATGGCCGGGCCATGGCCGCTGCCGTGCACGAGGCGTTCGAGGCCGGTGTACGTCAACTCGGCAGCCAGGCCCGTCGTCATGTCGAGCAACACTATTCGTGGGACAGCGTGGTCAACGGCCTGCTGCAGCACTACGAGGGCGTGCTCGGCCATTGCACGCGGGTGCGCGCCCATGGCTGAGGCCGCCAGCGCGACGGGCAGCCTGATGCTGGTGCTGCACGACATCGCGCCGGAGACCTGGCCGGACTACCAGCCCTTCGTCCAGGCCGTGGACGCCATCGGCAACGTGCCGATGACCTGGCTGGTGGTGCCGGACTTCCACCACCGCAACCCGCTGGCCCGCTCGCCGACCTTCTGCCGACTGCTCGAACGGCGCCTTGCCCGTGGCGACGAACTGGCACTGCACGGTTTCTACCATGCCGATGACGGGCCGCCGCCGCGCAGCCTGGGCGAGTACTTCATGCGCCGGGTCTACACCCATGAAGGCGAGTTCTACACCCTCGACCAGCGCCGAGCCTTGCAACGCCTGGAACAGGGCCTGGCGCTGTTCGACGGCCAGGGCTGGCCAGTCGCGGGCTTCGTCGCCCCGGGCTGGTTGATGAGCCAAGGCACTCGCGAAGCGTTGCGCCAATTGCCCTTGCGCTACACCAGTACACCCCGGCACCTGTACCGGCTGCCGGACTTCAGCGCATACGACGCCCCAGGGCTGGTCTGGAGCGCCCGCAGTGCCTGGCGTCGTGGCCTGTCGCGGGTGGTCTGCGACTGGCAGTGTCAGCGCTGGCGCAGCGCCGAAACCCTGCGCCTGGGCCTGCACCCGGTGGACATGCGCCACCGCTCGTCGCGCGACTACTGGCTGCGCACCCTCGACCAGCTGTTGCTGCAAGGCCGTGAGCCATTGACCAAGTCGGCCTGGCTGGAGCGCCAGGTGCTGGCATGACCCGCTTCGCCTGGCTGGCCCTGGCCCTGCTGGGCGCCGCGCTGGTGCCCGCCTGGCTGGGTGGCAGCGAGCTGCTGCCCCGACTCATGGCCTTCGATACCGGCCTGCTGCTGACCCTGCTGGGCATGATCGTGCTGTGCTGGGTGATCAACGCCCTGCGCCTGCGCCTCCTGCTGGGCCAGCACGGCGCCACCCTGGGCCGCGTGCGCAGCCTGGGCGTGGTGATGGCCACCGAGTTCGCCATCTGCACCACCCCCGGCGGCAGCGGCGGACCACTGACGCTGATGACCCTGCTCGCCCGCGAACGCATCGGCCCGGCGCGCAGTGGCGCAGTGTTCGCCATGGACCAGTTGAACGACCTGCTGTTCTTCTTCTGCGCGATGCTGGCAATCGCCGGCTATGCGCTGTTCCACAGCCTGGGCCGAAGCCAGGAAGGCCTGCTGCTCGGCAGCGCCCTGCTGCTGTGCTCGGCCCTGGCCCTGGTGCTGATGCTGATGCGCTACAGGCGCGCGATGATGCGCTTCAACGGGCAGGTGCTGCGCCGCCTGGGCATGTCGGCGCTACGCAGGCGACGCTGGGCGCGCAAGCTACTGCACTTCATCGATGCCCTGGCCCAGACCTGGCGCCTGCCCAGGCGCACCCTGGCGCTGGTGTTCAGCCTCACCTGCGCACACTGGGGCCTGCGCTACAGCGTGCTGTACCTGGTGTTGCAGGGATTGGGGGTGGAACTGGCGTGGATCCCCAGCTTCCTGGTGCAGATGCTCTCGCTCAGCGCCGGGCAGTTCAGCCTGCTGCCAGGTGGTGCCGGGGCTGCCGAGCTGACCTCGGCCAGCCTGCTGGCGCCGATGGTGGGCAGTCCCACCGCAGCTGCAGCGATACTGATCTGGCGCGCGGTCACCTACTACTTTTATCTGCTGGCGGGCGGGCCGGTGTTCGTCTGCCTGCTGGCGCGTCCGTTGCTGGCGCGCTGGCGGCGTCAGGCGGGTTGAGCTGGCGCCAGAGCTCGGCGGCATCGGGGAAGTCGGTGCCGTCCTCGTCGCCCAGGGCTTCGGGGTCGTAGCGGGCGAGGCAACCTTCGCCCAGGGTGGGTGGGGGGGAAGCGGTCGGTTTGTTGCGCGGCCTGGACATGGTGTTTCCTTCGAGATTGCCGGGGGCGCTCTGCGCCCCTTTCGCGACGCAAGGCCGCTCCTACATGCATCCCTTGTGTCGCGAAAGAGCAGCCGCATCCGATATCAATCGAAGACGACGGTCTTGTTGCCGTGCACCAGCACGCGGTCTTCCAGGTGGTAACGCAGGCCACGGGCCAGCACCATCTTCTCCACATCACGGCCGAAGCGCACCATGTCTTCGATGCTGTCGGCATGGCTGACTCGCACCACGTCCTGTTCGATGATCGGGCCGGCATCCAGCTCTTCGGTGACGTAGTGGCAGGTCGCGCCGATCAGCTTCACGCCACGCAGCGCAGCCTGGTGATACGGCTTGGCACCGACGAACGACGGCAGGAAGCTGTGGTGGATGTTGATGACCTTTTCGGCATAGTCCTGGCACAGCTGCGGTGGCAAGATCTGCATGTAGCGCGCCAGCACCACCACGTCGGCTGCGTGCTCCTGCACCAGGCGCGACACTTCGGCGAAGGCCGGCGCCTTGTCCTTGGGGTCGACCGGTACGTGGAAGAACGGAATACCGTGCCATTCGACCATGCTGCGCAGGTCGTTGTGGTTGGAGATCACGCAAGGGATCTCGCAATCCAGCTCGTCGGTGTGGAAGCGGTGCAGCAGGTCGGCCAGGCAGTGGGATTCGCGGCTGGCCATCAGCACCACGCGCTTTTTCTGCGCCGAGTCGGTGATGCGCCAGGTCATGGAGAACTCTTCGGCGATTGGCGCGAATGCCTCGCGGAACGCCTCGATACCGAACGGCAGCGATTCGGCGCGGATTTCATGGCGCATGAAGAACCAGCCACTCTGTTCATCGGAGTGGTGGCTGGCTTCGTTGATCCAGCCGTTGTACAGGGCCAGGAAATTACTGACTTTCGCCACGATGCCAACACGGTCGGGGCAGGCGATCACCAGACGATAGGTGCGCATGAATAAGACTCCAGAACTTCGCAAAGGCGCTCATTCTAGCGGCCCGCCCGGAAAAACGCAGTAATCATTACGCCAGCCGGTCGGCAAAGGCCGGCACAGGATGATGCGGCGGTATCCCGCTACTACCAGATGGCTGACCGGACAAAGTACAGGGTCAAATGTAAAATTTTTTTAACCTTGAGATATTTTGTCACATGCTTATTAACAGTTAATGACCTGATTAATTGGTTTACTTGGGAGTATCGTCTGTCTATTATTGCCCCCAACACATTCCCCGAACACGTAACAAGGAACACTCCATGTCCCTGATCAACGAATACCGCGCCACCGAAGAAGCCATCAAGGAACTTCAGACCCGCCTGGCCAACCTGTCGCAGGATGACAAGCTGAAGAAAGAACTGGAGTTCGAAGGCAAACTGCGCACCCTGATGGGCGAATACTCGAAGTCGCTGCGCGACGTCATCGCCCTGCTCGACCCTGAGTCGAAACTGAGCAAGGCGCCACGTGGTGCGGCCAAACCCGTTGCCACCAAGCGCGCGCGCAAGGTCAAGCAATACAAGAACCCGCACAACGGTGAAGTGATCGAAACCAAAGGCGGCAACCACAAGACCCTGAAAGAATGGAAAGCCAAATGGGGTGGTGACGTGGTTGAAAGCTGGGCCACGCTGCTGGACTGATAGTCCACGCGCGCTCCGCGAGTTGAAACAACAACGCCGGCATCGATGCCGGCGTTGTTGTTTGTTCATTCAAACATTGATGGCATATCGCTCGGCCAGTTGCCGCGCCTGTGCCTGCCATGCATCCAATACCTGGCGCCCTGCCTCGTCGGCATTGGCCCAGGCGCTCTGGCGGGCCTGTTCGAAATCGCCCAGGGTATTCGGCGCGCCCCACTGCGGATCGCTCAGGCGTTGCTGGCAGAAGCCGAACCAGCGCTGGCGCTCTTCGTTGTTCAAGGTTTCCGGGAAGTTGCGCGCGCGGTAGCGGAACAACAACTCCGGCAGGCGCGGATCATCGAACATCCAATGCCCCTGGCCCAAGTGTGCCGGGTCCTGCGTGCGAACTTGCTCGCACAGACGCCGGTCGCGGTCGCCGATAAAACCGTCATACAGCTGTTGTTCCGGGTCTTCACTCGGAGCAAAGTCTTCCTTGCCGTAGATAACTGCCAGCTTTTCCTGCCAGTCCTCTTGCCGGTTGGCCAGGGCCTCGCCGCGTGATTGCAACAACGGCAAATCGATAGCCAACCGCTGCTGATCTGCCGGGCGTAATACCGAGAGCGGCGCAAGCACCGGGCAACGGTTGATCTGCACCAACTTCAGTGGCACCGGTAATTGCCCCTCGGATAATTGGTCATGCCGGGTATACAAGCGCTCGCGCAACACCTCGGCACTTTCCCTTATCAAGGGTAGGGTTTCCTGATGCAGGTCACACACAATCAGTGCGTTGCGATTGCGTGGATGCCAGGCCAATGGCAAGACCACTCCCAGGTAACTACGCGCCGCAGAAAAACGCCCGGATATATGCACCAGCGGTTGCAACAGGCGAATCTGTTCCATCACTTTGTGCTTGCTGCGCAACTGGAACAGCCAGTCATACAACTTGGGTTGCCTGTGGCGAATCAGGCGCGCCAGGGCGATGGTCGCCCGCACGTCGGAAAGTGCCTCGTGGGCATGGCCGTGGTCGATGCCATTGGCCTTGCTGAGCAGTTCCAGGCGCAGGCTGGTACGCCCATCCTGCTGTGGCCAGTTGATGCCTTCCGGGCGCAAGGCGTACGCCGTGCGCACGATATCGATCAAGTCCCAGCGGCTGTTGCCGCCCTGCCATTCACGGGCGTAGGGGTCGAAGAAGTTGCGGTAGAGGCTGTAGCGGGTCACTTCGTCGTCGAAGCGCAGGGTGTTGTAACCCGCGCCACAGGTGCCGGGGCGTGCCAGCTGCTCATGCACACGGGTCATGAACTCCGCCTCGCACAGCCCCTGGGTGGCGAGCTGCTGCGGGGTGATACCGGTGACCAGGCAGGCGGCCGGGTGCGGCAGAATATCGTCACTGGGGCGGCAATAGAGGCTGATCGGCGCCTCGATCTCGTTGAGGTCGAAGTCGGTGCGCACACCGGCCACCTGCAAGGGGCGGTCGCTGCGTGGATTGATGCCGGTGGTTTCGTAGTCGTGCCAGAAAATGCTGGAAGTCACGGGGTCGTCCTGTTTCGAGGTCGAGCGGATTCTAGCAAGCCGAGCTTGAAGAGGGGTTCAGGCAGAGGCGTTAGCGGGGTGGAAACTGAAATAGTCGCGCAACGAACGGACGAATTCGTCGTACTCGCGCGGGGCCTGCAGCAGCATGAAGCCGGAGTCGTAATGGCCCGGCGTCTGGTCCTCGCGGCACCACAGGCAACTGGCGGTCAGGTTGATGAACTGAAAACCGCCACCGTTCAACGGCAGGCGCAGTTGCAGTTCGAAATCCGGCCCGACCAGCACCGGCAGCGAGCTGATCAGCATCAGCCCGTCTTCGGAGGCATTACCCAACTGCCCGATCGCCTGACCGGTGAAACGGTTGTAGACCTTGAGCACGCAAGGCAACTGGTGGCGTTCGATATGGCGCGGGGTAAACATGGTCGCGAGTGCAGTCCGTATCCGGGGCCAGGAATACGTGGTACTGGCAGTTTTTGTAACAGCTGTTTTACAGATTAGCGCAGCCTGCGCGGCAAATCCCGTGAAATAAAACACACCTTGGTGTTAACGCCAAGTGGGGGTATTCACCGGGTTGGCCACCGCCGCCTCGCCGCCACGGTAGTGGCCAAGCTTCTCCAGGGTCTGCAGGCGCGCCTTGGCGCGGTACGCATATTCGTTGCCCGGGTACTGGCGGATCAGGTACTCGTAGGTCTGTGCGGCATCCACGTAGAGCATGTCGCGCTCCAGGCACTGGCCACGCAAGAGCGACACCTCCGGGTGGATGAACGGCCGCGAACGGCTGGCCCGGTCGACCTGCGACAGCTCGAGCATGACCCGCTGGCAATCGCCGCGGTCATAGGCGCGGTAGGCATTGTTCAGGTGGTGGTCCATGGACCAGCGGGTGCAGCCGACAGTGCTGACCGCCAGGGCGATAACGATAAGGGCGCGCATGGGGAGTCTCCTTTGATGCCAGGGTATCGGCCGGCACAGGCAAATCTTCACAGCCTTTTGCAAGGATACCCCGGCCCGTTCAAATGCCACCCTGCGAGGGTCGCAGGTAGTGCAACGGAACAATGACTACAGCGCAATTGAGGAGTAGCCTTTCGCTGCGCTTCACTATAGGAGTCTGTGCATGACCATCCGCCGTACCAAAATCGTCGCCACCCTTGGCCCCGCCAGCAACTCGCCGGAAGTGATCGAACAGCTGATCCTCGCCGGCCTGGACGTGGCGCGCCTGAACTTCTCCCACGGCACTCCGGACGAGCACAAGGCCCGCGCCCGCCTGATCCGTGACATCGCCGCCAAGAACGGCCGCCATGTCGCGCTGCTGGGCGACCTGCAGGGTCCGAAGATCCGCATCGCCAAATTCAGCAACAAGCGCATAGAACTGAAAGTCGGTGACAAGTTCACCTTCTCCACCGCCCACCCGCTGACCGAAGGCAACCAGGACATCGTCGGCATCGACTACCCGGACCTGGTCAAGGACTGCGGCGTCGGTGACGAGCTGCTGCTCGACGACGGCCGCGTGGTCATGCGCGTCGAAACCGCCACCACCGACGCCCTGCACTGCGTGGTGCTGATCGGCGGCCCGCTGTCGGACCACAAAGGCATCAACCGCAAGGGTGGCGGCCTGACCGCACCGGCCCTGACCGAGAAAGACAAGGCCGACATCAAGCTGGCCGCGGAAATGGACCTGGACTACCTGGCCGTGTCGTTCCCGCGTGACGCCAGCGACATGGAATACGCCCGCAAGCTGCGTGACGAAGCCGGCGGCAGCGCCTGGCTGGTGGCCAAGATCGAACGCGCCGAAGCGGTGGCCGACGACGAGACCCTCGACCAGCTGATCCTCGCCTCCGACGCGGTGATGGTTGCCCGTGGCGACCTGGGCGTGGAAATCGGCGACGCCGAGCTGATCGCCATCCAGAAGAAGATCATCCAGCACGCCCGCCGCAACAACAAGGCGGTGATCGTGGCGACCCAGATGATGGAGTCGATGATCCAGAACCCGATGCCGACCCGCGCCGAAGTGTCCGACGTGGCCAACGCCGTGCTCGACAACACCGATGCGGTGATGCTGTCGGCCGAAAGCGCCGCCGGTTCCTACCCGATCGAAGCCGTGCAGGCCATGGCGCGTATCTGCTCGGGCGCCGAGAAGCACCCGACCAGCCAGAAGTCCAGCCACCGCCTGCACACCACCTTCGAGCGCTGCGACGAAAGCATCGCCCTGGCGGCCATGTACACGGCCAACCACTTCCCGGGCGTGAAGGCGATCATCGCCCTGACCGAGAGCGGCTACACCCCGCTGATCATGTCGCGCCTGCGTTCGCACGTGCCGATCTTCGCCCTGTCGCCGCACCGTGCCACCCAGGCCCGTGCCAACATGTTCCGCGGCGTCTACCCGATCGCCTTCGACCCGGCCTCGCTGCCGGCCGACAAGGTCAGCCAGGCGGCCGTCGACGAGCTGCTCAAGCGCGGCCTGGTGGAGCAAGGTGACTGGGTGATCCTGACCAAGGGTGACAGCTACCACACCATCGGTGGCACCAACGGCATGAAGATCCTGCACGTGGGTGATCCGCTGGTCGGTTGATGGCCCCTGGGGCCGCTTTGCGGCCCTTTCGCGACACAAGGCCGCTCCTACAGGGCATCGCAATTCCTGTAGGAGCGACCGTTGGTCGCGATGAGGCCGGCACTTGCCACACCTGCCTCAGGCATGTTCAACGAACACATCGGCAAACACCTGCCCCCGCGGCACCCCGGCAATGAACAGCCGCCGGGCAAACCGCTCGACACTCCCCGCACCGCCGCACACCAGTGCCACCGTCTGCCGCGATGACGGCCGCAACCCCGCCAGCGCCTCATCCATCCGATCCGCCAAGACCAACTCGACGTTCACTCCGGCCATTTCACGCAATGGCCCGGCCAGATAATGCCCTGCGCCATCGCGCGCCACATGCACCACCCGGATCTCCCCCCGATGCCCCTGGCGCAACGCCTCGCGCAGAATGCCCCACAACGGTGCCAGCCCAGTCCCCGCCGCCAGCAACCACAGCGGCCGATCCTGCCAGTCCAGTTCGTAATGCAAAGCCCCGCCACGAAATTCGCCAAGGCGTATCTCATCGCCGACCTGCAAGCCACGTACAAGGTCGCAGAACGCGCCCGGCCGCTGGCAGTCGATGTGAAACTCGAGACAGTCATCCTCTCCCGGCAGGCTGGCCAGGGAATAAGGCCGGGCCACCGTCCCCAGCCACAGCACCACGTGCTGCCCAGCCTGATAGCGCAGGGCCCGGTCGGGCTTCAGGCGCACACGCAAAACGTCAGCAAACCAGTCCACTGCACACACCCGCGCCGGCACGCCATCCTGTTTCGGTTCGAACACCGCCACGCGCAGGTCCTCGACCACCCGGCACTGGCAGGCCAGGCGCCAGCCCTGGGCATGCTTGTCCAGCGCCAGGGCCTCGGGCAAGGCATCCACCGGCTGCCCGGCCTGGCAATGCACCAGGCAGGCATGGCAACTGCCGGCACGGCAGCTGTAGGGCACATTGAGCCCGGCCTCGTTCAAGGCATCGAGCAGGTTGCTGCCGGTCGGCACTGCCCAGCGGCGTTCGCCCACGCAAAGTTCGGGCATGGTCGGTCTTTCTCCATCGATCATCGGGTCACTGTATGCCAAGCGCGCATCGGCAGCAAAAAGGATGCCCGTCAGCTGCCGACCATGGTCCAGACCACGCGCAGGTGTTTCGCCGCCACAGGCGCGCTATACTGCCGCGCCTTTTTACGTCGGCCTGACCTGCCGACGCCTTGCCAGGCGTTTCGACACAACGGTGTGCAGTGTCGAAGGGCCTTTACGAATGTTCCCGTCTTTAAGAGGAGCGCGCTGCATGACCGTGATCAAGCAAGACGACCTGATTCAGAGCGTCGCCGACGCCCTGCAATTCATTTCGTACTACCACCCCGTCGACTTCATCCAGGCGATGCACGAGGCCTACCTGCGTGAAGAGTCGCCTGCCGCGCGCGACTCGATCGCCCAGATCCTGATCAACTCGCGCATGTGCGCCACCGGCCACCGCCCGATCTGCCAGGACACCGGCATCGTCACCGTGTTCGTCCGTGTAGGCATGGACGTGCGCTGGGACGGCGCCACCCTGAGCGTCGACGACATGATCAACGAAGGTGTGCGTCGCGCCTACAACTTGCCTGAGAACGTCCTGCGCGCCTCGATCCTGGCCGACCCGGCCGGTGCCCGCAAGAACACCAAGGACAACACCCCGGCAGTCATCCACTACTCGATCGTCCCCGGCGACAAGGTCGAAGTGGATGTCGCAGCCAAGGGCGGCGGTTCCGAGAACAAGTCGAAAATGGCCATGCTCAACCCGTCCGACTCGATCGTCGACTGGGTACTCAAGACCGTGCCGACCATGGGCGCTGGCTGGTGCCCGCCTGGCATGCTCGGCATCGGCATCGGCGGTACCGCCGAGAAGGCCGCGGTGATGGCCAAGGAAGTGTTGATGGAATCCATCGACATCCATGAGCTCAAGGCCCGTGGCCCGCAGAACCGCCTCGAAGAGATCCGCCTGGAGCTGTTCGAGAAGGTCAACCAGCTGGGCATCGGCGCCCAGGGCCTGGGCGGCCTGACCACCGTGCTCGACGTCAAGATCATGGACTACCCGACCCACGCCGCTTCCTTGCCGGTGTGCATGATCCCCAACTGCGCCGCCACCCGCCACGCCCACTTCGTGCTCGACGGCTCCGGCCCGGCCGAGCTGGAAGCGCCGTCGCTGGACGCCTACCCGGAAATCGTCTGGGAAGCCGGCCCGAGCGCCCGCCGCGTCAACCTCGACGACATCACCCCCGAGGAAGTCGCCAGCTGGAAACCGGGCGAGACCATCCTGCTCAACGGCAAGATGCTCACCGGTCGCGACGCCGCGCACAAGCGCATGGTCGAGATGCTCAACCGCGGTGAAGAACTGCCGGTCGACCTCAAGGGCCGCTTCATCTACTACGTCGGCCCGGTCGACCCGGTCGGTGACGAAGTGGTAGGCCCTGCCGGCCCGACCACCGCCACCCGCATGGACAAGTTCACCCGCCAGATCCTCGAGCAGACCGGCCTGCTGGGCATGATCGGCAAGTCCGAGCGTGGCCCGACCGCCATCGAAGCGATCAAGGACAACAAGGCCGTGTACCTGATGGCCGTCGGCGGCGCCGCCTACCTGGTGGCCCAGGCGATCCGCAAGTCGAAGGTCCTGGCCTTCGCCGAGCTGGGCATGGAAGCGATCTACGAGTTCGAGGTCAAGGACATGCCGGTGACCGTGGCTGTAGACAGCAACGGCGAATCGGTACACATCACTGGCCCAGCCCTGTGGCAGAGCAAGATTGCCCAGAGCCTGGCAGTCGAAGTGAAGTAAGCCTGCTTTAACCGCGGCGCCTGCTTCGCGGGTAAACCCGCTCCCACAAGGGATCGCAATCCTCCTGTGGGAGCGGGTTTACCCGCGAAGAGGTCGCAACGGTTCTACATCATTCTGTAAAACTGCTCCGGCCAGTCCCTGCGGGTAAACACCTGCCCTTCCTGCCTCACCCGCCTAACGTCCTCAAGATCCACCTCGCACACCAGCCACTGGCTGCCCAAAGGGCTCAACGCCTCGCTCAACGCCACCACCCCATCCTCCGGCATCCCGCGATCCGGCGGCACGAACAGCCCTGCCCGGCCGATATTCTCGTCCAGCGCCGGCGACCAGGGCGCCAGCCCCACCGTCGGGCTCTGCAACACTGCAATCTGGTTCTCCAGCGCCCGCGCCTGGGCACCGATGCGTACCCGGTGATAACCCGCTTCGGTATCGGTGCAGCTCGGCGCCAGGATCAGGTCGGCGCCGCCCTCGGCCAGACGCCGGGCCAACATCGGGAACTCATTGTCGTAGCAGATCAGGATCCCGACGCGCCCCAGCTCGGTGTCGAACACCTGCAAGCCCTCGCCTGCGGCAATGCCCCAGTGTTCACGCTCGAAGCGGGTCATCATCAGCTTGTCCTGGTGCCCGATCAGCCCGTTGGGGCCGAACAGCCAGGCTCGGTTGCGGTAGTGGCCATCGCGGTCCAGCACGGGCATGCTGCCCGGCTGCAGAAGGATGCCCCAGCGCCGGGCGATGCCCTCGCACAGCGCCAACCACGGCTCGATCAACGGCTGGATGCCGGCGATCGAACCCTTGAGATCGCTGCGCTGCTCGACCGGCAACTGGCCACTGAGCACCAGCCCGGCGTATTCCGGCAGCAGCAGCAACCGGGCCCCTGCCGCCACCGCCTCGGCGCACAGGCCTTGCAGGTGGTCGGCGTAGGCATCCCAGGTTTCATGCAGCTCGATGGCGTACTGGCAGGCCGCGAGGCGGATCAAATCGGCAGTTCCTTGGTCCAGAACGACATGATCTTGTCCGAACTTTCCTGCTCATCCAGGTCGCGCCAGGCGTAGCTCGTGCGCAGCGAGGGATCGTGCAGGAAACCGCGATTGCGCCAGAAACCGTGCAACGGCTTGTAGTCCGCAGGACGCCGCGGGTGAACCCCGGGTCGCTCGACGGCGCAGAACGCGCAGAAGTCGAATTCGGCCAGCTTGTGGGCATAGGACTCGCGTTCGATGAAGAAACGCACACCCAGGCCACGGCCGCGGTACTCCGGCAGCACCAGCGATTCGCCGAAGTAGTAGACGCTGGCCGGGTCGCGCCCCTGGGCCAGGAATGGTTGCTGGAACGCCGGCGCCACGTCCACCAGTGGCAGGCCGGTCGAGGCGCCGATCACCTGGCCGTCGTCCAGGGCCAGCACCACCAGGCTGCGCCCGGAGCGGGCATAGCTGGCCAGGTAGTCGGCCTCGTACTCCGGGGTGCCGTCGTAGAGGTAGGGGAACTCGCGGAACACGGTCAGGCGCAGGCGCGCGAGGTCATCGATGTAAGGCGCAATAGCGGCGCCGTGCAACAGGCGTATTTCCATGCTTGGCGGTCGTTTTGTCGATGTGGATGACGCGCTCGGCTAAGCCGGGCTTGAGGGGAAACCCTATCATCCGAGGCAACGCACCGCCTTTTCCCTACACGACAGGTATTGTTCCATGACCGCTACCGAACTGGTAAATGCTTACTACGCCGCCTTCAATGCCGGGGACATGCCGGCCTTCCTGGCACTGCTCAGCGAGGACGTGATCCACGACATCAACCAGGGCGAGCGGCAGATGGGCAAGGCCAGGTTCGCTGCGTTCATGGACAAGATGAACCGCTGCTACCGCGAACGCCTGGCCGATATCGTGGTGATGCAGAATGCCGACGGCAGCCGCGCGGCGGCCGAATTCACCGTGCATGGCGAGTACCTGGCGGATGACGAAGGGTTGCCGGCGGCCGAGGGGCAGACCTATGTGCTGCCGGCGGGGGCGTTCTTCTACATCCATTGCGGGAAGATCGCCCGGGTCACCAACTACTACAACCTCAATGACTGGGTCGAGCAGGTCGAGTAAGCCTGTTCCGGCCTCTTCGCGGGCAAGCCCGCGAAGAGGCCAGGTCAGGCGATCCGGGTGCCCAGCACTTTGAGGAAGGCCGCCAGCCACGCCGGATGCGCAGGCCACGCCGGCGCGGTGACCAGGTTGCCATCCACATGCGCCTGGTCCACGGCGATATCGATGAATTTCCCACCCGCCAGCCGCACCTCCGGCGCGCACGCCGGGTAAGCACTGCACTCGCGTCCCTCCAGCACCCCCGCCGCCGCCAGCAGCTGCGCCCCATGGCACACCGCTGCGATCGGCTTGCCCACCTTGTCGAACGCCCGCACCAGTTCCAGCACCCGCTCATTCAAACGCAGATACTCCGGTGCGCGACCACCCGGGATCAGCAACGCGTCATATTCCTCCGCACGCACCCGCACGAAGTCGTAGTTCAGGGCAAAGTTGTGCCCGGGCTTTTCGCTGTAGGTCTGCTCGCCCTCGAAATCATGGATCGCCGTGCGCACCGTCTGCCCCGCGACCTTTTCCGGGCACACCGCATGCACCGTGTGGCCGACCATGCTCAGGGCCTGGAACGGCACCATCGCCTCGTAGTCCTCGACGTAGTCGCCCACCAGCATCAGAATCTTCTTCGCCGTCATCGCACCCACTCCCTCGTTTGCCTGTGAACCGTCACAGCACGATAGCCGGTCTCAGTCGCGGCGGTCGAGCAGGTTCACCACCAGGCGGTCCAGCCAGCCCCAGATCCGCTGCTTCACCCGCCGCCACAAGGGCCGGGCGTTCCAGTGGTCGAGGTCGATCTCCTGGCTGAGGGCGAAATCGCGCTCGAAGCTGGCCACCACGGCGGCGGTCAGTGGCGGGTCCAGGGCCTCGATGTTGGCTTCCAGGTTGAAGCGCAGGTTCCAGTGGTCGAAGTTGCACGAGCCGACGCTGACCCAGTCGTCCACCAGCGCCATCTTCAGGTGCAGGAAACACGGCTGGTACTCGAAAATGCGCACCCCGGCGCGCAGCAGCCGCGGGTAGTAGCGATGGCCGGCATAACGCACCGAAGGGTGGTCGGTGCGCGGGCCGGTCAGCAGCAGGCGCACGTCCAGGCCCTTGCCGGCGGCCCGGCGCAATGACCGGCGCACGCTCCAGGTCGGCAGGAAGTACGGCGTGGCCAGCCACACCCGCTGCTTGCCGCTGTTCAACGCACGCACCAGCGAATGCAGGATGTCCTGGTGCTGGCGGGCGTCGGCATAGGCCACCCGCGCCATGCCCTGGCCCTGCACCGGCGCCTTGGGCAGGCGCGCCAGGCCGAAGCCCTCGGCGGGGCGCCAAGCGGTGCGGCGGTTGTTGGCGTGCCACTGGCGGTCGAACAGCAGCTGCCAGTCGCTGACCACCGGGCCTTCGAGCTGCACCATCACTTCATGCCAGTCGCTGCTCGCCTCGCCCGGCGTCCAGAATTCGTCGGTTACCCCGGTACCGCCGACGGCCGCCCAGCGCTCGTCCACCAGCAGCAGCTTGCGATGGTCGCGGTACAGGTTGCGAAAGCCGCGCTTCCAGCGCAGGCGGTTGTACCAGCGCAGGTAGACGCCAGCGTCCAGCAGACGCTGGCGCAACGCCGTGGTGAAGGCCAGCGAACCATAGTCGTCGAACAGGCAGCGCACCCGCACGCCGCGCCGCGCCGCCTGTTCCAGCGCCTCGACCACTGCCTCGGCGCAGGCCCCGGCCTCGACCAGGTACAGCTCGAGGTCGACCTGGAACTCGGCGCGCACGATCGCCTGGAGCATGCGCGGAAAGAATTCGGGGCCGTCGATCAGCAGCTCGAACTGGTTGCCATCCCGCCAGGGGAAGACCGGCCCCGGCATGTCAGCGGGCGTTGAAGATCAGCACCGCGTTGACCGGCACCGTCGGGTTGATGGATTTCAGCTTGGCGAACTTGCGCAGGCGTTCCAGGCCCGGCAGCAGGCCGTAATCGTTGGCCCGCAGCACCAGCGGTTCGAGGGTCACCACCTGGAAACGGCGCTCGTCCAGGCGGGTGGCCAGGAGCAAGGCGTTGTAGCTGTGGGACTGGCCGTGCAGGGTCACGGTCAGCGGCAGGCGCAGTTCGATCTGCGCGCCGTTGGCCAGGTCGTTGATCGGCCGCAGGTCGAGCTGCGCCTTCACCGTCGCGTCAGGGAAGCGCTCGACCTCGAACAGGTTGTCGCGCATCTGCTCGTCGCGCAGGGGTATGCCGCTGCTGAGCGAGTCCATCTCGATGCTCAGTTCGGCCGTGCCCTTGCGGTCGACGCTGCCATGCAGCACCAGGAAGCGGTGGACCTCAGCGGTGGTGCCGTTCTTGCCGGCGACGAACGACAGGCGTGAAGACTCGCCATCGAGGTGCCAGTTGGCATGGGCGGGCAGGCACAGGGCCAGCAGCAGGGCGGGCAGAAGACGGGGCAGCTTGAACATGGCAGGTCTCGTGAAGCTTGACCGCCAACCTTACCCGCCCGCCCTCACGGCAGCAAGCGGCAACCGGCCTGGGGCCCCTGCCAGGCCGCCTGGCTACGCTGGCCCAGGCCGGCGGCAGTGACCCGGCGCTGCGTGTCGTCTTCCTGCAACGTGCTCAATGGCAGCCACTGTTTCACATAACCCCGGCAATAGGCCGGGTCGAAGCCCATGACGAAACGGCACGAACAGTACTCCTTGGCCGAATAGGCCGAGAGGATGCCAGGGAAGTCCGCCAGTGCCTGACGCTCCAGCCAGGCCCAGCCGAGCAAGGCGACGACGACCAGCAACAGCAGGCGCTTCATGTGCCCTCCCTGGGCAGTGCCGCCAGCACGCGCTTGAGCAACGCGTTGTGGCTGTAGCTGCCGTCGCGGTCATCGGCATAGCGCACGATCACCAGCTTGCGCTCAGGGACGATGTAGAGCGCCTGGCCCCAATGGCCGAGCGCGGCAAACGTGCCAGCCGGGGCGTCCGGCCAGGGCAAAGGCTGGCCCTGCAACGGCTGGTTCAGCCACCAGTGGCCGCCCGGGTTGGCTTCACCGGGCAGGGCCTCGGCCCGGGTAAAGGGCCTGCGGTTGAAGGCCACCCAACTGGCCGGCAATAGTTGCCGGTCGAGCCAACGCCCCTCGCGCTGCATCAACAGGCCGATGCGGGCCAGGTCGCGGGCGCTCATGTAGAGGTAGGAAGAGCCGACGAAGGTGCCATTGCCGTCGCGTTCCCAGACCGCGCTGTCGATACCCAGCGGGGTGAACAGCGCCTGCCAGGGGTAGCTGTCGTAGTGGGCGCCGTCGAGCATGCCGCGCAGGGCCGCGGCCAGCAGGTTGCTGTCGCCGCTGGAATAGAGGAAATGCTCGCCGGGCTTGTGCGCGCTGGCGTGGGCGGCGGTGTAGGCCGCCATGTCGTCACGGCCGCGGGTGTAGAGCATGGCCACCACCGAGGACTTGAGCGGCGCGTATTCGTAGTCCTCCTGCCAGGCCAGGCCGCTGGCCCAGTGCAGCAGGTCGGCCAGGCGCACGTGCGAGTGAGCCTGCATGGGCGGGTAGAAACGCGCGGCCGGGTCCTCCAGCTGGAAGCGGCCCTCGCCCTGGGCCACGCCAAGCACGGTGGCCAGCACGCTCTTGCTGACCGACCAGGTGAGGTGGGCGGTGTTGGCCGTGGTGGGGGCAGCGTAACGCTCGTGGAGGATGCGGCCGTCGCGAATGATCAGCAGGGCATCGGTGCGGATGCCGCTGCGGTCGGTGGTGTTGCGTTCAGGGAAGGCGTAGGCGTCGACGGCTTGCCAGTCGACAGTGGCGTCGTCGACCGGCCAGCTGGGGTCGGGCCAGTCTTCGGCCCAGGCCGGGGTCATGGCTATCGCGACGAGTATCACCAATGCTTTCATTGTCATCGCCTGCTGGGGGCTGCTTCGCAGCCCTTTCGCGACACAAGGCCGCTCCTACAGGGACGCGCGTGTTTTGTAGGAGCGGCCTTGTGTCGCGAAAGGGCCGCAAAGCGGCCCCAGGCTCCAAAGGATCACACAGCCTTGCAGGCTTTCATGACAATCCTGCAGCCCCCCAGGCCTTGGCCAACCGTTTCTCCCGCGCCGCCGCCGCCAGCGCCAGCACCCCTTGGTCGCGCTGCCACAGTTGCGCCCACTGCCGCGGCCCCTCCAGCAGCGCCTGGTCGAGGGCCCCACGCAAATCCTGAAACTGCGCGAACAATCCCCCCAACAGCAAATGGCAACCGGCACTGTCGGCGCACTGCCGGCTCCCCTCGGCACATCCCGCCAGTACACCCAGCAGGCGCAATCGCAACTCCTGCGGCCAGCCGCACTCCTGCCCTACCCCGTACAACCAGGCCACCAGCGCCGCCAGCACATACAAATCCTCCAGCGAGCGGAACGGTTTGACATAGGCGTCCCAGCCATCCCCCGCCAACAGCTCGCAGGCGGCTTGCTCCAGCTGCAACCGCCCATGCCCCACTTCAGGCATCAGCGGCAAGGTCGGCAGGGCCTCCAGCGTCACGCCCGCCTCGCCCGGATACACCACCGCCAGTTTCAAGCGTGGCGCCTCCCCTGGCCCTTCATCGCGTGCCGCCACCAACAACCACTCGGCATCCAGCCCCGCCGTGACGAAATCCTTGCTGCCGCTCAAGCGCAGGGCTTGCAGCCGGGTGTGCATGTCTGCCGGGCGCACGCTGCGCCGCTCGGTGGCGCACAGCGCGCCCAGGCTGGCCGGGGCGCTGGGCCAGAGCACGCGCAGGGCGGCCTGGTAGCCGACCAGGAAGGCCAGCCCCGGGGTGGCCATGGCGCGGCCGCCAAGCACCGCCAGCTCGAACGGGGTGACGGCCCCCAGGCGCTCGAGCTGCGCGGCATAGGTCTCGCCCAGGGTGCCGGCCAGGGGCTGGCGGAGCGGGTCGTTGATTCGTTGCAACCAGGCCATCAGGGCGCTCCTGTCGGGGGCTGTAAGGGGGTGTCACGCAAGCATCACCAAAGATTCACCGAGGTGACACCGCGCCTACCTAGGCTGACTTTGCACAACAAAGCCGACCGGCCGCAACCCTTCATGGCTGGCTTATGGAGACTCGTAATGACTCGGATCGCACGCTCTGGCGACAACAGCACTGAACGCCGTCTGCAAGCCGAACGCCTGGTCGGCGCTGCCGCCCTGCAGGAAGCCCAGGCCTTGCGCTACAAGGTGTTCAGCGCGGAATTCAAAGCCAAGCTCAAAGGCGCCGAACAGGGCCTGGACATGGATGACTACGACGTGCACTGCCGTCATATCGGCGTGCGTGACCTGAGCACCGGCGAGCTGGTGGCCACCACCCGTCTGCTCGATCACCAGGCCGCCAGCAGCCTGGGCCGCTTCTACAGCGAAGAAGAATTCAGCCTGCACGGCCTGCTGCAGCTGCAAGGCCCGATCCTCGAGCTGGGCCGCACCTGCGTCGCCGCCGACTACCGCAACGGTGGCACCATCGCCGTGCTCTGGGGCGAGCTGGCCGAAGTGCTCAACGAAGGCCGTTACAGCTACCTGATGGGCTGCGCCAGCATCCCCATGCAGGATGGCGGCGTGCAGGCCCACGCGGTCATGCAGCGCCTGCGCGAACGCTACCTGTGCACCGAACACCTGCGCGCCGAACCGAAGAACCCGCTGCCGAACCTGGCCCTGCCGAACAACGTCATCGCCGAGATGCCGCCCTTGCTCAAGGCCTACATGCGCCTGGGCGCGAAGATCTGCGGCGAGCCTTGCTGGGACGAAGACTTCCAGGTCGCCGACGTGTTCATCCTGCTCAAGCGCGACGACCTCTGCCCGCGCTACGCCCGCCACTTCAAGGCGGCGGTCTGATGCCCAAGCTGCGGGCCATCGCCCGCCTTGCCCGGCTGCTTGGGGTGCTGTTGCTGGGCATGCTCATGGCCAGCGTCATCGCCGTGGGCGAACGCCTGGGCCTGCAGACGCCGATGGAGCGGCGCCAGCGCTGGACCTGCTGGTTCATGAAGTACCTGGTCGGCGCCCTGCCCTTCGAGGTGCGGGTGCTCGGCGAGCTGCCGCAGCGGCCGATGCTGTGGGTCAGCAACCACGTGTCATGGACCGACATCCCGCTGCTCGGCATGCTGCAGCCGCTGTCGTTTCTGTCCAAGGCCGAAGTGCGCCATTGGCCGCTGGCCGGCTGGCTGGCGGAGAAGGCCGGTACGCTGTTCATCCGCCGGGGTGGTGGGGATGCCCAGCGGCTGCGTGAAGCGATCAGCGAGCAACTGGGCCAGGCCCGGCCATTGTTGATCTTCCCCGAAGGCACCACCACCGACGGGTGCCAGCTGCGAACCTTCCATGGGCGACTGCTGGCGGGCGCCATCGACCAGGGTGTGGCGGTGCAGCCAGTGGCCATCCAATACCTGCGCAATGGCCAGGCGGACCCGATTGCGCCGTTCATCGGCGATGATGACCTGGTGTCGCACCTGCTGCGCTTGTTTGCCGAGCCGCGGGGTGAAGTGTGCATTCAACTGCTGGCGCCGATCAGCAGCGTGGAGCAGGAACGCGCGGCGCTGGCGTTCCAGGCGCAGCAGGCGATTCACCTGGCGCTGTTCGGGGTTGAAGAAGCCTTGCCGGTGGCGCGACGACACGCCCGAGCTGCCTGAGGTCGGGCCCGTGCCTCCGAGCAGGGGCCTCGTCCCTCGGGCGCCGTTTCAATAACCGCGAAGGTCATCGATCGGCATGATCAGGGGTTGCTTGTCGATGATGCGTTCCAGCGTTCGGCTGACAATCTGCAGCGCATTGTCGAAGCAGCCATGCGCGGCCCTGATGGTCTCGGCCTTGTTGTTGTCCGAGTAGGTAGCGACTTTGCTGTCGACCAGCTCCCGCAGCCGGCCTCCCTCCTTCAAGCCAGCCTTGAGCAATGCCGCCCTCCAGTTGCGCAAGGCCTCTGCCGTGGCCGACGACCCATCCCAACGACGATAATCCGCATCAAGGACCTTCATCAACCCCAGAATCGGTGTGCGCAGGTCTTGCTCCAGCGCACTGGACACCAGGTACAGCAGCGACTTGCGGTAGATCAGCGCCGTGTTGTCATCACGCTCGTTCTGGTCGGACAGAATATCCATGTACAGCGACTTCATCAGCCGCTCATGGGGCGCGTAGTGGCGATTGGCGAACTGGACCGTGCAAGCCGGTGCGTAGAGGTGGACCGAATTGACGCTGTCGATGACCTGCCGCGCCGCCATCACATCGAGCAGCCAGCCGATAAAGATCGCTCCGGCAGAGTGGCCCAGCAGGTGGATCTGCAGATTCTCACCCCAGGTGCGTTGCAAATTCTGCAACGCACTGACCAGATGATCGCCCCCACGAGTCGGCAAGGTGGATGCCTCGGCATTCTGCTTCATTTCGCTCCAGATCGGCTTCGCCAGTGGACGTATCACTGGCTCCAGCAGCGCGTCGCTGGCATCACCGATCGCATCGAGCATCCCCCCTGCGCGATCCCCGCCTCCAGGCATGTGCTTGCGCAGGATGTCTCCCAGGGACTCTAGCAAGCCGGTTTTCCAGACAACGAACAACGGATAACAACCATTACCCATGAAATAGCGGCCCATCGCCTGCGCACGCTTTATCGCAACCGCTTCGCTGTTCAGGCCACCATGTACGATGATCACCAGGCGTTTGATGGATCCCGACTGGGCCCGTAACCACTGGTCTGGAAGGACACAGGCCTGATATTGCAGGGTTCGGGTCAGCTCATCCTGAGTCAGGTAGCGCGATACTCGGCCATCGTCGCCCAGCACCACACTGTGTTGGTAGGCCGTTCGCTCGTCCCACCACAACCCCTTGTTTACCCCGGCCCTGCCGGTGCTAGCCTGGCCGCCAGCGGCCAACTGGCCAAGCACGACACCCGGCACGCCCAGCGCTGCGATCCAGGCATCCATTGCGTTGGCGAGCCAGTCGGCATACGTGAGGACAGCAAAGCCACCGTTGCCCCATCCTGCGCCCCAGGAGTTCTGCACGATGAAACCCACCGTGTTGAAGCCGACCAAGGCAAAGGCATGCCCATCCGTTGTTGACGGATGGCCGTCGTACTCGATCTGCGGCAGGTTCTGGTGGGTAGGCTTGGGTGTTCTTTTCAACTCTGGCAGGTCCCAGCCATCGTGGGTGAAGGCAGAAACGTAAATCACTCCCGCTTCCTGGATAGCGGCCTGCAAGTCGGTGATGGTGCTGACGTCGATACGGTAGTAGACACCCAAGGTGTTTTCGGTGGCGCGCTCGGCATAACCGAACTGAGGTTGCACGATGCCTTGCGCCTGATAAGGCCAATCTTTCTCCAGGCACACCCCATGGTGAAACCACCCCTTCAGTGCGCCACGGCAACTGGAACCGTCGTAATCCTCGCCGGCATATTCGTCATAGCGGCGCGCGAAGTCGTAAAGCATGCGCGGGCTGACTGATTCGAAGCCGGCCTTGGGCATGTCCGCCCTGCGCCAGCGTTGGTAATTGATCACGCAGGCCAGGCCAAAGCCCGTGCAAGCCCCTTCTTCACCTTGATCGAGAATCAGCTTTGTCTGGGTATAGCCACTGAGGTAACGGCTGACCTGCGCATTATCGGGGTAGCAACGCTGGAGCATGGCGGGTGGCGGCTGGTACACACGATCGCGAAGATCCACTGGGTCCTTCGTCGCATTGCGACGGGACAGACCCGTTTTCCCGGGCTTGCTCGCCACCTTCGGGGCAGGTATGCCGTTGGCGGTTTCAAACACGCTGACGAAGCCGTCCAGGCCACGATCGTTATCATTGACCAGCTTGCGCGCCACCGGGTAAGCAGGCTTGGCGGCCTTGCCCTTGCCCTTCAGGGCGGCGCCTATGGCTGGCGCCTGCGCAGCGATGTGCAAGGCCAGCAGGGCCGCCGCCACCTCCGGTGCGTTGGCCAGGTCCGGGTCTGCAGTCAGGTCCAGCCCCAACTGCTGGCCCCACCGCTGGTAAGCGGCTCGCCCGGTCAATTGCACATAACCGCGTCCGCGGAAACGGGCACCATCTCCAGGCTGGCTGTTGCCCAGCTTGCTGACACCTTCGTAGCGGCTGAATGCGGCTCGTCCAGAAAGCGTATTGAGTTGCGACGGCAGTTCTGCGATGGGCACGAAACCCTCGCTCTCGGCGCGAATGATTGCCAATGCCGTCAGCAGCAGCGGTCGCCCTTTCACACCGGCGACCTCCAGTGCAGCGACCACATAAGGCAGATAACGGCGCACGTTCGATGGCTTGGTGGCCGGGAACAGATGCTGTACCTGTGGCAACGCAAGTGCTGGCACCGTCAGCGGCAACAGCCCGAGAAGCTCAAGGCCGTAGGCACCGACGATGCCATCGGCTATCACGCCGACACCGGCTTGCCAGTAACGCACCGCAGCTTCTGTCTGCGCGTCGAATGTCTTGCCGGTGGCCAATTTAGGAAATTGCCCTGCCTGCGCCCCTAAAGCCTTGGCCAATGCCTTGCGCAGCTTTGCAACATCGGGCCCCTGCTGGCCCTTGATCAGTACTGGAGTCATGGTGCTGTCTCCCACTCCCTGCGGATCGATTGATCTCAGCACGTCGTGCACTCACGGAAATGCCATCGACCGACAACCCAGACAACTCAGCCACATCCTTCCATGCGAGCCACATGCCGCCTGGCTTGCCGAGCGCCTCGTTGCAGCAGGTGGTCAGCAGCCTGTTCATCACTATAGCCACAACTTTTAGCGCACAATGTTTGCTGCTGGATTAGCGACGCGCGGCTTCGGCAAAGGCCTGCAAGGCGGGATAGAAAGCACGGAAATCAGCCAGAAGCGGATCGTAAAGGCGCTCCAGCTCACCCATTACCCCCTGCAGGGCATCAGGCCGAGACAAGCGCCGGCCAATCCCGCCGAAAACCTGCTCCAACGTGGCGAAATCGCCATACGCACCCAGCCAGTCGTCCGCCGCCATGAATGGCGCAATCCGCGCCAACCGCCCCGGCAATTCGGGCTCCGCCAGCAACACCCGGTAGAAATCTCCCGTGAACTGCTCCAGCGGTTGCTCGGCATAGTCCCGCCAATGCCGTGCCAGGCAATGGTCGAAGAACACATCCAGAACGATCCCGGCAAAGCGCCGCCGCTCACGGGGAAAGCGCGCCAGCGCCGCCAGTACCAGCGGGTGCTGGTCGGTGTAGGAATCGATGCGCCGGTGCAGCCGGATCGCCTCCTCCAGCTCAGGCGCAAAGCGCCCCTCCAGCGAGCCTTTGACGAAATCGCCATACAGGCTGCCGAGCAGTTGTTGCGGCGCCGGGCCGCCCAGGTGCAGGTGTGCGAGGTAGTTCATGGACGCAGTCTAGCACCGCCCCGATCTATATCGTCATAACGCGATATAGCGATTCGTGCTCAGCTCAGAACCTCTTCATATTTGTATATCGCGATTCATCGATATAAATTTCGCTGCATCGCGATACACAACGAGCCTCACCCATGCCACTCGATCTCGACGAAATCATCAAAGCGCTGGCCCACCCGGTCAGGCGAGAAATCCTCAGCTGGCTGAAAGACCCGGCAACGCAATTTCCCGACCAGTACCACAGCACCGAGAACGGTGTCTGTGCCGGGCAGATCGACCAACGCTGCGGCCTCTCGCAGTCGACCGTCTCGGCCCACCTGGCGACCTTGCAGCGCGCCGGGCTGATCCGCAGCCAGAAGATCGGCCAGTGGCACTTCTTCAAACGCGACGAAGCCACTATCCAGGCGTTCCTCGAACAACTGCGCCAAGCGCTTTGACCAGGCAGGTAACCGTTATGACCACGCTTTTCGATCCGATCACCCTGGGCGACGTGCAACTGCCCAACCGCATCATCATGGCCCCGCTGACCCGCTGCCGCGCCGACGAAGGCCGGGTGCCCAACGCGCTGATGGCCGAATACTACGTGCAGCGCGCCAGCGCCGGGCTGATCCTCAGCGAGGCGACTTCGGTGACGGCGATGGGCGTCGGCTACCCGGACACGCCCGGCATCTGGAACGACCAGCAGGTGCGTGGCTGGCACAACGTCACCCAGGCCGTGCACGGCGCCGGTGGGCGCATCTTCCTGCAGCTGTGGCACGTCGGCCGCGTCTCCCACCCCAGCTACCTCAATGGCGAGCTGCCGGTGGCGCCGAGCGCGATCCAGCCCAAGGGCCACGTCAGCCTGGTGCGCCCGCTGAGCGACTACCCGACCCCGCGCGCACTGGAAACCGAAGAAATTGCCGACATCGTCGAGGCCTACCGCAGTGGCGCCGAGAACGCCAAGGCCGCCGGTTTCGATGGCGTGGAGATTCACGGTGCCAACGGCTACCTGCTCGACCAGTTCCTGCAGAGCAGCACCAACCAGCGCCACGACCGCTACGGCGGCTCGCTGGAAAACCGTGCGCGCCTGCTGCTGGAAGTCACCGATGCGGCCATCGAGGTATGGGGCGCCGGCCGCGTCGGCGTGCACCTGGCACCGCGTGCCGATGCCCATGACATGGGCGACGCCGACCGTGCCGAAACCTTCACCTACGTGGCGCGCGAGCTGGGCAAGCGCGGCATCGCCTTCATCTGCTCGCGGGAGAAGGAAGCCGACGACAGCCTGGGGCCGCTGATCAAGCAAGCGTTCGGTGGGCCGTACATCGTCAACGAGCGCTTCGACAAGGCCAGCGCCAATGCGGCGTTGGCGGCGGGCAAGGCGGATGCGGTGGCGTTCGGCGTGCCGTTCATCGCCAACCCGGATTTGCCGGCACGGCTGGCGGCGGATGCGCCGTTGAACGAGACACATCCGGAAACCTTCTACGCCAAGGGGCCGGTGGGGTACATCGATTACCCCCGCCTCTGAGCAAAGGCCATTCGCGGGTGAACCCGCGCCCACAGGGCCCGCGCAGCCTTCAGCGTTGGCGCGGTACCTGTGGGAGCGGGCTTGTCGGGGCGCCGAACCGCCGCGAAGAAGGCTCAGGTGATCTCAAGGCCGAGCATTGATCTGCTGTTGCAGGTTCTGGATCTGGTTCTGCAGGGTGTTCAGGTTACGCGTGGTCTGCCCCCGAAAAGCATCGAACTCCTGCACCGTCGCCCCGCTCGACGACGCCGAGCGGTTCTCCATCTGAGTCTTGAGCACCAGCACATCCTGCTCGAGGCTGTCGATCGCCGCCTTCTGATTACCCTGCTTCTTCAACGCCGCCACTTCATCGTTCAGGCTCTTGAACTGGCCATCGAGCTTGCCGCCATCCACCTGTCCCGACTTCAGCGCGGCGAGCTCGCCATTCACGGCCTTCAATTGCGCCTGCAACTGGGTCTGCAATTCGGTCACGGCCTTCTGCTGCTCACGGGTATCGGCCAGCACCTGCTCCAGGCGCTTGCCCAGGTCTCCCGCCTGCCCGGCCACGCCCTGCTGCTGCTTGCCCTGCTCGGCCAGGCTGGCCTGCAACTGGCGAATCTGCAACTTCAACGCCTCGCTGCCGGTGGTGGTGCTCGACTCGCTGGCAGCGACCTTGCCACTGATCGCCTGCAAGCGTCCGGCGGCGTCCTCGCTGATGCGGGCAAAGCTTTCCTGGGTGGCCACCAGTTGCTGCTCCATCAGCGAAATCTGCTGGAAGCTCCACCAGCCCAGGCCCGCCAGGGCGATGAACGATGCGCCCAGCAACGCCCACAGCGGGCCGGTGCTGCCCGGCCTGGCCGCCTTCTTGCGGCTGCGCGAAACATGGGCGGGCAGCAGCTCGTCGTCATCGGGGGTACCGGCCCGCAGGGTGGGCACATCATCGAAATCGTCGTGGGCATCGTTACGCATAGGTGGCTTCAACCGCGGTGGTAGCAAAGAGACATGAGTATAAACCGCTTGCGCGGCGCACTGATGACCATCAACTGCCGGCCAGGTTCACTGGCCCGGTGGCTGATGCTTCCACCAGGCGCAGAATTCATCCAGCGCGGTCCACAGGCTGACCTTGGGCTGATAGTTCAGGTATTGGCGGGCACGGCTGATGTCCAGGGTGAAATCGCGGCTCATCACCTGCATGCCCAGGCGCGACAGGGTCGGTTGCGGGCGCCCGGGCCAGAGCAGGCAGGCCGCTTCGTTCAATGCCGCGAGGCTGTAGGCCAGGCCGTAGGAGCGGTAGCGGGTGACCTGGGGTAGCTGCATCTGGCGCATCACGTAGTTGACCACGTCCCACAGCGGCAGCGGCTGGCCGTTGCTGATGTTGTAGGCCTGGCCCAGGGCCCGCTCTTCGGCGAACAGGGCGCTGAGCAGCGCGTCGTTGAGGTTGTGCACGCTGGTGAAGTCGACCTTGTTCAGGCCATTGCCGATGATCGCCACGCGGCCCTTGCGCTGCATCTGCATCAGCCGTGGGAAAATGCTGGCGTCACCGGCGCCGGTGACGAAACGCGGGCGCAGCGCCAGCACTTCGAGGCCGAACTCCTGGGCACCGAACACCTTCTGCTCGGCAAGGTACTTGGTCTGCCCGTAGTGGTCGTGGAAGCGGCGCGGCACCTGGTCTTCGCGGATATCCAGGCGCGAGCGGCCATTGAAGTAGATCGACGGCGACGACAGGTGCACCAGGCGCCGCACGTGCTCCTTGAGGCAGCCTTCGACGACGTTCTCGGTGACCAACACGTTGCCCTGGTGAAAGTCCTGGTAGCGCCCCCAGTTGCCCACGGCGCCTGCGCAGTGCACCACGGCATCGACGCCCTGGCACAGACGCCGGGCCAGCTCGGCGTCGCCGAGGTCGCCGGGAATGAACTGTGCGCCACGCTTCACCAGGTGCTCGACACCCTCGGCGCGCCGGCCGCTGACCCGCACGTCCAGGCCCTGCTCCAGGGCAAAGCGCGCGAAGCGCCCGCCAATGAAGCCGCTCGCGCCGGTGACCAGAATTTGCATGTAAGACTCCGCCTAGATTTCAGATGCAACAGACGCCGGCCGCCGCTACAACGGCACCAGCCAGTGGTGCGCGGTGCGGTGCAGGTGCTCGGTGAGTTGCGCGAGCAGGTGCCCGCCGTTGCGCCAATGATGCCAGTACAGCGGCACGTCGATGGGGGTATCGGCGCAAATTTCCACCAACTGGCCGGCGGCCAGCTGCTCACGGGCCTGCAGCTCGGGCACCAGGCCCCAGCCGAGGCCCGCTTCGGCCATGCGCAGGAAACCTTCGGACGATGGGCACAGGTGGTGCAGGAAGCCGTCCTGGATACCCAGCGAAGCCAGGTAGCGGTGCTGCAGGAAATCGTCCGGGCCATAGACGATGGCAGGCGTGCGAGCCAGGCGCCTGGCCTCGAACCCCTGTGGGAAATAGCGCGCCATGAACCCGGGGCTGGCCAGCGCGCGGTAACGCATGGCACCCAGCGGCAGGCTGCGCGCCCCGGCCACCGGTCGCTCGCTGCCACACAGGCAGGCTGCCACGTCACCGGCGCGCATGCGTTTCAGGCCGACTTCCTGGTCCTCCACCACCAGGTCGGTGAGCAACTGCTGCTCGGTGCAGAAGCCGCCTACCGCGCCGGCCCACCAGGTGGCCAGGCTGTCGGCATTGAGGGCGATGCGCAGGCGCTCCGGCAGGCCCTCCTCGTCCAGGGCCGGCACCTGGCGCTGCAGGTCGCGCTCGAGCAGGCGCACCTGCTGCACATGGTTGAGCAATTGCCGGCCGACCTCGGTCGGGCTCGGCGGCGTGGCACGCACCAGCACCGGCTGGCCGACCCGCGCCTCGAGCAGCTTGACGCGCTGGGAGACGGCCGACTGCGACAGGCCCAGGACCTGGGCGGCCCGTTCGAAACCGCCCTGCTCGATCACCGCCGCGAGGGCGGCCAACAGCTTGTAGTCGAACATCGATTCTCCTAATGCGGGATCAGCTTTATTGGTTTTTCTTATACAGCGGCGCCCGTCACAATGGCCAGCATCTTGTTTGGTAGTTCATTCCTGGAGCACGCCATGTGGCAAAGCTATCTCAACGGCATGCTGGTGGCCTTCGGCCTGATCATGGCCATCGGCGCACAGAACGCCTTCGTCCTCGCCCAGAGCCTGCGCCGTGAACACCACCTGCCGGTGGCGGCGCTGTGCATCGTCTGCGACGCCATCCTGGTGGCAGCCGGGGTGTTCGGCCTGGCCACGGTGCTGGCGCACAACCCGACGCTGCTGGCCGTCGCCCGCTGGGGCGGCGCGGTGTTCCTGATCTGGTACGGCGCCAAGGCACTGCGCAGCGCATTTTCCACCCAGAGCCTGCAACAGCAGGAAGGCCAAGGCATGCGCTCGCGCCGGGCGGTGCTGCTCAGCGCCCTGGCGGTGACCCTGCTCAACCCGCATGTCTACCTCGACACGGTGCTGCTGATCGGCTCGCTCGGCGCCCAGCAGACGGCTCCAGGCGCCTACGTGGCCGGGGCGGCCAGCGCTTCGCTGCTGTGGTTCTCGACCCTGGCCATCGGCGCCGCGTGGCTGGCGCCCTGGCTGGCCCGCCCGGCCACCTGGCGCCTGCTCGACCTGATGGTGGCAGTGATGATGTTCGCCGTGGCGGCGCAGTTGATCTTCAACTGAGCGCCGCCGGTCGGCGGCCTGCGACCGCTCTGGAACCTCTATTCCCTATGTTTGTTGCGTGGTTATGCGCAGGGCCCGGTGCTATGATCCAGCCCTTGCGTCGCAAAGAGTAAAAACTCGCCGACGTACATCGGGCCGCCCGTGATCGGCCTTGCGCAAACCGCAAACAGACCTGAATCAGGAGATCCACCATGGCTTTTGAATTGCCGCCGCTGCCGTACGCCCACGATGCCCTGCAGCCGCACATCTCCAAGGAAACCCTGGAGTATCACCACGACAAGCACCACAACACCTATGTCGTGAACCTGAACAACCTGGTCCCAGGCACCGAATTCGAAGGCAAGACCCTCGAAGAAATCGTCAAGGCCTCTTCGGGCGGCATCTTCAACAACGCCGCGCAGATCTGGAACCACTCCTTCTACTGGGAATGCCTGTCGCCAAACGGCGGCGGCCAGCCGACCGGTGCCCTGGCTGAAGCCATCAACGCCGCGTTCGGTTCCTTCGACAAGTTCAAGGAAGAGTTCACCAAGACTTCGGTCGGCACCTTCGGCTCCGGCTGGGGCTGGCTGGTGAAGAAGGCTGACGGTTCCCTGGCCCTGGCCAGCACCATCGGCGCCGGCTGCCCGCTGACCAGCGGCGACACCCCGCTGCTGACCTGCGACGTCTGGGAACACGCCTACTACATCGACTACCGCAACGTGCGTCCGAAGTACGTCGAGGCGTTCTGGAACCTGGTCAACTGGGCCTTCGTGGCCGAGCAGTTCGAAGGCAAGACCTTCAAGGCCTGATTCGTTCGGACCTGACCAAGAACCCGGCCCAGTGCCGGGTTTTTTTATACCTGTGCCGGCCTCTTCGCGGGTGAACCCGCTCCCACAGGGATTGCATCAGGCCCACAAGCGGCGCAGTACCTGTGGGAGCGGCTTCAGCCGCGAAAGGGCCGGCAAGGTTTGGCTTGCTCACCCGGCATAGCACG
This sequence comes from Pseudomonas sp. NPDC089401, assembly GCF_044749485.1. Classification (NCBI taxonomy): domain Bacteria; kingdom Pseudomonadati; phylum Pseudomonadota; class Gammaproteobacteria; order Pseudomonadales; family Pseudomonadaceae; genus Pseudomonas; species Pseudomonas sp. NPDC089401. Next base: position 95,525 of record NZ_JBIVIA010000010.1, on the reverse strand, counting down.
CTAACATCAAAGCTCTGGAAGATTGATACCGCGCACTCAAGTTGCAGGGTCGGGCTACCGATACACTGCCATGGTCGGCCGATAGTGTATTGCCAACGTTAATGGCAAAATGATGCCATGCGCATGGATTAAGGAAACCCCATTGAAGCTGGAAATGCGGAACAGCTTGTCGGTCAAGTTGCTCAGGGTCGTGCTGCTTTCGGCGCTTGCGGTCGGCGTCATTCTCAGCTGCGCGCAGATCGTCTATGACACCTACAAGACTCGCCAGGCCGTCAACAGCGACGCCCAGCGCATCCTCGACATGTTCCGCGACCCCTCCACCCAGGCGGTGTACAGCCTCGACCGGGAAATGGGCATGCAGGTGATGGAAGGCCTGTTCCAGGACGAGTCCGTACGCATGGCCTCGATCGGCCACCCCAACGAAACCATGCTCGCCGAAAAGTCCCGCCCGCTGCAGGACATGTCCATGCGCTGGCTGACCGACCTGTTCCTCGGCCAGGAACGCAGCTACACCACCCAACTGGTCGGCCGCGGCCCCTACAGCGAATATTACGGCGACCTGAGCATCACCCTGGATACCGCCTCCTACGGTGAAGACTTCCTGATCAACGCGATCATCATCTTCGTCTCCGGGGTATTGCGCGCCCTGGCCATGGGCCTGGTGCTGTACCTGGTGTACCACTGGCTGCTGACCAAGCCGCTGTCGAAGATCATCGAGCACCTCACCCAGATCAACCCCGATCGCCCCAGCCAGTACCAGATCCCGCTGCTCAAGGGCCACGAGAAGAACGAGCTGGGCATCTGGGTCAACACCGCCAACCAGCTGCTGGCCTCGATCGAGCGCAACACGCACCTGCGCCACGAAGCCGAGAACAGCCTGCAGCGCATGGCCCAGTACGATTTCCTCACCGGCCTGCCCAACCGCCAGCAACTGCAGGAACAACTGGACAAGATCCTCGTCGACGGCGGCCGCCTGCAACACCGGGTGGCCGTGCTGTGCGTCGGCCTGGACGACTTCAAGGGCATCAACGAACAGTTCAGCTATCAGGTCGGCGACCAGCTGCTGCTGGCCCTGGCTGACCGCCTGCGCGCCCACAGCGGCCGCCTAGGCGCCCTCGCGCGCCTGGGGGGCGACCAGTTCGCCCTGGTCCAGGCCAATATCGAACAGCCCTACGAGGCCGCCGAGCTGGCCCAGAGCATCCTCGACGACCTGGAAGCGCCGTTCGGCTTCGAGCACCAGCAGATCCGCCTGCGCGCCACCATCGGCATCACCCTGTTCCCCGAGGACGGCAACAGCACCGAAAAGCTGCTGCAGAAGGCCGAACAGACCATGACCCTGGCCAAGGCCCGCTCGCGCAACCGCTACCAGTTCTACATCGCCAGCGTCGACAGCGAGATGCGCCGCCGCCGCGAGCTGGAAAAGGACCTGCGCGAAGCCCTGCCACGCAACCAGCTGTACCTGGTGTACCAGCCACAGATCAGCTACCGCGACCACGGCGTGGTCGGCGTCGAGGCGCTGCTGCGCTGGCAGCACCCGGAACTGGGCATGGTCCCGCCGGACCAGTTCATCCCCCTGGCCGAGCAGAACGGCAGCATCATCGCCATCGGCGAGTGGGTGCTCGACCAGGCCTGCCGCCAGCTGCGCGAATGGCATGACCTGGGCTTCGGCGAACTGCGCATGGCGGTCAACCTGTCGACCGTGCAGTTGCACCACAACGAGCTGCCGCGGGTGGTCAACAACCTGATGCAGGCGCACCGCCTGCCGCCACGCAGCCTGGAGCTTGAAGTCACCGAAACCGGCCTGATGGAAGACATCAGCAGCGCCGCCCAGCACCTGCTGAGCCTGCGTCGCTCGGGGGCGATGATCGCCATCGACGACTTCGGCACCGGCTACTCCTCGCTCAGCTACCTGAAATCGCTGCCGCTGGACAAGATCAAGATCGACAAGAGCTTCGTCCAGGACCTGCTCGACGACGATGACGACGCCACCATCGTTCGCGCCATCATCCAGCTTGGCAAGAGCCTGGGGATGCAGGTGATCGCCGAGGGCGTGGAGAGCGCCGAGCAGGAAACCTACATCATTGCCCAGGGCTGCCACGAGGGCCAGGGCTACCACTACAGCAAGCCGCTTCCCGCCCGTGAACTGACCCATTTCCTCAAGCAGGCGCAGCGCAACCAGGTGTCGGCGCTGTAACGCAACCCTCCCGGTTACAGGCCATGACAGGCATTTACATGAATTGCGCGTGCGCCCCTTTACAGCAAATGCAAATCTTTCGCATGATGTTGCGGTTTCGCGTGCCACGGTGCACGGCCTAACCCTTGGTCCAACCACACGACGCAGGAAAACCAATAATGATCCGTATGCCTCTGGCCTCCGCCAGTCTGCTGGCCATCGCCATCGCTCTCGCCGGCTGCGGCGAAGGCAAGAACGACAAGGCCGCCGCCCCGCAAGCCCAGGCCCCTGCTGCCGCAAGCACCGCCGCTGCGGCGCCGGGCACTGTCGACGAAGCGGCCGGCAAGGCCGTGGTCAAGCATTACTCCGAGGTGGTCTATGCCGTGTACAGCGACGCGCTGAGCACCTCCAAGACCCTGCAGGCCGCCATCGACGCCTTCCTCGCCAAGCCGGGCGACGACACCCTGAAAGCCGCCAAGGAAGCCTGGGCCGCCGCACGCGTTCCGTACCTGCAGAGCGAAGCCTTCCGCTTCGGCAACACCATCATCGACGACTGGGAAGGCCAGGTGAACTCCTGGCCCCTGGACGAAGGCCTGATCGACTACGTCGACAAGAGCTACGAGCACGCCCTGGGCAACCCGGCGGCCAATGCCAACATCATCGCCAACACCGAGATCCAGGTGGGTGAAGAGAAGGTCGACGTCAAGGACATCACTGCCGAGAAGCTCGCCAGCCTGAACGAACTGGCCGGTTCCGAAGCCAACGTCGCCACCGGCTACCACGCCATCGAGTTCCTGCTCTGGGGCCAGGACCTCAACGGCACCGGCCCGGGCGCCGGCAACCGCCCGTACACCGACTACCTGGAAGGCAAAGGCGCCACCGGTGGCCACAACGACCGTCGCCGCGCCTACCTGAAAGCGGTCACCGAGCTGCTGGTCAAGGACCTCGAGGGCATGGTCGCCAACTGGGCGCCGAACGTCGCCGACAACTACCGCGCCACCCTCGAAGCGGAGCCGGCCAACGACGGCCTGCGCAAGATGCTGTTCGGCATGGGCAGCCTGTCGCTGGGCGAACTGGCCGGCGAGCGCATGAAGGTCTCGCTGGAAGCCAACTCGCCGGAAGACGAGCAGGACTGCTTCAGCGACAACACCCACTACTCGCACTACTACGATGCCCTCGGCATCCGTAACGTCTACCTGGGCGAATACACCCGTGTCGACGGCACCAAGCTGAGCGGCCCGAGCCTGTCGTCGCTGGTGGCCAAGGCCGACCCGGCCGCCGACGCCACCCTCAAGGCTGACCTCGACGCCACCCAGGCGAAGATCCAGGTGATGGTCGACCACGCCCTCAAGGGCGAGCACTACGACCAGCTGATCGCCGCCGACAACGCCGCCGGCAACCAGATCGTGCGCGACGCCATCGCCTCGCTGGTCAAGCAGACCGGCTCGATCGAGCAGGCCGCCGGCAAGCTGGGCATTGCCAACCTGAACCCGGATACCGCTGATCACGAGTTCTGATCAGCAGTTTTTCGGATTTGAAAAGAGGCGGCCTTCGGGTCGCCTTTTTTCTGTGCCGGCCTCTTCGCGGGTAAACCCGCTCCCACAGGGACCGCGCTGCACCGGAAGACTGTGGAGGGTTCCTGTGGGAGCGGGTTTACCCGCGAAAGGGCCGGCACAGGTGAAGAAGATGCTGGCATTTCACACCGTTTTCACCCAGGCAATTGCAAATTGCTCTTATTCAAACAGGGCTGGCCTGCTAAGCTTGCACGCCGGTTTTTCGTCCACGCCCAGGATTTTGCATGTCCTCGTCGCTGTCCCGACTCTCCCCTTTGCTGCTGGCCCTCGCCCTTGCCGCCTGTGACGACGCCCCGCGTTTCACCCAGGCCGAGCCCGGCGAAGCGTTGTCGGGCGGCCAGGCCACCGTGCAGCGCAGCGACCGCCGTGCCTTTTCCCTGCCCTCGGCCAACCTGTCGCCCGAGCGGCGCCTGGACTTCGCCGTGGGCAACAGCTTTTTCCGCAGCCCCTGGGTGATCGCCCCGTCCACCACCACCGCCCGTGACGGCCTGGGCCCGCTGTTCAACACCACCGCCTGCCAGAACTGCCACGTGCGCGATGGCCGCGGCCACCCACCAGCGCCCGGCGACAGCAACGCGGTCGGCATGCTGGTGCGCCTGTCGATCCCCGACCAGCCCTACCTGGCCGAAGTGATCGAGCGCCTGGGCGTTGTCCCCGAGCCGGTCTACGGCACCCAGTTGCAGGACATGGCCATCCCCGGCGTGGCGCCAGAGGGCAAGGTGCGGGTCAGCTACACCGAGCAGGCCGTCACCTTCAAGGATGGCCACCGGGTCGAACTGCGCCGCCCTGCCCTGCAGATCACCCAGCTCGGCTATGGCGCGATGCACCCCGACACCCGATTCTCGGCCCGGGTAGCCCCGCCGATGATCGGCCTGGGCCTGCTCGAAGCCATCCCCGAAGCCGACATCCTGGCCAACGAAGACCCGGACGACCGCAACCGCGACGGCATCCGCGGCCGCGCCAACCGGGTCTGGGACGATGCCCAGGGCAAGACCGTGGTCGGCCGCTTCGGTTGGAAGGCCGGGCAACCCAACGTCAACCAGCAGAACGTGCATGCCTTCAACGGCGACATGGGCCTGACCAGCACCCTGCAACCGAAGGACGACTGCAGCACCGCCCAGGCCGATTGCCTGGCCGCGCCCAATGGCGACGGCGAAGGTGGCGAAAAGGAAGTCAGCGACAACATCCTGCGCCTGGTCACCTTCTACACCCGCAACCTCGGCGTGCCCGCCCGCCGCGATGTCGGCGCGCCGCAGGTGCTGGCCGGCAAGAACCTGTTCTTCCAGGCCGGCTGCCAGGCCTGCCATGTGCCGCAGTTCACCACCGCCGCCAATACCGCCGAGCCGGAGCTGGCCAACCAGCTGATCCGCCCCTACAGCGACCTGCTGCTGCACGACATGGGCCCGGGCCTGGCCGACGAGCGCACCGAATTCGCCGCCAATGGCCAGGACTGGCGCACCCCGCCGCTGTGGGGCATCGGCCTGACCGAGGCGGTCAGTGGCCACACCCAGTACCTGCACGACGGCCGTGCCCGCGACCTGCTCGAAGCCGTGCTCTGGCACGGCGGCGAGGCGCAGGCGGCGCGCGACCATGTATTGACCTTCGATGCCGAGCAGCGCGCCGCGCTGCTGGCGTTCCTGAACTCACTTTAAACGCGCAAGGAGCCGGGCATGTTCCGACCCAAACTGTTGTTCACCAGCCTCGCCGCACTCGCCCTCGGTGCCTGCTCGCCGCAGGACCCGCAAGCCGTGACCTCCGCCGCCATCGCCAAGCAGGTGATCCTGCCGACCTACAGCCGCTGGGTCGAAGCCGACCGCCAGCTGGCGGTCAGCGCCCTGGCCTACTGCGAAGGCAAGGCAAGCCTGGACACCGCGCGCGCTGACTTCCTCACCGCGCAAAAAGCCTGGGCCGAGCTGCAGCCGCTGCTGGTCGGCCCGCTGGCTGAAGGCAACCGCGCCTGGCAGGTACAGTTCTGGCCCGACAAGAAGAACCTGGTCGGCCGCCAGGTCGAGCAACTGGTCAACGGCGACAAGCCGGTCGATGCCGCTGCCCTGGGCAAGGCCAGTGTCGTGGTGCGTGGCCTGTCGGCCTACGAGTACATCCTGTTCGACAGCAAGCCTGATGTCGCCACGGCCGAGCAGAAGGCCCGCTACTGCCCGCTGCTGGTCGCCATCGGCGAGCACCAGAAGGCCCTGGCCGAGGACATCCTCAAGAGCTGGAACAGCACCGACGGCATGCTCTCGCAGATGACCAAGTTCCCCAACCAGCGCTACGCCGACTCCCACGAGGCGATCGCCGACCTGCTGCGTTCCCAGGTCACCGCGCTGGACACCCTGAAGAAAAAGCTCGGCGCGCCGATGGGCCGCCAGAGCAAAGGCATCCCGCAACCGCTGCAAGCCGAAGCCTGGCGCAGCCATTCCTCGATGAAGAGCCTGGAAGCCACCCTCAAGGCCGCCCAGGCGGTGTGGGTCGGGGTCGACAACCAGGGCCTGCGCGGTCTGCTGCCCAGCGATCAGAAAGCCCTGGCGCAGAAGATCGACGACGCCTACGCTACCTCGCTCAAACTGCTGGCCGACAACCACAAGACCCTCGGCGAGCTGCTGGCCGACGAGGCCGGGCAGCAGACCCTCAACCAGATCTACGACAGCCTCAACGTCGTCCACCGCCTGCACGAAGGCGACCTGGCCAAGGCGTTGAACATCCAGCTGGGCTTCAATGCCAACGACGGTGACTGATCATGCTGCGACGCCAGGCCCTCAAACTCGCTAGCGTAATGCTCAGCGCCCTGACCCTGGGCGGCTGGAGCCTGTTTCGCAACAAAGGCAGCCAACCCTTGCTGCTGTCGGCGCGTGACGATGGTGACGGCAAGCACTATGCGGTCGGGTTCCGCCTGGACGGCACCCAGGTGTTCAGCACCCAAGTGGGTCAGCGTTGCCATGCCATCATCAACCACCCAGAGCTGCCGATCGCCCTGTTCGTCGCGCGCCGGCCCGGTACCGAAAGCTACCTGGTCGACCTGCGCGACGGGCGCCTGCTGCAGACCGTCACTTCGCAGCCGAACCGGCACTTCTACGGCCACGCGGTGATCCACAAGGGCGGCGAATGGCTGTACGCCACCGAGAACGACACCACCGACCCGGGGCGTGGCGTGCTCGGCGTGTACCGCTTCGAGGGCGAGCGCCTGGTGCACAGCGGCGAGATCCCGACCCACGGCATCGGCCCCCATGAACTGGCCTGGCTGCCCGACGGCGAAACCCTGATCGTCGCCAACGGCGGCATCCGCACCGAGGCCGAGAGCCGGGTCGAGATGAACCTGAACGCCATGGAGCCAAGCCTGGTGCTGATGCAGCGCGACGGCACCCTGCTGAGCAAGGAGACCCTGGCCCAGCAGATGAACAGCGTGCGCCACCTGGCGGTGGGCGACGATGGCACCATCGCCGCCTGCCAGCAGTTCATGGGCGATGCCGACGAGACTGCCGAGCTGCTGGCGATCAAGCGCCCGGGCGAGCCGTTCAAGGCCTTCCCGGTGCCCGAGCGGCAGCTGCAGTCGATGGCCCAGTACACCGCCAGCGTCGCCATCCACAGCGACCTGCGCCTGGTGGCGCTGACCGCGCCGCGGGCGAACCGCCTGTTCGTCTGGGACCTGGACAGCGGTGCGGTGAGGCTCGATGCGCCGATGCCCGATTGCGCGGGGGTCGGGGCGGTGAAGGATGGCTTCGTCGTTACCTCCGGGCAGGGGCGCTGCCGCTTCTACGACTGCCGCAAGGCCGAGCTGATCGGGCAACCGATGGACCTGCCTTCCGGGTTCTGGGACAACCACCTGCACCTGGCCTGATCCTTTCATTGCCTGCGCTGGCCCCTTCGCGGCTGAAGCCGCTCCCACAGGGTACTGTGTGCTCTCTGTGGGAGCGGCTTTAGCCGCGAAGAGGCCGGCACAGGCAATCCCCGCCTCCTTCTGCAATACTTCCCCCATCCGCACGTGGGCAGGATAGCCCGTTGTCGTGTCATAACGAATAACAACCGCATCCAAGGAACCGGACTTATGGTTCGTCGCCGCATGCTCATCATGTTGGCCGTCGTTCTGCTGATCGTGCTGGCCCTGGGGGGCTACAAGGGCTTCTCGATCTATCAACAGATCCAGGTGTTCTCCGCCCCTCGGCCACCGATCACCGTCGCGGCCGCCCAGGCCGAACAGCGCCAGTGGCAACCGCGCCTGCCCGCCGTCGGCAGCCTCAAGGCCTTGCAGGGCGTCGACCTGAGCCTGGAGGTGGAAGGCATCGTCAAGGCGCTGTATTTCGACTCCGGGCAGAAGGTCAAGGCCGGGCAGCCCCTGCTGCAGCTCAACGACGACCAGGAAACCGCCCTGCTCGGCACCGCCCAGGCCGACCTGGGCCTGGCCAAGGTCGACTTCGGCCGGGGCAGCCAGCTGGTCGGCGATGCCGCCATCTCCCGCGGCGAGTTCGACCGCCTCAGTTCCCAGTACCGGCGCAACCAGGCGGTGGTCGAGCAGCTCAAGGCGCAGAAGATCAAGAAAAGCATCAACGCCCCGTTCAGTGGCACCATCGGCATCCGCCAGGTGGACATCGGCCAGTACCTGGCCGCCGGCACGGTGATCGCCACCCTGCAGGACCTGTCCAGCCTGTACGTCGACTTCAACGTGCCGGAGCAGTCGCTGCCGCAGCTGAGCCTGGGCCAGCAGGTGCTGGTGCAGGTGGCCGCCTACCCCGGCCAGACCTTCCCCGCCAGCCTCAGCGCGATCAACCCCAAGGTCGATGAAAACACCCGCAACCTGCTGGTGCGCGCGACCCTGGCCAACCCGGACGGCAAGCTGCTGCCCGGCATGTTCGCCAACCTGCTGCTGTTGCTGCCCGACCCGCAACCCCAGGTGGTGGTGCCGGAAAGCGCCATCACCTACACCCTCTACGGCAACTCGGTGTATGTCGCCACGCCCGGACAGGACAAGGATGGCAAGCCGCAACACGACGACCAGGGCCAGCCCCAGCTCACCGCCGAACAGCGCACCGTACAGACCGGCGAGCGCCGCGACGGCGTGGTGGTGGTCAGCAAGGGCCTCGAGGCGGGCGAGCAGGTGGTCACCGCCGGGCAGCTCAAGCTGACCCCGGGCGCGGCCATCCGCATTGGCCAGGACAGCGCACTCAAGCCCGACCAGGGCGCGAAGCGCACCGACTGAACGGGAGGCAGGCATGGCATTCACCGACCCGTTCATCCGCCGCCCGGTACTGGCCAGCGTGGTCAGCCTGCTGATCCTGCTGCTCGGCTTCCAGGCCTGGAACACGCTGCAGATCCGCCAGTACCCGAAAATGGAAAACGCCCTGATCACGGTGACCACCGCCTACCCCGGGGCCAATGCCGAGACCATCCAGGGCTACATCACCCAGCCGCTGCAACAGAGCCTGGCCAGCGCCGAAGGCATCGACTACATGACCTCGGTGAGCCGGCAGAACTTTTCGGTGATCTCGATCTACGCGCGCATCGGCGCCGACAGCGACCGCCTGTTCACCGAACTGCTTGCCAAGGCCAACGAAGTGCGCAACCAGCTGCCGCAGGATTCGGAAGACCCGGTGCTAAGCAAGGAAGCCGCCGACGCCTCGGCGCTGATGTACATCAGCTTCTACAGCAAGGAAATGAGCAACCCGCAGATCACCGACTACCTGTCGCGGGTGATCCAGCCCAAGCTGGCCACCCTGCCGGGCATGGCCGAAGCGGAAATCCTCGGCAACCAGGTGTTCGCCATGCGCATCTGGATCGACCCGGTGAAGCTTGCTGGCTTCGGCCTGGCGGCCAGCGACGTGACCAATGCCGTGCGCCGCTACAACTTCCTCTCCGCCGCCGGCGAGGTGAAGGGCGAATACACGGTCACCAGCATCAACGCCAGCACCGAGCTGAAATCGGCCGAAGCCTTCGCCGCGCTGCCGGTCAAGGTCTCCGGTGACAGCCGGGTGCTGCTGGGCGACGTGGCGCGGGTGGAGATGGGCGCGGAGAACTACGACACGGTCAGCTCGTTCGACGGCACGCCGTCGGTCTACATCGGCATCAAGGCGACCCCGGCGGCCAACCCGCTGGAGGTGATCAAGGAAGTGCGCAAGATCATGCCCGAGCTGCAGGGCCAGCTGCCGGAAGCGCTGAAGGTATCGATCGCCTACGACGCCACGCTGTTCATCCAGGCCTCCATCGACGAGGTGATCAAGACCCTTGGCGAAGCGGTGCTGATCGTCATCGTGGTGGTGTTCCTGTTCCTCGGTGCCCTGCGTTCGGTGCTGATCCCGGTGGTGACCATCCCGCTGTCGATGATCGGCGTGCTGTTCTTCATGCAGATGATGGGCTATTCGCTGAACCTGCTGACCTTGCTGGCGATGGTGCTGGCAATCGGCCTGGTGGTGGACGATGCCATCGTCGTGGTGGAGAACATCCACCGGCACATGGAAGAAGGCAAGTCGCCGTTCGACGCAGCGCTGGAGGGCGCGCGGGAAATCGCCCTGCCGGTGGTGTCGATGACCATCACCCTGGCTGCGGTGTATGCGCCCATCGGCTTTCTTACCGGGCTGACCGGCGCGCTGTTCAAGGAATTCGCCCTGACCCTGGCCGGGGCGGTGGTGATTTCCGGCATCGTCGCCCTGACCCTGTCGCCGATGATGTGCGCCCTGCTGCTGCGCCAGGAGCAGAACGCCAGCGGCCTGGCCCACCGCCTGGACGTCATGTTCGAACGCCTCAAGGGGCGTTACCAGCGCGTGCTGCACGCCACCCTCGACAGCCGCCCTGTGGTGCTGGTGTTCGCGCTGATCATCCTGTGCCTGATCCCGGTGCTGCTCAAGTTCACCCAGAACGAACTGGCGCCCAACGAGGACCAGGGCGTGATCTTCATGATGAGCAGCTCGCCGCAGCCGGCCAACCTGGATTACCTGAACGCCTACACCGACCAGTTCACCCCGCTGTTCAAAAGCTTCCCCGAATACTACTCGTCGTTCCAGATCAACGGTTTCAACGGTGTGCAGAGCGGCATCGGCGGCTTCCTGCTGAAACCGTGGAACGAGCGTGAACGCACGCAGATGGAGCTGCTGCCGCTGGTGCAGGCCAAGCTCGAACAGATCGGCGGGCTGCAGATCTTCGGCTTCAACCTGCCGTCGCTGCCGGGCACCGGCGAAGGCCTGCCGTTCCAGTTCGTGATCAACACCGCCGGCGACTACCCGGCGTTGCTGGAGGTGGCCCAGCGGGTCAAGCAACGAGCCCAGGCCTCGGGCAAGTTCGCCTTCCTCGACATCGACCTGGCGTTCGACAAGCCCGAGGTGGTGGTCGACATCGACCGGGCCAAGGCGGCGCAGATGGGGGTGTCCATGGACACCCTGGGCGGCACCCTGGCGACCCTGCTGGGCGAGGGGGAAATCAACCGCTTCACCCTGGAGGGGCGCAGCTACAAGGTGATTGCCCAGGTCGAGCGGCCCTACCGTGACAACCCGGGCTGGCTGAACAGTTACTACGTGAAGAACGAGCAGGGCCAGCTGCTGCCGCTGTCGACCCTGATCACCCTCAACGACCGCGCCCGCCCGCGCCAGCTCAACCAGTTCCAGCAGTTGAATGCGGCGATCATCCAGGGCGTGCCGATGGTCAGCATCGGCGAGGCGCTGCAGACGGTGCGCGACATCGCCCGCGAGGAAGCGCCGGAAGGCTTCTCGTTCGACTATGCCGGCACCGCGCGGCAGTACGTCCAGGAAGGCAGCGCATTATGGGTGACCTTCGGCCTGGCGCTGGCGATCATCTTCCTGGTGCTGGCGGCGCAGTTCGAGAGTTTCCGCGACCCGCTGGTGATCCTGGTGACGGTGCCGCTGTCGATCTGCGGCGCGCTGCTGCCCTTGTTCCTGGGGATTTCCAGCATGAACATCTACACCCAGGTGGGGCTGGTGACGCTGATCGGGCTGATCAGCAAGCACGGCATCCTGATCGTCGAGTTCGCCAACCAGCTGCGCGAGGAAAAAGGCCTGGGCGTGCGCGAGGCGATCGAGGAAGCGGCGGCGATCCGCCTGCGGCCGGTGCTGATGACCACGGCGGCGATGGTGTTCGGCATGGTGCCGCTGATCCTGGCGACCGGGGCCGGGGCGGTGAGCCGGTTCGACATCGGCACGGTGATTGCCACCGGGATGTCGATCGGGACCTTGTTTACCTTGTTCGTGTTGCCGTGCATCTACACCCTGCTGGCTCACAGATCATCTGGCCCGGCCCATTCGCGGGTAAACCCGCTCCCACAGAGACCTCATCAGTCCTGAATGCCGTGGTTAACCTGTGGGAGCGGGTTTACCCGCGAAGAGGCCGGTACAGGTGGATACAAAAACAAAGGCCCCGCGATTGCGGGGCCTTTGTCTGCTCAAGCCAATTTCAGCCAAACGGCCGAAGTCCCTGGCGCATGCCGAACAGGAACAGCAACAGATCATGATCTGGCGCCACCTGCGCATGCTGCGGCTTCACTTCCCGGGGCAACGCACACTGCGCCGCCTGTTCAGCCTTGCTGAACACCACAGGCCGCGGCTCTTCCCAGGCGGCTACCGCCGCCGTGGTCACCGCCAGACCCGCCACCAGGAACAAAGCTCGAGCGATTTCTAGTTTCATTGCCCTAACCCTTTGACAGCGCTGCCAAACGCCATCTGATAAAAATAGAGCAGCGATTGCCATTCCGCGTCGTTCAGCGACGAATGGCGGCGCAGCTGACGCAAGTCGTTGCCGGCCGCACGCTGGCAGCTGATGCGCCGCCGGCACTTCTCGAGGTCGAGCAGCGCCACTTCGACACGCGCCTGCTCGCCCTCGCCGACCACCTTGATGAACACATGCTTGCCGTACAGGCAGCCGTGCTGCCAGTGGCCCAGGTGCATGCGCGCCAGGTTGTCGGCCAGGTCCTTGAGCATGCGCTCGTGCACCACCGCCGGGAAGCGCTCGCGCGCACCCTCGGCATGCCAGGTGTCGAGTTCGACGAAACCGTCCAGCGCCTCGCTGACCAGCAGCGCACGCCATTGCTGGTCGGCATCGCGTTCGGCGCCACAGAACACGATGCGCGGCACGCGCACACCCAGTTGCTCGAAGCTGTTCAGCGCATCGAGCTCACGCAGCACGGTTGGCCGGCCGAACGGATGCAGCAGGCTGCGGTAGATGTGCCCGACCTGGCGCTTGGCATACAGCAGCTTGCCACTGGCATCGTTCAGGCGTTGCACGCCACTCTCGCCGCCGCGCCGCTGGTTGGGTTCCTCGACCCATTCACCCTGCTGGCGCCAGTAATAATCGAACCGCGATTCCCCATTCTGGGCTACAGCCATCAAACACTACCCCTTGCGCAATACATAAACCCGCCACATGGCATAGAGCGGCAGGAAGTCCAGGCGTTCCTGGATTCTGAAGCCGGCGGCCCGAAATTCTGCTTCCACTGTTTCTGCCGGTAGCACGAAACGGTTCTGGTAGCTGCCTTGCTCGGCCTTGGCGCTGCGCCTGCGTTCGAGCTTGCCGCGCCGCCAGGCCTTGAAGTTGCCATCGACCCACAATGACAGTATTACGCTGTCACGGGTAACCCGTTGAAATTCATCAAGAATCGTCTTGCGATGAGCAGCCTCGCCAATGTGGTGAAAGAGCCGCATGCAGAAAATGCTGTCGACCGCGTTGTCCGGCAGGTCAATGTCGAACGCCGAAGTCTGCAAGGGCCGTACCCGCGCCACCACTGCTGGCGGTTGCGCGGCACAGGCTGTCGCGATCATCGCCTCGGAATTGTCGGCGCCGATGATCACCCGGTTCGGCTTTTCCGCCAGCAACGGCCAGAAACGGCCCGCGCCGCACGGCAGGTCGAGCACCAGGCCCGGCTCACCGGCCAGTGCCAGGGCATGCCGGGCCAACTGCTCGTCGCGCAGGTGCGAGAGGCGCCTGGCCAAGCCGTCCTGGTGCTTGAGGAAATATTCTTGAGCGTGCTGCTGGTCGTACTTCTCGGAAAATTCGAGTTTGATCGGGCTGCGCATCGGGCATCTCCTGAATCCAATGCGCACACCTTAGGCAGGCAAGCGTAGCTTCCAGGTCATGCCCTTGTGAAAAAAATGTTATCCCGTCTGTAAGATGTTTCATCAGATTACAGCGAAGGATCGGTTTTTTCCGCCCCCTGGCTCAGGTCGACCTGGAAGCGGCAGCCGTGGGGCGCCGTCGAAGTGAGGGTGACGCGCCAGCCCTGGTCATCACAGATCCGCTGCACCAGCGACAGCCCCAGGCCCAGGCCCTCGCCACGGCGCTCCTCGCCGCGCACGAATGGCTGGAACATCTTTTCCCGCTGTTCTTCGGGAATGCCGACGCCACTGTCCTCGACGCTGAAACCGTTGGTCTCCAGGCTCAGGCGGATGTAGCCGCTGTCGGTGTAGTGCGCGGCGTTGCGCAGCAGGTTGCCCATCACCGACTGCAGGAAGGTGGCGTTGTACAGCAATGGCCCGGCACTGATCCGGCCATCGAAGTACAGCGACAGGCCCTTCTGCTCGATGGTGTCGCGCCACACCCCGATCAGGTCGTCGGCCACCTCGCGCAGGGTCGCCTGGGACGCCACGGCGCCCTGGTCGCGCTGGGCGCGGGCGAGCATCAGGAAGGTCTTGACCAGCTCGCGCATTTCTTCGGTGGCGCGCGCAATACGCTCCACCTGGCTGCGTGAACGGGTGTCGAGGTTGGGGTTTTCGATCAGCAGTTCGCACGAGGTCGCCAGCACCATCAGCGGGGTGCGCAGCTCGTGGCTGACATCGCTGGTGAACAGGCGCTCGCGGGTCAGCGCGTCGCGCAGCCGGTTGAGGGTGTCGTCGAACGCCACCGCCAGCTGGCCGACCTCGTCCGCCGCATAGTCCGGCGCCAGGGGTGGCGCCAGGCCCAGCAACTGGTCACGATGGCGGACCTGCTGCGCCAGGCGGATCACCGGGGCCATCACCCGCCGCGCCAGCAACCAGCCAAGCACCACCGCCAGCACCAGGCTGAGCACGAAGCCCACCACCACCACGGCGAACAGCACCCGCTCGCGCTCTTCGAAATCGCTCTGGTCCTGCAGCAGCACATAACGCCGGCCATCGACGATCTCGACCATGGCGTGGTACGACAGCTGGTCGCGAAACACTTCATGGAAGCCCACGTCCAGGTGGCGCAGGTCCTTGGGCAGCTCGAAGTCATCGCGCCCGCCACTGAAGTAGAACAGCTGGTCCGGCCGTGGCCGGTGGCTCCAGTCGCTGACGCTGTCCATGCGCAGCAGGCGCTGCAGGTCACCGCCGAGCACCGACGAAATCAGCCGTTCCTCGACCAGGTGCACAGTGGCGACGATGCCGAAGGCGAAGGCCCCGGCCACCAGCGCGCTCATCAGCGCAAAGGCGATGATGATGCGCTGGGCAAGACTTTGCTTAAACTCCATCGCGGCCCTCGGCGAGGCGATAGCCGACGCCATGGACGGTATGCAACAGCGGCTTTTCGAACGGTTTGTCGATCACCTGGCGTAGCTGGTGCACATGGCTGCGCAGGCTGTCGCTGTCGGGGCAGTCGTCCCCCCACAGGGCTTCTTCCAGCACCTCGCGGCGCAGCACGTGCGGGCTCTTCTGCATCAGCACGGCGAGCAGCTTGAGGCCGACCGGGTTGAGCTTGAGCAGGCGGCCCTGGCGGGTGACTTCGAGGGTGTCGAGGTCGTAGCTCAGGTCGGCGACCTGCAGCGTGCGGCGCCCGCCACCCTGGGCCCGGCGCAGCACCGCTTCGATGCGCGCGGCCAGTTCCGAGAGGGCGAAGGGCTTGAGCAGGTAGTCGTCGGCGCCGGAGCGGAAGCCCTGCAGGCGGTCGTCGAGCTGGTCGCGGGCGGTGAGCATGATCACCGGGGTGTCGCGACGGGCGTCCTCGCGCAGGCGCTTGCACAGGGTGTAGCCATCGATGCCCGGCAGCATGATGTCGAGCACGATCAGGTCGTAGTGTTCGGTGGCGGCCAGGTGCAGGCCGGACAGGCCGTCCTGGGCGCAGTCCACGGTGTAGCCCTTCATGCCAAGGTAGTCGGCCAGGTTGGCCAGGATATCGCGGTTGTCTTCAACCAAAAGAATACGCATCGGGTTCTCCTGTGCGGCGCTTCGCTGGGGTGCGCGGCAGGCGCAGCTTACGGCCATCATCGGCACTGTGCCAGCCCCAGGGAAAATTCAGCAAACTTGACAGTTTTTTCACTGATCCTTCACGAACAGAGGATAGCGGGCGCACGACAATGCCCGGTCTTTTTACCCCTGGAGTCGCCATGCAACAACGCCCGCATCCGCGCCCGATCAACCCCTGGCTGTACCTGGGCCTGCCACTGGCGGTCGCCGTGGCCCTGCTCCTGCTGGAGCTGAGCTCGCTCGACATGGACATCGCCAACCTGTTCTACGACCCCGTCGCCGGCGAGTTCATCGGCCACCATAGCTACTTGCTGGAAACCATCATGCATGACCGGGTCAAGCAGCTGGTGATCCTGATCGGGTTGCTTTCCCTGGGGGCATTCGCCCTGAGCTTTTTCTGGCAGAAGCTGTTCAGCTGGCGCCGCGAACTGGGTTGCCTGGTGCTGGCGCTGGGCCTGTCGACCGCCTTCATCACGCCGTTGAAGAAGGTGACCCAGGTGCAATGCCCCTGGAGCCTGACCCAGTTCGGCGGGAAGGAAACCTACAGCGAACTGCTGCAGCATCGCCCTGCCACCGACAAGCCGGGGCTGTGCTGGCCGGGTGGGCATGCCGCCACCGGGTTCTGTCTGTTCGGGCTGTTCTTCATGCTGCGTGACCGCAAGCCGAAATTGGCGCGGGTGGCATTCGTGGTGGCGCTGGTGGCGGGATCGGCACTGGGGCTGGGGCGGATGCTGCAGGGGGCGCACTTCCTGTCGCACAACCTGTGGACGGCAGTGTTCTGCTGGTTGATCGGCTTGGGGTCGTATTACCTGGTGCTGTATCGCAATGGCATGGCAGAGGCGCCAGCGTCCGAACGCCGCGTTGCCTGATTCGCGGGTAAACCCGCTCCCACAGGGATCGCGGATTCGCGAAGCTGTGGGAGCGGGTTCACCCGCGAAAAGGCCAGCACAGGAGAATGAAAAAGCCCCGCACTAGGCGGGGCTTTTTCTTGGTGCAGAGGGTAAGGCTGGCTTACATCATGCCGCCCATGCCACCCATGCCGCCCATGTCTGGCATGCCGCCGCCAGCTGGGGCTTCGCTCGGAGCGTCAGCAATCATCGCTTCGGTGGTGATCATCAGACCGCCGATCGAAGCTGCAGCTTGCAGGGCCGAACGGGTGACCTTGGCTGGGTCCAGGATGCCCATCTCGATCATGTCGCCGTATTCGCCGGTAGCAGCGTTGTAGCCGTAGTTGCCCGAACCTTGCTTGACCTTGTCAGCGACAACGCTTGGCTCGTCGCCGGCGTTGGCGGTGATCTGGCGCAGCGGCGCTTCTACAGCGCGACGCAGCAGGGCGATACCGACGTTCTGGTCTTCGTTGTCGCCTTTGAGGTCGACAATGGCGGCCAGGGAACGCACCAGGGCTACACCACCGCCAGGCACCACGCCTTCTTCGACGGCTGCGCGGGTAGCGTGCAGGGCGTCTTCAACGCGGGCTTTCTTCTCTTTCATTTCAACTTCGGTGCCGGCACCGACCTTGATCACGGCAACACCGCCAGCCAGCTTGGCCAGGCGCTCTTGCAGCTTCTCACGGTCGTAGTCCGAGGAAGTCTCTTCGATCTGGGCACGGATCTGCTTGACGCGTGCTTCGATGTCGGCGTCAACGCCAGCACCGTCGATGATGGTGGTGTTTTCCTTGGACAGGATCACGCGCTTGGCGTTGCCCAGGTGCTCCAGGGTGGTGGTTTCCAGGGTCAGGCCGATTTCTTCGGAGATGACCTGGCCGCCGGTCAGGACGGCGATGTCCTGCAGCATGGCCTTGCGGCGGTCGCCGAAGCCCGGGGCCTTGACGGCAGCAACCTTGACGATGCCGCGCATGTTGTTGACGACCAGGGTAGCCAGGGCTTCGCCTTCGACGTCCTCGGCAACGATCAGCAGCGGACGGCCGGCCTTGGCAACGGCTTCCAGCACTGGCAGCAGCTCGCGGATGTTGGAGATCTTCTTGTCGACCAGCAGCAGCAGCGGGCCTTCCAGCTCGGCAACCATGGTGTCCGGCTTGTTGACGAAGTACGGCGACAGGTAGCCGCGGTCGAACTGCATGCCTTCGACGACGGACAGTTCGTTTTCCAGGCCCGAGCCTTCTTCAACGGTGATCACGCCTTCTTTACCGACTTTTTCCATGGCTTCGGCGATGATTTCACCGATGGAGTTGTCGGAGTTGGCGGAGATGGTGCCTACCTGGGCGATGGCCTTGGAGTCGGCGCATGGCTTGGACAGGTTCTTCAGCTCGGCGACGATGGCAGCGGTGGCCTTGTCGATGCCGCGCTTCAGGTCCATCGGGTTCATGCCGGCAGCGACGGCTTTCAGGCCTTCGTTGACGATGGCCTGAGCCAGGACGGTAGCGGTGGTGGTGCCGTCACCGGCAGCGTCGTTGGCCTTGGAAGCGACTTCCTTGACCAGCTGGGCGCCCATGTTCTCGAAGGCGTCTTTCAGCTCGATTTCTTTGGCGACCGAAACGCCGTCCTTGGTGATGGTCGGCGCGCCGAAGCTCTTGGCCAGCACCACGTTACGGCCTTTCGGGCCGAGGGTGGCTTTTACCGCGTCAGCCAGAACGTTGACACCAACCAGCATTTTCTTACGAGCGGAGTCGCCGAATTTTACGTCTTTAGCAGCCATGATCGTTTAATCCTTGGAAATTCTTTGGAGTAACGGGAAGTCGGGGGAAATCAGCCTTCGATAACGGCCAGGATTTCGTTCTCGGCCATGACCAGCAGGTCTTCGCCATCGACTTTCACGGTGTTGCTGCCCGAGTAAGGGCCGAAAACCACTTTGTCACCGACTTTGACGGCCAGCGCGCGGACTTCGCCGTTTTCCAGGACGCGACCGGTGCCGACAGCAACGATTTCGCCGCGGTTTGGTTTTTCAGCGGCCGAACCCGGCAGGACGATACCGCCAGCGGTTTTCGATTCTTCTTCGCTGCGACGGATGACTACGCGGTCATGCAGAGGACGAAGCTTCATTGTCGATCTCTCCCAAATTGTGGTTTTCATCGGCCGGTATCGACACCGGCGGGTTGATGCGGTCCGGCGTGGCCGGGGGTGGCCCGCAAAGGGCGAACCACCTGTGTCATGTCTGGCGTTGCCACCAGAAACCTTGCGGTGACCACATACATGAGGCCGCCATATTCAATTACAAGGCTTGTTATGCAAAATTTTTCTTGAGGCCGAAAAACACCGGGGCCGCTGAAGCGGCCCCGGGGGTTGCGGATGACGTCATTTGTCGCGGCGTTCGTACTCGCCCTCGATCACGTTGGGCCGCTGGCCGCCGTCACGCGGCTGCGCCTGGAACGGATCATCCTGGAACGCGCGCTGGCGCATGCTCTGGGCCTCGGCCCGCTCACGCATCTTGCGCGCGGCCAGGCGGCGGGTGAACGGCAGCAGGCACAGCAGGCCCAGCACGTCACTGATGAAACCCGGGATCAGCAACAGGCCACCACCGACGGCCAGCATCAGGCCCTGGAACATGTCCTCGGCGGGCAGCTCGCCACGTTGCAGGCTCTCGCGGGCACGCAGGGCGGTGGCCAGGCCGGCCACCCGCACCACCAGCACACCCAGGGCGGAACCGGCGATGATCAGCAGCAGCGCCGGGAAGAAACCAATGGCACCGGCGACCTTGACGAAGACGAACAGCTCCAGCACCGGGAACAGCAGAAACAGCAATAGAAAAGCACGCATCAAAGCATTCCTCGTCGGAAGAAACCCTTCCTGTAAGACCTACAGATGGATGCGTGGGCGCGGTTTTTCAAGCCTCGACTTCCGTCGCAGCCGGCCACCGGTCGGCGCGCGCCAGCAAAACCAAGGCTTCACGGACTTGTGTCGGCGTGTTGCAAGGGCTCGGGAACGGCAGCCAGTAGATGCCCTGGCCAATGCGCAGGTGCATGCCTTCGCTGTCGATGCCGACCATCTGCGCAGGCGCGCTGCGCGGCAGCTCGCTCAGTTCCACGTAATGGGCGATGGCGTTGGCATGGTCGCTGTTCATGTGCTCGATCATGCTCGCCTCGGCCTTGCCGGCGAAGGGGTTGGCCAGGGTCACCTGGTCGAGCCAGTGGATCGCGCCGAAGCCGCCGATGTAGCGGTGGCGCACCGGCTGCAGCACCCAGAAATCGAAGTCGTGGGCCTTGTGGTAGTTGGCGGCGTCGGGGAAGTAACGGTAGTAGCGCTCGGCGGCGGCCTCGATCGCGGCCTCGTCGACCAGCTTGTGCGCCTCGGCCATCAGCGTCAGGCGGCCGACCGCCTGCACGTCCTCGGCTTCGCGTTCGCCCACCAGCAGCGAGCACTTGGGGTCTTTCTGCAGGTTGTGGGTGTGCTGGGCGATGCGGCTGATCAGGATCAGCGGGTTGCCCTCGGCGTCCAGGCAGTACGGCACCACGGAGCCGAACGGGAAGCCGGGCATGGACTTGGAATGGGTCGAGAGCACGCCGCGGTATTCCTTGAGCAGCAGTTCCCGGGCGGGGCGGATGGCGTTGGTACTCACTTGGGGACGGCTCCTGGTGGCGGACTGGATGGGGACAAGATAAGCATTATCACCTTCAGTGCCAATGGGGCTGCTGCGCAGCCCTTTCGCGACACAAGGCCGCTCCTACAGGATCGCGGTCCCCTGTAGGAGCGGCCTTGTGTCGCGAAAGGGGCGCAAAGCGCCCCCGGCAATTTACCAGGTCACGCCAAAGCCTGCGGTATACCGGGTCTTGTCCAGATCGCTGTCCCGCGTCCCGCTGATGATGTCTTTTTCAGCCTTGAGGTTGAGCGAGGCCCATTCGGTGACCTTGTAGCGCAGCCCCACCTCGGCATCCACCGAGTAGTCCGCGGCGCCGCCCAGCGGCTTGGCGAACTCGCCGTTGGTGAACAGTTGCACGTTCTTGCCGATCAGGTAGCGGGTGTAGTCCCACTTCACCGCCGCCGAGTAGAAGTTGTCCTTGGCGCCGTCCTGGTATTCGAAGTCGGTGCGGTTGATCAGCGAACCCAGCGAGAACGCGCCCAGCTCGTCATCCCAGAACTGGTAGCCCGGGCCGGTACCGACGGTGCGCTGGCGGGCCAGGTCCTCGATACGGTCACGCTTGTATTCCAGGCGCCCCTGCCAGAACCACTTCTCGGTGATGAAGCGGTCGAGGGCGTATTCGGCGCTCCAGTTGTCGGTGGTGGTGACGTCGTCCTTGGTCTCGCGGTTGTATTCGCCTTCGGCGTTGTGCCGCCAGCGCCCGTGGCGGGCGGTGGTCTTGAAGCTGACGTCGTAGTCGTCGCTGTCGGTCTCGGCCCGCTTGTAGTCCATGGCCACATCGACGTTGCCCTTCCAGATGAGGTCTTCGACCACCGGTTTGGGCTTCATGATCTGCTGGACACTGGCCAGGTCGACGGTTTTCGGCGCCTCGCCGTTGGCCAGGATCACCTTGCCCGGCTCGGCGGCCTTGAGCGACTTGGCCTTCTCGCCGGTGTAGGCGTCCTGCTTGACCAGCAGCTCCTGGTCGCTCTCCAGGGTCTTGACCTGCTTCCAGTCCAGCGAGACCGACCCGCCATAGGGCGTTTCCAGCAGCAGCTTGCCGCCATCGAACACACGGATCTTGCCACTGAGGCGGTCACCGTTCTTCATCCAGACGGTGTCGGCAAACGCGGGGGCGGCGCACAGGGAGGCGGTCAACAGGCACAGCAAGGATCTAGAATACATAAGCGTAATTTTCGGACTGCGGGTTCGATTCGACGAAAAAAGCCGGGCATTATCCAGATACCGACGACCAGAGCAAGGACAGACCGAGGAGCATGCCGTTGAGTTCAATACTCATTTGCCGCAACCACCCGTCCGGTTTCATCCCAGGCCAGGGCTGCCCTGATGTCTGAGGGATATGAGCATGTCCTGGACACGCCAGGTGCCCGACGAACGGCGCTGTATTCGGTGCTCGGCCAGGTGCCCGAGGGCAAGGTGGTCAGTTACGGCCAGCTCGCCGAACTGGCCGGCCTTGGCCGCGCGGCACGCTGGGTCGGCAGGACGCTCGGACAACTGCCGGCCGATACTCGCCTGCCCTGGCACCGGGTGCTCGGTGCCGGTGGTCGGCTGAGCCTGGCACTGGGCACTCCGTCGGGCGATGAACAACGGGCCAGACTGCGTGCCGAGGGTGTGAATGTGACCAATAATCGTGTGGATATGACGCGCCATGGCTGGCGTCCGATGGAGCACAGCGGTTAGAGTGCGCGTTTTGTTTCCGCAAACTTTGAGGCAGATGTTGGCCCATGCCCCGTAAAACCTGGCGCGCTGCCCTGGCCGCCTATGCCAGCCCGTCAACCCTGGTGCTCCTGCTGCTCGGCTTTGCCGCCGGCCTGCCCTACATGCTGGTGTTCTCGACGCTTTCGGTGTGGCTGCGCGAAGCGGGTGTGGCCCGCGAGACCATTGGCTACGCCAGCCTGATCGGCTTGGCCTACGCCTTCAAATGGGTCTGGTCGCCGCTGCTGGACCAATGGCGCCTGCCGTTGATCGGCCGCCTGGGCCGGCGCCGCTCGTGGCTGCTGCTGTCGCAAGCGCTGGTGGTGATCGGCCTGGTCGGCATGAGCCTGTGCGACCCGCAACAACACCTTTCCTGGTTGATTGCCCTGGCGGTGCTGGTGGCATTCGCTTCGGCCACCCAGGACATCGCGGTCGATGCCTATCGCCTGGAGATCGCCGACGACCAGCGCCAGGCCGCCCTGGCCGCCAGCTACATGGCCGGCTACCGGGTCGCCGCACTGCTGGCCACCGCCGGCGCACTGTTCTTCGCCGAGTGGTTCGGCTCTACTGGCTTCAGCTACCTGCACAAGGCCTGGGCCGGCACCTACGTGCTGTTCGGCGTGCTGATGGTGCCGGCGCTGTTCACCACCCTGGTGATGCGCGAGCCACCGGTGCCGATGCGCACCCAGCTGTCGGCGGCGCGCTATGGCCTGGTGCACCAGATGGCGTCGGTGTTCGTGCTGATCATCCTGCTGGTCTCGGTGCCGGCGAGTTTCACCCAGATGTTCAACACCGGCTGGTCGAGCGTCATCTCCGGTGACGCCACCCCGCTCGACCTGCTGCTCGAAGACCGCGCCTTCCTGCGCCTGATCCTCTATGTACTGCTGACCTGGGCCTGCCTGTCGGGCATGGGCCGTCGCGGCCTGGCGCCGGTGCTGACGCCGGTCAACGACTTCATCACCCGCTACCGCTGGCAGGCGCTGCTGCTGCTCGGGCTGATCGCCACCTATCGCATGTCCGACACGGTGATGGGCGTGATGGCCAACGTGTTCTACATCGACATGGGCTTCACCAAGGACGAGATCGCCAGTGTCAGCAAGGTCTTCGGCCTGATCATGACCCTGGTGGGTGCCGGTGCCGGTGGCCTGCTGATCGTGCGCTTCGGCATCCTGCCGATCCTGTTCATCGGCGGTGCGGCTTCAGCGGCCACCAACCTGCTGTTCCTGATGCTGTCGGACATGGGCCCGAACCTGGAAATGCTGGTGGTGACCATCTCGCTCGACAACTTCAGTTCAGGCCTGGCCACCTCGGCGTTCGTCGCCTACCTGTCGAGCCTGACCAACCTGAAGTTCTCGGCCACGCAATATGCGCTGCTGAGTTCGATCATGCTGCTGTTGCCGCGCTTGATAGGTGGCTATTCCGGGGTGATGGTGGAGAAGTTCGGCTACCACGACTTCTTCCTGATCACCGCGCTGCTGGGCGTGCCGACCTTGATCCTGATTGCCCTGCACTGGCGCCAGGAAGCAGGAAAAGGCAAGCCCGTGCCGGTTGAGAACCCGGCGGCCGAGCAGCCCTGAGAGATTGCTTCAGCCTGTGCTGGCCTCTTCGCGGGTAAACCCGCTCCCACAGGATCATCACAGGCCTCAGGCCTTGTGCAATACCTGTGGGAGCGGGTTTACCCGCGAAGAGGCCGGTACAGACCTAGAGATTACCGAGCGACAGCCCCTTCCCCAGGCCGCCCGCCCACCACGAACCACAAAGGCCACAGCGCCAGCGCCCCGGCCACGCCTGCCGCCAGCGCAAAGTGCATCAGGCTCGCTCCCGCCCCGATCATCGCCAGCAACGCGCCACCGAGCCCCAGCAGGGCAATGGTGATCATGCCCAGCATCGCCGATACCAACCCCTTGCTCTGATCGCTGGCGAACAGCGTCATGCGGTACAGCACCGCATTGGCCACGCCCAGCCCCAGCGCATACAGCGACATGCCCGCCACCACGCTGGTCACCGATGGCCACAACCAGGTCGCCAGCACCATCAGGCACAACCCGGCCAGGTACGGCGCCATGGCCCCTCGCACCAGCGCTGGCAGCGGGTAGCGGTCGGCGATGCGGTTGATGATCAGGTTGCCGAAGATCAGCCCGCCGAACACCGGCAACTGCCACAACGCGTATTCCATCGTGCTCAGCCCCTCGTCGGTGATCAGCAGCACGGGCGACAGACCGATCCAGCCGATCAGCGGCAGGCCCACCAGCCCCAGCGCGGCACTGCCGGCAACGAACTTGCGGTTGGCCAGCAGCTGGCCATAACCGGCGAGCAAGGGCAGCAGGTGAATCGGTGTGAATGCCAGGCGCGAGCCGTCGCGCCGCTCGACGCCCAGGGTTTCGGGCATCAGCCGGTGCAGCAGCACCCAGCACAGCACGGCACCAATGGCGAAGGCGACGAACAGCCAGCGCCAGTCCAGCCACTGCAGCATCAGGGTACCGATCAGCGGCCCCAGCAGCGGCGAAAGCAAGGCGA
The DNA here is from genome assembly GCF_044749485.1 of Pseudomonas sp. NPDC089401. NCBI lineage: Bacteria > Pseudomonadati > Pseudomonadota > Gammaproteobacteria > Pseudomonadales > Pseudomonadaceae > Pseudomonas > Pseudomonas sp. NPDC089401. The sequence continues at coordinate 70,908 of NZ_JBIVIA010000010.1, read as the reverse complement.
TATTAGCCAGCAGCGCCATCATGCGTACCGCGTCGGCCTCGCTGAAGGCCTCGTTCAGGGCCGGATAGCTGACGGTCACCACGAAGCCCAGGCCGATGCCCTGCAGCAGGCGCAGCAGGTTGAACAGGCCGATGTCCTGGACCCAGTACGTGGCCAGGCAGGCGACGCCGAAGAAGGCACAGCCGGCCAGCAGCAGCGGGCGGCGGCCGTAGCGATCGGCCAACGGGCCGATCAGCCATTGCAGCACCACGCCGCCGAGCAGGTACAGGTTCAGGGCATGGGGGATGTATTCCGGGCTGGCGTTCAGGTGGTCGACCACCACCGGCATGGCCGGCATGACCGCGTCGCTGGCCAGGTAGGTGAGCAGCTCGAACAGGGCCAGGGTCAGGCCGAACAGCAGGGCTCGCAGGGGGGTGATGTACAGCAGTGGTTTCATGATGGCGTATCGGGTGTGGCAGGAGGGTCAGGCTATATGCCAGAAATGACGGGAATTTGCTGTGAACAAGTGTAAGGGTGGCTGAAAAAGCGGGGGCGCGGCGGCCCCAGCCTTTGAAGCAAGTTACTGCGCGGCAGTCTCCTGCACCACGCGAATCACCCGCTGCGGGAACGGGATGTCGATCCCTTCGGCCTTCAACCGGTCACGGGCATGCTCGTTGAGCATGAACATCACGTCCCAGTAGTCGGAGGTCTTGGTCCACAGGCGCAGCGACACGGTGATCGAGCTGTCGCCCAGGGTCGACACCACCGCCTGGGGCGCCGGGTCGGGCAGCACTCGTGGGTCCTGCGCCAGTTCCAGCAGCACCTGGCGCGCCTTCTGCAGATCGGCCTCGTAGTCCACGCCCACGTCGAACACCACCTTGCGCGTCGGCTGGCGGTTGGTGTTGGTGATGATGCCGTTGGACAGGCTGCCGTTGGGCATGATCACGGTCTTGTTGTCACCGGTGCGCAGCACGGTGTGGAAGATCTGGATGCTGTCGACGGTACCCGACACACCCTGGGCCTCGATCCAGTCGCCGATGCGGAACGGGCGGAACATCAGGATCAGCACGCCACCGGCGAAGTTCGCCAGGCTGCCCTGCAAGGCCAGGCCGATGGCCAGGCCGGCGGCACCGATGGCCGCGACGAACGAGGTGGTCTCGATGCCGATCATCGACGCCACGCTGACCATCAGCAGCACTTTCAGCACGATGTTCGACAGGGTGCTGATGAACCCTTGCAGTGCCAGGTCGGCGTTGCGCAGGCCAACCAGCTTGCCCAGGCGGGCGCTGACCCTGTTGATGATCCACCAGCCGACCGCGAGGGTCAGCAGCGCCAGCAGCACACGGCTGCCGTATTCCATGATCAAGGGGATCCAGGTCTGCGATTGGCGGACCAGCTGATCGACTTCAGCGTTCAAATCCATGTTCATCTCCTGATGCCGAACGGCAAATCGTTAGTAAAGCAGGCCGCCCATCGTTCAACGGCCCCGGAACCGATGGACCGCCTGCGCCGCCACCGGTTCCTCGGAAAAGCCTGATCAATCGCGGAAGTTGTTGAACTGGATAGGCATGTCGAACTCCTTGGTACGCAGCAGCGCAATGGCCTCCTGCAGGTCGTCACGCTTCTTGCCGGTGACACGCACCTGCTCGCCCTGGATGGCGGCCTGGACCTTCAGCTTGCCATCCTTGATGGTGGCGACGATCTTCTTCGCCAGGTCCTTGTCGATGCCTTCGCGGAACTTGGCTTCCTGCTTCTTTTCCTTGCCCGAAGCGTACGGATCCTTGGTTTCCAGGCATTTGACGTCGATCTTGCGCTTGACCAGGGCCAGGCGCAGGATTTCCAGCATGGCTTCGAGCTGGAACTCCTCCTCGGCGGTCAGCACCACGGTCTGCTCCTTGTCCTTGAACTCGAAGCTGCCCTTGCCCTTGAGGTCATAGCGGCGGTCGAGGTCCTTGATGGCGTTGTCGACCGCGTTCTGCACTTCGTGCTTGTCCAGTTCCGATACCACGTCGAACGAAGGCATGGTTGTTCTCCATAAAATAAACGCGCGCTCAGTCTGAACATGGAGCGCGTCGGTGTTAGCGGGTTAAAATGCGGGCTCATTATAACGGGTTGCGAAACGCAGATGAGCAGCACCTGGCATATTCTCGGCGCCGGTAGCCTCGGCAGCCTCTGGGCTTGCCGCCTGGCGCGCGCTGGCAAGGCGGTCCGGCTGATCCTGCGCGACGCGCAGCGCCTGCAGGCGTACCAGCAGACCGGCGGCCTGACCCTGGTGGAGCAGGACCAGGCCCACCACTACGCCATCCCGGCGGATACGGCCGAGGGCAACGGGCCGATCCACCGCCTGCTGGTGGCCTGCAAGGCCTACGATGCCGCCCCCGCCATCGCCCGCCTGGCCCCGCGCCTGGCCGACGGCGCAGACATCGTGCTGCTGCAGAATGGCCTGGGCAGCCAGGACGAGGTGGCCGACCAGGCACCCCTTGCCCGCTGCATCTTCGCCTCCAGCACCGAAGGCGCGTTCCGCGAGGACGACTGGCGGGTGCGCTTCGCCGGCCAGGGCTTCAACTGGCTGGGCGACCCGGCCAACCCGGCCGCGCCGGAATGGTTCGGCGACCTGCACGACGCTGGCATCCCCGGCGACTGGACGGTCGACATCCTCACCCGCCTGTGGCGAAAATTGGCGCTGAACTGCGCGATCAACCCGCTGACCGTGCTGCACGACTGTCAGAACGGCGGGCTGCTCGGGCACCTGGGCGAAGTCGAGGCGCTGAGCGCGGAACTGGCCGAGCTGCTGCGCCGTTGCGGCCAGCCCGAAGCCGCAACCGACCTGGCCGAAGACGTGCAGCGGGTGATCCTCGCCACCGCGGCCAACTACTCTTCCATGTACCAGGACGTGCGCGCGGGCCGGCGCACCGAGGTGCACTACCTGCTGGGTCACGCCTGCCGCGCCGCGGCCCGCCACGGCATGGCGCTGCCACAGCTGGAACACCTGCACCAGCGCCTGGTCGATAACCTGCGGGCGCGTGGCTTGCCCTGCGCCTGACCTCAACCCACAAGGACAACGCCCTGCCCATGACCTTGCGCCAACGCCTGGAAAACCTCCCGGTCGGGCAGAAACTGCTGGCGGCCCTGCTGGTGCTGCTGGTGACCATCCTGCTGGTGGCCAACCTGACCTTCATCAGCGCCGCCTACTGGATCACCCAGGAGAGCATGGCGCCGCAGGCCCTGCAGACCATCGGCCGGCTGGTGGCCAACCCGCAGCTGGCGGCACGTGCAGGCGATTCCGAAGAGTCCGCCACCGCCCTGCTCCAGGAACTGGGCAACTACACGCCCCTGCGGGCCGCAGCGGTGTATGGCGGCGATGGGCGGCTGCTGGCGCAGTTGCAGCACGGCGAACCGCTGGGCCTGCCCAAGCGCTACCGCAACATCGACGGCTGGCGCCTGATGGCGTTTCGCAGCACCCAGCTGATCCGCATTCCCCGCGATGCCAGCCCGCCGGCGCACCTGCTGCTGGTGGCCAGCAGCGAGCTGCCCACCGCCTTCTACACCGGCACCCTCAGCGCCAGCCTGGCGATCCTGGTGTTCAGCATCCTGCTGTGGATCGTCATTGCCCGGCAGATCAAGCGCCTGATCACCCAGCCCATCAACCAGCTCGAGGAGCTCAGCCGCCAGGTCACCCGCGAAGAGAGCTACGCCCTGCGCGCCCGGCGCGGCAACGATGACGAGATCGGCAGCCTGGCCGAGGCGTTCAACACCATGCTGTCGCGCATCGAGGCCCGCGAGCAGCAGCTCAAGCGCACCCGCGACGAGTTCCAGAATGCCTACGACCAGGCCCAGGGCCTGGCCGAGGAGACCCGCCACACCAATCGCAAGCTGGAGCTGGAAGTCCAGGTGCGCAGCAAGATCGAGAAGAAGCTCACGGGCTTCCAGAACTACCTGAACAGCATCATCGACTCCATGCCTTCGGCGCTGATCGCCCTCGACGAGCAACTCTATGTCACCCAGTGGAACCACGAGGCCACGGTACTCTCCGGCACACCGCTGGACGAAGCGCTGAACCAGCCGATCTTCATCGCCTTCGAGCCGCTCAAGCCGTTTCTGCCGCAACTCAAGGAGACCGTGGAAAAGCACCGGGTGGCCAAGATCGAACGGGTTACCTGGCCCAAGAGCGACGAACTGCGCCATTACGCCCTGACCTTCTACCCGCTGATGGGTGGCGGTGGCCGCGGCGTGGTGATCCGCATCGACGACATCACCCAGCGCCTGTCGCTGGAAGAGATGATGGTGCAGTCGGAGAAGATGCTGTCGGTCGGCGGCCTGGCCGCCGGCATGGCCCACGAAATCAACAACCCACTGGGGGCGATCCTGCACAACGTGCAGAACATTCGCCGGCGGCTGTCACCGGAGCTGCCGCGCAACCAGGAACAGGCGGACGAGCTGGGCATCGACCTGGGCAGTGTCAACCGCTACCTGGCCAACCGCGAAGTGCCGCAGTTGCTCGATGGCATCCAGCAGGCCGGGGCGCGGGCGGCGAAGATCGTCACCCACATGCTCAGTTTCAGCCGCCTCAGCAACCGTCAGCTGGCCCCCTGCGACCTGCCGGCCTTGATTGACCAGGCCGTGGAGATCGCCGGCAACGACTTCGACCTGACCATCGGTTTCGATTTCAAGGGCCAGGCCATCGTCCGCCAGTTCGACCCCAACCTGGGGCCAGTGCCGGGCACCGCCAACGAACTGGAGCAGGTGCTGCTCAACCTACTGAAGAACGCGGCCCAGGCCATCCACCTGCGGCCGCAGCCGAGCGAGCCAGGGCGCATCACCCTGCGCACCCGGCTCAACCCGCCGTGGGCCGAGATCCAGGTCGAGGACAACGGCGTCGGCATGCCCGAGGCCGTGCGCAAGCGCACCTTCGAGCCGTTCTTCACCACCAAGGAGATCGGCCAGGGCACCGGGCTCGGGCTGTCGGTCTCGTATTTCATCATCACCAACAACCACAAGGGGCAGATGGAAGTGCATTCCACGCCCGGCCAGGGTACCTGCTTCACCCTGCGCCTGCCCCTCGGCCAGCCGGCGACGACGGCGGCCAGCAAACCGGAGGCATGACATGGGCTATCGCCTGTCGAAGATCTATACCCGTACTGGCGACAAAGGCGAAACCGGCCTTGGCGACGGCCGACGGGTGCCCAAGGACCATCCGCGGATCGAGGCGATCGGCGAGGTGGACAGCCTCAACAGCCAGCTCGGGCTGCTGCTGGCGGGGCTGGCGGAACAGGGGCTGGATGAGCTGAGTGAGGTGCTGGGGCCTTGTCAGCACCGCTTGTTCGACCTCGGCGGCGAGTTGGCGATGCCCAGCTACCAGGCGCTGAACCTGGCCGAGGTGGAACGCCTGGAGGCGGCCATCGATGTGTGGAACGAGGAGCTGGGGCCGCTGGAGAACTTCATTCTGCCCAGTGGCTCGGCACTGGTGGCCCAGGCCCATGTGTGCCGCAGCCTGGCGCGCAGCGCGGAGCGGCGGTGCCAGCAGTTGAATGCGCTGGAGCCGTTGGCGGGGGTGGGGTTGGCTTATATCAACCGGCTTTCGGATCTGCTGTTCGTGGTGGCCAGGATCATCGGGCGACGCCAGGGGGTGGCTGAAGTGTTGTGGCAGCCTGCGCAAAAGCCTCAAAGCTGAAATTAGCCCCTCGCGGGTACGGCGCAGCCTGCCAATCCGGCGCTGTTCCTGTGGGAGCGGGTTCACCCGCGAATGGGCCGCAGAGCGGCCCCTCGAACAGGCGAATCAGGCTCCGGGCCAGAACGCCCGAATCCCGGCAACACCTTGTGCTCCGGCCTCCCAGGCCTGCTCCCGGTCCGCCGGCCCGACGCCACCCAACAGGTAGACCGGCTGGGTAAATCCGGCAATCAATCGCTGCGCCTCATCCCACCCCAGCGGCACCGCCTCGGGATGGGTCTGGGTCGCCTGCAGCGGCGACAAGGTGACGAAGTCCACCCCCATCTGCTCGGCCAGCGCCAGCTCTTCAGCGCTATGACAGGACGCCGCCAGCCAGCGCGCCTGGGGAAACGGCCGGCCTTTGGCCGCATACTTGCGCAATTGCGCGGCGGTCAGGTGCCAGCCGGCCGACGGGAAGTCGCCCAGCCATTCCAGCGGCCCCTTGAGCATCAATTGCGCCTTGCCCGCGCACAGCCCCACCGCATCCACCGCGACGTCGCGGTACTTGGGGTCGTACATGTCCGGGGCGCGCAGCTGGATCAGGCGAATACCGTTGGCCACGGCCTTCTGGATGCCCTTGAGCAGCTGCGGGACCTCCAGGCCGTCCGGGGTGATCAGGTACTGGTCCGGCAGGCGCGCGGCGGCGACGATCGGCTTGTTGGCCTCGGGAAAGGCATACTGTGGCAAGTCGCGTGGCGCGACCCACTCCAGTGGCTGGCCTTCGACACCGTGGGGTTCGCCGGTGAACGTATCGACTTCCCGCACATCCAGCAGCACCTGTTTGTCCGGGTAATCGTGGCTGACCTTGATCAGCGCCCGCGAACGGGTCACCTCGATGCCCAGTTCTTCACGCAGTTCACGGGCCAGTGCCGCTTCGACGCTCTCGCCCTCCTCCACCTTGCCACCGGGGAACTCCCAAAGCCCGCCCTGATGCTGGGTATCGGCGCGGCGGGCAATCAGAATGCGCCCATCGCTGCCGCGAATGACAGCCGCTACAACATGTATCCGTTTCACCCTTCACGCTCCGCCAGGCCAGCTCGCTGCCAGGCCTGGAAGGCCGGCCACTGGTAAATGCTCTCGATGTACGCCGCGGCCTCTGCCGGCACTTCCACGCGGTAGGTGCGCAGGCGCACGGCCACCGGGGCGAAGAAGGCGTCGGCCAGGGTCGGCTTGCCGAACAGGAACGGTCCGCTGTCCTTGGCCACCAGGCGGCATTCGGCCCACAGCGCGACGATGCGGTCGATGTCCACCTGCACGTCCAGGGGCACGCTTTCCAGGGCCTGGTCGCGGGACAGGTCGAACGGCATGGCCCCGCGCAGGGCGGTGAAGCCGCTGTGCATCTGCGCGCAGGCCGAACGGGCCTGGGCTCGGGCGGCGATATCGGCCGGCCATAGCTGGGCGTCGGGATGGCGTTCGTTGAGGTACTCGGCGATGGCCAGGGAATCGGCGATCACGCCGTGCTCGGTCTTGAGCAGCGGCACCTTGCCGGTGGCGGAGAAGGCGAGGATACGGGTGCGGGTATCGGGTTGCCTGAGTTTGATCAGGGTTTCCTGGTAGGGCGCGCCGGCCAGTTCGAGGGCCAGGGCGCCGCGCAGCGACCAGGAGGAGTACAGCTTGTCGCCGATGATCAGGTGATAGCTCATGGTTCGGCTCCATGGTTTGGTATTTGGGGGGCTGCTTTGCAGCCCTTTCGCGACACAAGGCCGCTCCTACAGCAGATCGCATTCCCTTGTAGGAGCGGCCTTGTGTCGCGAAAGGGCCGCAGAGCGGCCCCAGGATCGCATCAGGTACGGTACTCGGCGTTGATCTTCACGTACTCGTGGGACAGGTCGGTGGTCCAGATGGTTTCGCTGCACTGGCCACGGCCCAACTCGATCCGGATGGTGATCTCTTCCTGGGCCATCACCTTGGAGCCCTGCTCTTCGGTGTAGCTCGGGCTGCGGCCACCTTTGCTGGCGATGCACACGCTGTCCAGGTACACGTCGATCAGGCTGACGTCCAGTTCCGGCACGCCGGCACGGCCGACGGCGGCGAGGATACGGCCCCAGTTCGGGTCGGAGGCGAACAGCGCGGTCTTGATCAGCGGCGAGTGGGCCACGGCGTAGCCGACGTCCAGGCATTCCTGGTGGTTGCCACCACCGTTGACCTGCACGGTAACGAACTTGGTGGCGCCTTCGCCGTCACGGACGATGGCCTGGGCCACTTCCATGCACACTTCGAACACCGCCTTCTTCAGCGCTTCGAACAGCGCGCCGCTGGCTTCGGTCACTTCCGGCAGGTTGGCCTTGCCGGTGGCGATCAGCATGCAGCAGTCGTTGGTCGAGGTGTCGCCATCGATGGTGATGCGGTTGAACGACTTGTTGGCGCCGTCGAGCATCAGGTCCTTGAGCACCGCCGGGGCAACCTTGGCGTCGGTGGCGATGTAGCCGAGCATGGTGGCCATGTTCGGACGGATCATCCCCGCGCCCTTGCTGATGCCGGTCACGGTGACGGTCACGCCATCGTGCTGGAACTGGCGGCTGGCACCTTTGGGCAGGGTGTCGGTGGTCATGATGCCAGTAGCGGCTTCGGCCCAGTGGTTTTCCGACAGGTTGTCGAGGGCGGCCTGCAGCGCGCCTTCGATCTTCTCGACCGGCAGCGGCTCACCGATCACGCCGGTGGAGAACGGCAGCACCGACTCGGCCGGCACGCCGGTCAGTTCGGCCAGCTTGGCGCAGGTGCGCTCGGCGGCGGCCAGGCCCGGTGCGCCGGTGCCGGCATTGGCATTGCCGGTGTTGGTCAGCAGGTAGCGCACGGTGCCCTGTACCCGTTGCTTGGAGAGGATCACCGGCGCTGCGCAGAAGGCGTTGAGGGTGAACACGCCAGCGACGCTGGAGCCTTCGGCACAACGCATGACCACCACATCCTTGCGCCCCGGGCGCTTGATGCCGGCAGAAGCGATGCCGAGTTCAAAACCCGGAACCGGGTGCAGGGTGGGCAAAGGACCAAGACCAACAGCCATTAGAGCGCTCCTAGAAAATTCGGTTGAATGCAAAAAAGCGGGGCCGCTTCGCGCCCCATCGCGACACAAGGCCGCTCCTACAGGATTACTGCGATTCCTGTAGGAGCGGCCTTGTGTCGCGAATGGGCCGCGAAGCGGCCCCCGGTATGTCAGGTTACAGCAGTTGGTTCAGGTCACTCGATCTGACCATGGCAGTGCTTGAATTTCTTGCCCGAACCACACCAGCACGGCTCGTTGCGGCCCAGCTTCAGGTCGTTGCGCACCGGGGCAGCGGCCACGGCCACTTCGGCGCCCTCCTCGCTCAGCTGTTCGCTTTCAAGGCCCGGCGCGGCGGCATGCTGGAACTGCATGCGGCTGGCCAGTTCCTCGGCCTCGCGGCGCAGACGGGCTTCTTCCTCGGCCGGGTCTTCGCGGCGTACCTGCACGTGCGAGAGCACGCGGATGGTGTCGCGCTTGATCGACTCGAGCAGCTCCTGGAACAGGGTGAACGACTCGCGCTTGTACTCCTGCTTGGGGTTCTTCTGCGCGTAGCCACGCAGGTGGATACCGTGGCGCAGGTGGTCCATGGTCGACAGGTGGTCTTTCCACAGGTCGTCCAGCACGCGCAGCAGGATCTGCTTCTCGAAGGTGCGCAGGGCGTCGATGCCGGCCTGGTCTTCCTTCTCGGTGTAGGCGGTGGTGATCTCGCTCAGCAGCTTCTCGCGCAGGGTCTCCTCGTAGAGGTGATCGTCCTCGTCGAGCCACTGCTGGATCGGCAGCTTCATGGCGAAATCGCTGGCCAGCGAGGCCTCCAGGCCGGCCACGTCCCACTGCTCGGGCAGCGACTGCGGCGGGATGTGCTGGCTGATGGTGGCGTCCAGCACTTCCTGGCGGAACTCGGCAATGGTGTCGCCAATGTTCTCGGCCGCCAGCAGGCTGTTGCGCATGTGGTAGATCACCTTGCGCTGTTCGTTGGCCACATCGTCGTATTCGAGCAGTTGCTTGCGGATGTCGAAGTTGCGGCCTTCGACCTTCCGCTGGGCCTTCTCGATGGCGTTGGTGACCATGCGGTGCTCGATGGCTTCGCCGGACTGCATGCCCAGGGCCTTCATGAAGTTCTTCACCCGGTCGGAGGCGAAGATGCGCATCAGGCTGTCTTCCAGCGACAGGTAGAAGCGGCTCGAACCCGGGTCGCCCTGACGGCCGGAACGGCCACGCAGCTGGTTGTCGATACGGCGCGATTCGTGACGCTCGGAGGCGATCACGTGCAGGCCACCGGCCTGGATCACCTGCTGGTGACGCTTCTGCCAGTCGGCCTTGATCTGGGCGATCTGCTCGGGGGTGGGGTTTTCCAGGGCGGCCACTTCGGCTTCCCAGTTGCCGCCCAGAAGGATGTCGGTACCACGGCCGGCCATGTTGGTGGCGATGGTCAGCGCACCCGGGGCACCGGCTTGCGCGATGATTTCGGCTTCCTTCTCGTGGTACTTGGCGTTCAGTACCTTGTGGTCGATACCTTCCTTCTTCAGCAGGTTCGACATGTGCTCGGAGGTTTCGATGGTCGCGGTGCCCACCAGGATCGGACGACCCTGGGTCATGCTTTCCTTGATGTCGGCGATGATCGCGGCGTACTTCTCGTCGGCGGTCAGGTACACCAGGTCGTTGAAGTCTTTACGCGCCAGCGGCTTGTTCGGCGGGATGACCATCACGTTGAGGGCGTAGATCGACTGGAACTCGAACGCTTCGGTGTCGGCGGTACCGGTCATGCCGGACAGCTTGGTGTACAGGCGGAAGTAGTTCTGGAAGGTGGTCGACGCCAGGGTCTGGCTCTCGGCCTGGATGTTCAGGTTTTCCTTCGCCTCGATGGCCTGGTGCAGGCCTTCGGACAGGCGGCGGCCCGGCATGGTGCGGCCGGTGTGCTCGTCGATCAGCAGGACCTGGCCGTCCTGGACGATGTACTCGACGTTGCGGTGGAACAGCTTGTGTGCGCGCAGGCCGGCGTAGACGTGGGTCAGCAGGCCCAGGTTGTGCGCCGAGTACAGGCTCTCGCCCTCGGCCAGCAGGCCGGCCTGGGTGAGCATGTCCTCGATGTACTGGTGACCGGCTTCGTTGAGCTCGACCTGGCGGCTCTTCTCGTCGATGGTGAAGTGGCCTTCCTGGGTGACCTGGCCTTCCACTTCTTCGATGTGCTGGGTCAGGCGCGGGATCAGGCGGTTGATCTCGATGTACAGCTTGGAGCTGTCTTCGGCCTGGCCGGAGATGATCAGCGGGGTACGGGCTTCGTCGATGAGGATCGAGTCGACTTCGTCGATCACCGAGAAGTTGAGTTCACGCTGGAACTTCTCTTCCTGGCTGAACGCCATGTTGTCGCGCAGGTAGTCGAAACCGAACTCGTTGTTGGTGCCGTAGGTGATGTCGGCGGCGTAGGCAGCGCGCTTTTCTTCAGGCGGCTGGAAGGCCGAGACGATGCCCACGGACAGGCCGAGGAATTCGTACAGCGGGCGCATCCAGTTGGCGTCACGGCGGGCCAGGTAGTCGTTGACGGTGACCACGTGCACGCCCTTGCCGGACAGTGCGTTCAGGTAAACGGCCAGGGTACCGACCAAGGTCTTGCCTTCACCGGTACGCATTTCTGCGATCATGCCCTCGTGCAGGGTCATGCCGCCGATCAGCTGCACGTCGAAGTGGCGCATGCCCATGACGCGCTTGCCGGCCTCGCGGGCCACGGCGAAGGCTTCGGGCAACAGCTGGTCCAGTGTCTCGCCTTTGGCCAGGCGCTCCTTGAACTCTGCGGTCTTGCCCCGCAGTTGCTCGTCGGAGAGGGCCACCATCTTCTCTTCGAAGGCATTGACGATAGCAACCGTCTTGAGCATGCGTTTGACTTCACGCTCATTCTTGCTTCCAAAAAGTTTCTTTAACAAAGGCGCAAACATATCGGCAGGATCTTCCACACGTAGGGATGGAGGGCGGCCCCATGAGTCGCCCGTGCAGCCCTGAGGCCGCATGCGAACGAGCATTCTACCCGGAAACGATGGTGAGGAAAGTGGTGGATTGCCACGATGCTGGCACAGCGCTTTGGGCGGGGACTTTTCTAAGATAGGGGCATTTTCCCTGAGTTCAACCTCAGGCTTGATGAAACAGTAGCGAGAATGAGTTACATCCTGTGCCGGCCTCTTCGCGGGTGAACCCGTTCCCACAGCTATAGCGCTGTTCTCAAGGGATCGGTGATCCTGTGGGAGCGGGTTTACCCGCGAAGAGGCCGGCACAGGCTGCAGAGGTGTTAGACTGCCGATCTTGTAACTTCATGCTAACCACCATGGCCTTCAAACCCTCCCCCGCCCAGCCCCCCGCCGCTCTGCTGCGCCAGAACCGCCCGCTGCGCCTGCTGCTGAACCAGGCCGAACGCCTGGCCCACCTGCAGCGCCTGCTGGAAAGCCAGCTGCAGCCAGCCGCGCGGGAGCATTGTCATATCGCCTCGTGGCGCGATGGCACACTGCTGCTGGTGGTCACCGACGGCCATTGGGCCACGCGCCTGCGCTACCAGCAAAAGCGCCTGCAGCGCCAGCTCCAGGCGCTGGAAGCCTTCGGCAACCTGCAGCGCATCCAGTACAAGGTGCAGCCACCGCTGGTGCCGGCCAAGCGCGGCGGCAACACCACCGAGCTGTCGAGCAACGCCGCCGAGAGTATCCGCGATTCCGCAGAAGGCATTGCCGACCCCAAGCTGCGCGCCGCCCTCGAGCGCCTGGCCAGCCACGCCAACAAAGAAAAGCGCTGAAATAAAAAAGGCCACCCGAAGGTGGCCTCAATCAACGAACTAGAGAGTGTTCGAACTTACACGGCCGCAACAGGGCGCATGTACGAGATCGGTGCCGTGCTGGCATCTTCGAACGTGACCACTTCCCAGGCGTCGGTTTCAGCGATGAGCTTGCGCAGCAGCTGGTTGTTCAGCGCGTGGCCGGACTTGTAGCCCTTGAACTCGCCGATCAGGCTGTTGCCCAGCAGGTAGAGGTCGCCAATGGCGTCGAGGATCTTGTGCTTGACGAATTCGTCATCGGAACGAAGGCCGTCTTCGTTGAGCACACCGGTTTCGTCGACCACGATGGCGTTTTCGACACTGCCGCCCAGCGCAAGGTTGTGCTTGCGCAGGTACTCGATGTCACGCATGAAGCCGAACGTGCGGGCGCGGCTGACTTCCTTGACGAACGAGGTGCTGGAGAAGTCGACGACCGCACTCTGGGTCTGGCCCTTGAGGACCGGGTGATCGAAGTCGATCTCGAAGCTCACCTTGAACCCGTCGAAGGGCAGGAAGGTGGCGCTCTTGTCGCCCTCCACCACTGTCACTTCGCGCAGGATGCGGATGAACTTCTTGGCTGCGTCCTGTTCTTCCAGGCCGGCAGACTGAATCAGGAATACGAAGGGACCGGCGCTGCCATCCATGATCGGCACTTCCGAGGCGGAGAGCTCGACGTAGGCGTTATCGATGCCCAGGCCCGCCATGGCGGAGAGCAGATGCTCGACCGTATCGACCTTGACGTCACCATTGACCAGCGTGGTGGACATGGTGGTCTCGCCCACATTGGCGGCGCGCGCCGCGATCTCGACCACAGGGTCGAGGTCGGCGCGACGGAAGACGATGCCGGTGTCGACAGGCGCAGGCTTGAGGGTCAGGTAGACCTTCTCCCCGGAGTGCAGGCCGACGCCGGTGGCACGGATGGTATTCTTCAGGGTGCGTTGTCTAATCATGGCATTGGCCGCTTCATCGCAAATTGCGAACAGGTATCAACAAAGGCTGGGGATGATAACAGACCCGGCCTTTGCTGAACACCAATCACCTTTATACCCCTGATAACTTCCATCAATCGGCCTGGCGACGCAGGAAGGCCGGGATGTCGAGGTAGTCCAGGTCATCCTGAGGGTTGAGTTTAGCGGCTGCGGCGGCACCTGCATGGGCCTGGTTGCGCATCACGGTCGGGCGCTCCAGGTCACGGTAGTTCACCGCTGGCTGCTCCTGGCGGACCGGTGCCGGGTTGGACGACTCGTACACCTGCTGGGCGGTCTGCAGGGTGTTGTCGACCACCTTGACCGGTTTTTCGATGCGCGCGCCCAGACCAGTGGCAACCACGGTCACGTGCAGTTCGTCGCGCATGTCCGGGTCGATCACGGTGCCGACCTTGACCATCGCGTGGTCGGAGGCGAAGGCTTCGATGATGCTACCCACGTCGGAGTACTCACCCAGCGACAGGTCCGGACCTGCGGTGATGTTCACCAGGATGCCGCGGGCGCCCTGCAGGTTGACGTCTTCGAGCAGCGGGTTGCGAATGGCCGCTTCGGTGGCTTCGCGCGCACGGTTCGGGCCGCTGGCGCAACCGGTACCCATCATCGCCATGCCCATCTCGCCCATCACGGTACGCACGTCGGCGAAGTCGACGTTGATCATGCCCGGACGCTTGATGATGTCGGAGATGCCGCGCACGGCACCGGCCAGCACGTCATCGGCCTTGGCGAAGGCGGACAGCAGGCTGGCATCCTTGCCCAGGATGGTCAGCAGCTTCTCGTTGGGGATGGTGATCAGCGAGTCGACGCTCTCAGCCAACATGCGGATGCCTTCGTCGGCGATCTGCATGCGCTTGCGGCCTTCGAACGGGAACGGACGGGTCACCACGGCAACGGTGAGAATGCCCATTTCCTTCGCCACTTCGGCGATGATCGGCGCAGCACCGGTACCGGTACCACCACCCATGCCGGTAGTGATGAACACCATGTTGGTGCCCTGCAGCACCTCGGCGATGCGCTCACGGTCTTCCAGCGCGGCCTGACGGCCGACTTCCGGATTGGCGCCGGCACCCAGACCCTTGGTCACGCCGGTACCCAGTTGCAGGATGGTGCGTGCGCCGATGTTTTTCAGCGCCTGGGCATCGGTGTTGGCGCAGATGAACTCGACGCCTTCGATGCTGCTCTTCACCATGTGGTTGACGGCGTTGCCGCCGCCACCGCCGACACCGATCACCTTGATGACCGGGCTTTGCGGGACGTTGTCTACGAGCTCGAACATTTTCCCTCTCCTTACAGTTCTCTAGTTGTCGCGCCTACCACTACTGCTTTGAAACTTAGAAGTTGCCCTGGACCCACCGCTTGAAGCGCTCAAGCACTGGGGCCTTCGGTTCATCGCCATAGCTGTTGTTGCTGCTGCTGTTGCTGTTACCGGTCAGGATCAGGTCCTCGGACTGCTTGAGCAGGCCGTAGGTGAGCAAGCCCACGCCGGTGGAATAGATCGGGTTGCGCACCACGTCGCTCAGCCCCCGAACGCTGTGCGGCACGCCCAGGCGTACCGGCATGTGGAAGATTTCCTCGGCCAGTTCCACGGCCCCTTCCATCTTCGCGGTGCCGCCGGTGAGGACGATGCCGGCCGGCACCAGGTCCTCGTAGCCGCTGCGGCGCAGCTCGGCCTGGATCAGGGTGAAGAGCTCGTCGTAACGCGGCTCCACCACCTCGGCCAGGGCCTGGCGCGACAGCTCGCGCGGCGGGCGGTCGCCCACGCTCGGCACCTTGATGGTCTCGCCGGCGCCGGCCAGCTTGGCCAGGGCGCAGGCGTAGCGGATCTTGATTTCCTCGGCGTACTGGGTCGGCGTGCGCAGGGCCATGGCGATGTCGTTGGTCACCTGGTCGCCGGCGATCGGGATCACCGCGGTGTGGCGGATCGCGCCTTCGGTGAAGATGGCGATGTCGGTGGTACCGCCGCCGATGTCCACCAGGCACACGCCCAGCTCTTTCTCGTCGTCGGTCAGCACCGAGTAGGCCGAGGCCAGCTGCTCGAGGATGATGTCGTCGATTTCCAGGCCGCAGCGGCGCACGCACTTCTCGATGTTCTGCGCCGCGTTGACCGCGCAGGTGACCACGTGGACCTTGGCTTCCAGGCGCACGCCCGACATGCCCAGTGGCTCGCGCACGCCTTCCTGGTTGTCGATCACATAGTCCTGCGGCAGGGTGTGCAGCACCCGCTGGTCGGCCGGGATGGCCACGGCCTGGGCGGCGTCGAGCACACGCTCGAGGTCGGCCACGCTGACTTCACGGTCGCGGATGGCGACGATGCCGTGGGAATTCAGGCTGCGGATGTGGTTGCCGGCCACGCCGACGAACGCCGAGTGGATACGGCAGCCGGCCATCAGCTGGGCTTCTTCCACCGCGCGCTGGATCGACTGCACGGTCGACTCGATGTTCACCACCACGCCTTTTTTCAGGCCGCGGGACGGGTGGGTGCCGATACCGACGATCTCGAGGGTGCCGTCTTCGCCCACTTCACCCACCAGCGCCACCACCTTGGAGGTGCCGATGTCCAGCCCGACGATCATTTTGCCGCTATGCGCGTTTGCCATGGTCCTGCCTCTCTCTAATTCTTCGCAACGGCGGGTTTGGCCGTCGTCGGTGCGTTCGGTTCCCGCCAACCAACGGCAAGTCCGTTGGAATAACGCAGATCAATGCGGGCGATGTTGGTGATCTGCTCTTTGAGCGTCTTGTCGTAAATGGCAATGAAACGGCGCATCTTCTCCACCAGATGGTCGCGCCCCAGCAGCAGCTCGATGCCCGGCCCGGCGCTGCTCGCACCGGTGGTCAGGAACCAGCTGCCACGTTCGCGCAGCTCGAGGCGCGCGATGGAAAAGCCCAGGGGGCGCAGCATCTGGCTCAATACCTGGTACTGCTGCATGACTTGTTGCTGTGCGCGCTGCGGCCCGGCCAGCTGCGGCAGGTGCTCGTAGTTGGCCAGCTCGCGCGGGGTAAAGGCCTGGCCCTGGTTGTTGAGCAGCGCCTCGTCGCCCCAGCGGGCCACCGGCAGCTGCTCTTCCAGGCGGATCACCACCTCGTCGGGCCACACCCGGCGCACTTCGGCGTGGGCGATCCAGGGCATCTGCTCGAGCTCCGCACGCATCGCCGTGAGGTCGACGCTGAAGAAGCTCGCCGCCACGTACGGCGCGATGCGCTGCTGCACCGACTGCTGGCTGATGTAGCTGAGGTCGCCCTGCACGTCGATCTTGGTGATCGGCCGATCGGCGTAAGGCATGAGGCGGATGGCGCCTTCATAGGCGCCAAAGCCTGCAGCCACCAGCACGATCGGCCACAGCAGGCGCTTGAGGCCGCCCAGGCTTGGCCGCGGCAGGCGCGCCGATACGGGCTCGTCGGCCACCAGTCGGCTGGCACCGCGCGGCACCGGCTTGCTACGGCCGGTAACGGGTTGCTGCTGACGTATCATTGCGCCTTGCATGATGGTTAACCTCGCGTCGCCACGCTGTCGGCCAGGATCGCCAGCACCAGTTGCTGGAAGTCCAGGCCGGCCGCGCGGGCCGCCATGGGCACCAGGCTATGGTCGGTCATGCCCGGTGCGGTGTTGACTTCGAGCAGCCAGAACCGGCCCTGCTCGTCCTGCATCACGTCCAGCCGGCCCCAGCCTTCGATGCCGATGGCATCGCAGGCGCGCGCGGTCAGGTCGATCAGTTCCTGTTCCTTGGCACTGTCCAGGCCGCACGGGATGCGGTACTGGGTGTCATTGGCGATGTACTTGGCGTCGTAGTCGTAGAACACGTGCGGGGTGCCCAACGCGATCGGCGGCAGCACCTGGCCCCGCAGCACGGCGATGGTGAACTCCGGGCCGTGAATCCATTGCTCGACCAGAACCTGCGAATCGTAATGGGCGGCGTCTTGCCAGGCAGCGATCAGTTCCTGCTCGCTGTTCACCTTGGCCATGCCGATGCTAGAGCCTTCATGGGCAGGTTTGACGATCAGCGGGAAGCCCAGTTCCGTACTCGCTGCAACACAATCCTGTTCGCTGGCCAGCACCGCGTGGCGCGGGGTCGGAATACCCAGGCTCTGCCACACCTGCTTGGTGCGCAGCTTGTCCATGGCCAGCGCCGAGGCAAGGATGCCGCTGCCGGTGTAAGGGATGCCCAGGCACTCCAGCAGGCCCTGCATGCTGCCGTCTTCACCGCCACGGCCGTGGAGAATGATGAAGGCGCGGTCGATCTTCTCGCCCTGCAGGCGTGCCAACAGGTCGTCACCGACGTCGATGCCGACCACGTCGACGCCGGCGCTGGTCAGTGCGTCGAGCACCGCGGCACCTGACTTGAGCGACACTTCGCGCTCGGCGCTCTTGCCGCCGTAGAGCACGGCGACGCGGCCGAACGCCTTGACGTCCAGGGTCGAATGCAAGGTTGCGTAGGCGCTGGTCATTTCGACTTCTCCTGCTTGGCGCCTGCGAACAGCGGGCTTTTCATCAGTTGCGGAGCCAGGCCGCCGACGTCACCGGCACCCTGGCAGATCAGGATGTCGCCGGCGCGCAGCAGCGGCTGGACCAACGGCGCCAGCTCGGCGCCGCGTTCGATGTAGATCGGGTCCAGCTTGCCGCGCTGGCGGATGCTGTGGCACAGCTGGCGGCTGTCGGCACCGGGGATCGGCTCTTCGCCGGCCGGGTAGACCTCCATCAGCAGCAGCACGTTGGCATCGCCGAGCACTTGCACGAAGTCGTCGTACAGGTCGCGGGTGCGGCTGTAACGGTGTGGCTGGTAGACGATCACCAGGCGACGGCTTGGCCAGCCACCGCGCACGGCCTTGATCACCGCGGCCACTTCGGTCGGGTGGTGGCCGTAGTCGTCGACCAGCATCACGCTGCCGCCTTCGACCGGCAGTTCGCCGTATACCTGGAAGCGCCGGCCGACACCCTGGAAGCCGGACAGGCCCTGGATGATGGCCTCGTCGCTGATGCCTTCGTCGGTGGCGATGGCGATGGTGGCCAGGGCGTTGAGCACGTTGTGGTTGCCCGGCATGTTGACCGAGACTTCCAGCGGCTCGCGGTCGCGGCGCAGCACGGTGAAGTGGGTCTGCATGCCCTGCTGGCGCACGTTGATGGCGCGGATGTCGGCCTCTTCGCTGAAGCCATAGGTGACGGTCGGGCGCTTGACCTGCGGCAGGATCTCGCGCACCACCGGGTCGTCCAGGCACATCACGGCCAGGCCGTAGAACGGCAGGTTGTGCAGGAACTCGACGAAGGTCTTCTTCAGCTTGTTGAAGTCACCCTCGTAGGTTGCCATGTGGTCGGCATCGATGTTGGTGACCACGGCGACCATCGGCTGCAGGTGCAGGAAGCTGGCATCGCTTTCGTCGGCTTCGGCGATCAGGTAGCGGCTGGTACCCAGCTGCGCATTGGTGCCGGCCGCGGTCAGGCGGCCGCCGATGACGAAGGTCGGGTCCAGGCCGCCGGCAGCGAACACCGAGGCCAGCAGGCTGGTGGTGGTGGTCTTGCCATGGGTACCGGCCACCGCCACGCCGTGGCGATAGCGCATCAGCTCGGCGAGCATCTCGGCACGCGGCACCACCGGGATACGACGTTCCAGGGCGGTGGCGACTTCCGGGTTGGCCGGGTTGATGGCGCTGGACACCACCAGCACGTCGGCATTGGCAGCGTTCTCGGCACGGTGGCCAACGAAGATCTCGGCGCCGAACGACTCCAGGCGCTCGGTGACCGGCGACGCCTTGAGGTCGGAACCGGACACCTGGTAACCCAGGTTCAGCAGCACTTCGGCGATACCGCACATGCCCACGCCGCCGATACCGACGAAGTGGATGCGGTTGATGCGGCCCATCTTCGGATGGGGCATGGCTTTCTGGCTTTCAACCATGGGCCACCTCCAGGCAGATATCCACCACGGTGCTGGTTGCGGCAGGTTTGGCCAGGCGCCGTGCGGTGCCAGCCATGGTGTTGAGTTTCTCGGGTTGCATCAGCACCTCGTTCAGGCGTTCAGCGAGCTGCGCTGCGCCAGTTGTCGCTTGTGGCATGAGGAAGGCAGCGCCTTCCCGGGCCAGATAATGGGCGTTGTGGGTCTGGTGGTCGTCGATCGCGTGGGGCAAGGGCACCAGCATCGAAGGCAGGCCCGCCGCCGCGAGTTCGCTGACGGTCAGGGCACCGGCCCGGCAGACCACGATATCGGCCCAGCCATAGGCATGGGCCATGTCCTTGATGAACGGTTCGACCTGGGCCTCGACACCGGCCTCGCGGTAGCGCTCGGCGGTGGCTGGCCCGTGGTGCTTCCCAGCCTGGTGGAACACCTCTGGGCGCAGGTCTGCCGGTACTTCGGACAGGGCCTTAGGCAACAATTTGTTCAATGGTTCCGCACCCAGGCTGCCGCCCATGACCAGCAGGCGCGCGCGGCGCTCGGCAAGGGGGGCGCGCGCGGCGTCCATGAACAGTTCCGGGCGCACCGGGTTACCGGTGGTGCGCAGCTTGTCGCTGGCGGCGAAGGTTGCCGGGAAGGCCTCGCAGACGCGTGCGGCCAGTGGCAGCAGCAGGCGGTTGGTGGTGCCGGCCCGGGCATTCTGCTCGTGGATCACCAGCGGTACGCCGCACAGGCGCGCGGCGACGCCGCCCGGGCCGGTCACATAGCCGCCGAAGCCGACCACGCAGACCGGCTTCAGCTCACGCACGATGCGACGGGCCTGGAGCACGGCCTTGACCAGGGTGAACGGCGCCTTGAGCAGCGACAGCTTGCCCTTGCCGCGCAGGCCGCTGACCTGGATCAGGTGCAGCGCCAGGCCGGCTTGCGGCACCAGTTCGTTCTCGATGCCACGCGGGGTGCCCAGCCAGTGCACGGTGTAACCGCGCGCCTGGAATTCACGGGCGCAGGCCAGGGCTGGGAACACATGGCCCCCGGTGCCACCGGCCATGATCAGTACGTTCTTGCCGTCAGCGGCCATGACTGGTCTCCTCGGCAAAATCGCTCTCGTTGAATTCGTGTTCCTCGCTGCCCAGGTGCGTGCGGCTCTCCCACTCGATGCGCAGCAACAACCCCACGCAGGCACAGCAGATCACCAGCGATGAACCGCCGTAGCTGAGGAATGGCAGGGTCAGGCCCTTGGTCGGCAGCAGGCCGACGTTTACCCCGATGTTGATCAGGAACTGGCCGATCCACAGGAACGACAGGCCGAACGCCATGTAGGCGGCGAAGAACTGCTTGGCCTTTTCGGCCCACAGGCCGATGTACAGGGCGCGGATGGTGACGAAGACGAACAGCGCAATGGTCACCAGCGAGCCGACCACGCCCAGTTCTTCGGCCAAAACCGAGAACACGAAGTCGGTGTGCGCTTCGGGCAGGTAGAACTGCTTCTGCACGCTGTTGCCCAGGCCCACGCCCAGCCACTCGCCACGGCCGAAGGCGATCAGCGCCTGGGTCAGCTGGTAGCCGGAGCCGAACTGGTCGGACCAGGGGTCGGTAAAGGTGATCAGGCGCGCCATCCGGTACGGCTGCGCCTGCACCAGCACGAACACCGCGACCACCGCCAGCACCACCATCAGGCTGAAGCGGAACAACCCCACCCCGCCGAGGAACAGCATGGCGGCAGCGGCACCCATCATCACCACGGTGGCGCCGAAGTCCGGTTCCATCAGCAACAGGGCGGCCATCGGCAGTAGCACGATGAACGGCTTGAAGAAGCCCATCCAGGTTTCGCGCACCTCGGTCTGCCGGCGTACCAGGTAGCCGGCCAGGTAGATGACCACGAAGACCTTGGCGATCTCCGAAGGCTGCACGTTGAAGAAGCTGAAGCCGATCCAGCGCATCGAGCCGTTGACCTCTCGGCCAATGCCCGGGACCAGCACCATGACCAGCAGGCCGAAGGCGCCGATCAGCATCATGAAGCCCATGCGCTGCCAGGTGGCGATCGGCACCAGCATGGTCGCGCCGCAGGCGACCAGGCCGAGGAACACGTACACCAGGTGGCGGAACATGTGGTACAGCGGGTTGCCGGACTGCACCGCGGCCACTTCCGAGGAGGCCGAGGTGATCATCACCAGGCCCAGGCCGAGCAGCGCCAGGCAACCGGCCAGCAGCGGGAAGTCGAGGTCGATGCCACGGCCGCTGATCAGCGGCGACGGATAGGGCTTGAGGATGCCGAAGATCATGCCAGCCCTCCTGCCGCCTGGGCGAACAGGCGCCCGCGTTCTTCGAAGTTCTTGAACATGTCGAGGCTGGCGCAGGCCGGCGACAGCAGCACGGCGTCACCAGGCTGGGCCAGCTCGGCGCACTGCTGTACGGCTTCGTCCAGGGTGCTGACCCTGACCTGCGGCACGCCGTCGCCCAGGGCCTCGGCCAGGCGCTCGGCATCGCGGCCCAGCAGCACCACGGCGCGGCAGAAGCGCCGGACCGGCTCGCGCAGGGCGGCGAAGTCGGCGCCCTTGCCGTCGCCACCGGCGATCAGCACCAGCTTGCCTTCGATGTCGGCGCCCAGGCCTTCGATGGCCGCCAGGGCCGCACCGACATTGGTGGCCTTGGAATCGTCGTACCAGTTCACCGCGTTGCGCTCGCGTACCCACTGGCAACGGTGGGCCAGGCCTGCGAATTCGCGCAGGGCTTCGAGCATCGGCTCGAACGGCAGGCCGGCGGCATGGCCCAGGGCCAGCGCCGCCAGGGCATTGCTCTGGTTGTGGGCACCGCGGATCTTCAGCTCGCGCACCGGCATCAGCGTCTGGAATTCGTAGGCCAGGTACTTCTCGCCGTCGACTTCACGCAGGCCAAAGGCCTTGAAGTCCGGCTGGTTGAGGCCGAAGGTGAAGCACGGGCGGCCTTCCACCGGCAGCGGCCGGCTCAGGGCGTCCTGGCGGTTGACCACGACCTGGCGGGCACCGCGGAAGATCCGGTGCTTGGCCAGGTGGTAGGCCGGCAGGCCGCTGTAGCGGTCCATGTGGTCTTCGCTGATGTTCAGCACGGTGGCCACTTCGGCGTTGAGCTGGTCGGTGGTTTCCAGCTGGAAGCTCGAGAGTTCCAGCACGTACAGCTCGACGTCATCGCTCAGCAGGTCGAGCGCCGGGGTGCCCAGGTTGCCGCCCACGGCCACGCGCTTGCCGGCCTTGGCGGCCATGTCGCCAACCAGGGTGGTGACGGTGCTCTTGGCATTGGAGCCACTGATCGCCACGATCGGCGCCTTGGCGTGACGGGCGAACAGTTCGATGTCGCCGGACAGCTGCACGCCACGCGCAGCCGCCTGCTGCAGGGCCGGGGTGGCCAGGGCCAGGCCGGGGCTCACGTACAGCTCGTTGGCGCGGCACAGGAAGTCCACGTCCAGTTCACCACAGCGCACTTCCACCTGCGGGTAATCACGGCGCAGGGTGTCCAGTTCCGGCGGTTGCTCGCGGGTGTCGGCGACCGCAAAGGCAATGCCCCGGCTCGCCAGGAAGCGAACCAGGGACATGCCGCTCTTGCCGAGGCCGACAACGATGCGGAATTGGTCGGAAGCGATCAGGGACACGCTCATCTACCTCAGTTTCAGGGTGGCAAGGCCGATCAGCACGAGGATCACGGTGATGATCCAGAAGCGGACGATCACGCGCGGCTCGGGCCAGCCCTTGAGTTCAAAGTGGTGGTGGATCGGCGCCATGCGGAACACGCGCTTGCCGGTAAGCTTGAAGGAGGCGACCTGGATCACCACCGACAGGGTTTCGACGACGAAGATGCCACCCATGATGAACAGCACGATTTCCTGGCGAACGATCACCGCGATGGTGCCCAGGGCCGCGCCCAGCGCCAGCGCGCCGACGTCCCCCATGAACACCTGTGCCGGGTAGGTGTTGAACCACAGGAAGCCCAGGCCCGCGCCGATCAGCGCGCCGCAGAACACGATCAGCTCGCCCGAGCCCGGCACATAAGGGATCAGCAGGTAGTCGGCGAATTTCACGTTGCCCGACAGGTAGCAGAAGATGCCCAGGGCACCGCCGACCATCACCGTCGGCATGATCGCCAGGCCGTCGAGTCCGTCGGTCAGGTTGACCGCGTTGCTCGAGCCGACGATGACGAAGTAGGTCAGGACAACGAAACCGACCCCCAGCGGAATGGTGACATCCTTGAGGAAAGGCACGATCAGCGTGGTCTCGACGCTGGTCGGTGCGGTCTTGAACAGGAACAGCGCAGCACCCAGGCCGAACACCGACTGCCAGAAGTACTTCCAGCGGCTCGGCAGCCCGCGGGAGTTCTTCTCGATGACCTTGCGGTAGTCGTCGACCCAGCCGATGGCCCCGAACAGCAGGGTGACGATCAGCACGGTCCACACGTAGCGGTTGGACAGGTCGGCCCACAGCAGGGTGCTGATGGCGATGGCGGACAGGATCAGCGCGCCCCCCATGGTCGGGGTGCCGGACTTGGACAGGTGCGATTGCGGGCCGTCGTTACGGACGGCCTGACCGATCTGGCGGATCTGCAGGGTACGGATCATCCACGGCCCCAGCCACAGTGCCAGCGACAACGCGGTCAGCACACCCAGGATCCCGCGCAGGGACAGGTACTGGAAGACCCCGAAGCCTTTGTGGAACTGTTGCAGATACTCGGCCAACAGCAGCAGCATTAATGTTTCTCCCCGCTGGCACCGCACAGTGCGGCCACGACGTTTTCCATCGCAGCGCTGCGCGAGCCCTTGATCAATATGGTGGTGTCGCTGGCTGTCTCGGCACGAACGGCGTCGATCAGCTCAGCCTGGGTGGCGAAATGACGGCCATTGGCGCCGAACGCCGTGACCGCGTGAATCATGTTGGAACCCACTGCATACAGGGCGTCGACCTTGCCATGCGCGTACTCGCCCACCTGACGGTGACCTTCTTCCGCCCATTGGCCCAGCTCGCCGATATCCCCCAGCACCAGAACGGTGCGCCCGGAAAAGCCGCGGAGTATATCAATGGCCGCGCACATCGAGGTGGGATTTGCGTTGTAGCTGTCGTCGATCACGCGCACGCCGTTGCCGGCGATCTGTGCCACAGTGCGGCCCTTGACCGGCTGCACTGCGTTCAAGCCGGCGGCGATGCCGCTCAGGCTCAGACCAACGGCGTGGGCGGCGGCGGCAGCGGCCAGGGCGTTGCTGACGTTGTGCTCGCCGAGCACATTCAGTTGCACGGCCACCGACTCACCGGCGCCATGCAAGGTGAACGACGGGCAACCACGGGCATCGCGGTCGATGTCGGTGGCATGGAAGTCGGCGCGGGCATCGGTGCGGGCGAAACTGATGACCTTGTGCTGGCCGGCGCGCGCCTTCCAGGTAGCGAACGCCTTGTCGTCCAGGTTGAGGATGGCCGTGCCGCCCTCGCCCAGGCCTTCGAGGATTTCGCCCTTGGCTTCGACGATCTTCTCCGGGCCGCCGAACTCGCCGACGTGGGCGGTACCGGCGTTGTTGATGATCACCACCTGCGGCCGGGTCAGGCCCACGGTGTAGCGGATCTCGCCAATGCGCGAGGCGCCCAGCTCGATCACCGCGGCGCTGTGCTCCGGGGCGATTTCCAGCAGGGTCAGCGGCGCGCCGAGGTCGTTGTTCAGGTTGCCGCGGGTGGCGTGCACCAGGCCACGGGTACGCAGGATGCTGGCAAGCATCTCCTTGACCGTGGTCTTGCCGCTGGAGCCGGTAATGGCCACCACCGGCTTGTCGAACGCGGCGCGGTTCAAGGCCCCGAGCTGGCCGAGCGCGACACGGCAATCGGCGACCAGCAGCTGCGGCAGGTCGACATCGCTGATTTCACGCTCGACCAATGCCGCGACGGCGCCCTTGGCCTTGACGTCGGCCAGGTAGTCGTGGCCGTCGAAGCGCGGCCCGGTCAGGGCGACGAACAGTTGGCCGGCGCCGACGCTGCGGCTGTCGATGCTGACCCCGGCGAAGCTGGCGTCGGCACTGACCAGGCGCGCATTCAGTGCCGTGGTCAGCTGGCTGAGGGTCATGGGCTTAAGCATGTGGAGCCTCCCAGGCTGCAAGTGCCTTGTCGGCTTCGATCAGGTCGGAGAAGGCATGGCGCTCGCCATGGATCTCCTGGTAATCCTCGTGCCCCTTGCCGGCCAGGACGATCACGTCATTGGCGGCGGCGGTGGCGATCAGGTGGGCGATGGCCTGGCCACGGCCGGCGACGAACTCGACGTCGGCGGGCTTGGCGAAACCTGGGCGAATGTCGGCGAAGATACCCGCCGGGTCTTCAGTGCGTGGGTTGTCGTCGGTGACCAGCACGCGGTCGGCCAGGCGCTCGGCCACTTCGGCCATCAACGGGCGCTTGCCGCGATCACGGTCGCCGCCGCAGCCGAACAGGCACAGCAGCCGGCCGTGGGCGTGCGGGCGCAGAGCCTCGAGGACTTTTTCCAGAGCGTCCGGGGTGTGCGCGTAGTCGACCACCACCAGCGGCTTGTCACCGCCACCCAGGCGCTGCATGCGACCGACCGGCCCCTGCAGTTGCGGGGTGATCCTGAGGATCTCGTCCAGCGAGTAATCCAGCGCCAGCAGCGTGGCCACGGCAGCGAGCATGTTGCTCAGGTTGAAGCGGCCGAGCAGTTGGCTACGCAGGGTGCGCTCACCCTGGGCGGTCACGAGGATGGCACGCACGCCATCGTCATCGAAACGGGCTTCGCGGCAGAACAGCGAGGCGTCCGGGTTTTCCAGGCTATAGCTGAGCAGCCGGGTCTCGATATGATCGGCAACCGGACGGTGGGCAAAATCGTCGGCCAGGCGGCGACCGAACGCATCGTCCAGGTTGACCACCTGGCAGCGCAGGCTCGGCCAGGCGAACAGCTTGGCCTTGGCGGCCTCGTAGGCCTCCATGCTGCCGTGGTAGTCGAGGTGGTCGCGGGACAGGTTGGTCATCACCGCGATGTCGAATTCCAGCGCGGCGACACGGCCCTGCTCCAGGGCGTGGGAGGAGACCTCCATGGCCACGGCCCTGGCGCCGCCCTTCTTCAGGTCGTTGAGGGTCGCCTGCACGGCGATCGGGTCGGGCGTGGTCAGGCGGCCGCTCTGCAACTCACCGTAGAAGCCGGTGCCCAGGGTGCCGATCAGGCCGCAACGCTGGCCCAGCACATCGAGTGCCTGGGCCACCAGCTGGGTGACGCTGGTCTTGCCGTTGGTGCCGGTGACGCCAATCAGGTTCAACTGACGGCTCGGCTCGCCATAGAAGCGCCCGGCAATCTGCGACAGCTGGCCGATCAGGCCCTTGACCGGGATCAGCGGCACGTCGGTGAGCGGCAGCACGTTGGCGCCCTGCTCTTCGTAGGCCACGGCAGCGGCACCGCGCGCCAGGGCATCGGCGATGTGCTCGCGGCCGTCGACCTTGGCGCCGGGCACGGCCAGGAACAGGTCGCCCTGGCGCACCTGACGGCTGTCCAGGGTGAGCTCACGGATCAACGGATCCCGGCTGGCGTTGGCGAACAGCTTGCTCAATGGCATCGTCATCATCCACGCCCTCCCTTGGCGGGTACTGTACTGGCCTGCTGCGGATCGGTCGGCGGCGGCAGGTTGTCTGGCGGCACGTTCATCAGGCGCAGGGTGCCGGACATGACCTTGCTGAACACCGGCGCCGAGACCAGGCCACCGAAGTAACCGCCCTTGCCCGGTTCGTCGATGACCACGACGATGGCGTAGCGCGGGTCGCTCATCGGGCCGAAACCGGCGAACAGCGAGCGGTAGGCGTTTTCGGTGTAGCCCTTGGAGCCGACGGTGGCCTTGCGCGCGGTACCGGACTTGCCGGCCACGTGATAGAACGGCACCTGGGCACGGAACACGCCGCGCGGTGCTTCGATCACCTGCTGCAGCATGCCCTGGACGGTTTCGGCGGTTTCCTTGGGGATCGCCTGCACGGCTTCCGGCGCCTTGTCGACCTTGAGGATCGACAGCGGCACCATCTTGCCGTCGTTGGCCAGCGCCGCGTAGGCATGCACCAGTTGCAAGGCGGTGACCGATACGCCGTAGCCGTAGGACAGGGTCGCGGTCTCGGCCTTGCGCCACTCGCGGTGGTTGGGCAGGTTGCCGACGCGCTCGCCCGGGAAGCCGAGGCCGGTGTACTGGCCCAGGCCGACCTGGGACATCACCCGGTAGATGGCCTCGCCGCCGATGTCGAAGGCGATCTTGCTCATGCCGACGTTGGAAGAGTTGATCAGGATGCCGGTCAGGTCGAGGATCGGGCCCTCGCTCTTGGACACGTCCTTGATGGTGTAGCGGCCGATCTGCAGGCTGCCCGGGTACACCTCGACCTTGTCGGACGGCTTCCAGCGGCCGCTCTGCAGCGCCGCGCTCATGGAGATCGGCTTGACCGTGGAGCCTGGCTCGAACACGTCGATGATCGCCCGGTTGCGCATGGCGGCCGGGAACATGCTGCGGCGGTTGTTGGGGTTGTAGGTCGGCTGGTTGACCATGGCCAGGACCTCACCGGTCTTGACGTCCATGATCACCAGGCTGCCGGCCTTGGCGTCCTGCTCGGCGATGGCGTTGCGCAGTTCGCGGGTGGCCAGGTATTGCAGGCGCAGGTCGATCGACAACGCCAAGGTCTTGCCGGCCTTGGCGTTCTTGGTCACCTGGATGTCCTTGATCAGCCGGCCACGCCGGTCCTTGATCACCTGCCGCTTGCCGGGCACCCCGGCGAGCCACTCGTCGTAGGCCAGCTCCACCCCTTCGCGGCCGTGGTCGTCGAGGTCGGTGAAGCCGACCATGTGCGCGGTGACGTCACCGGCCGGGTAGAAGCGGCGGAATTCTTCCAGCCCGTACACGCCCGGCACTTTCAGGTCGAGCACGTGCTGGCCCTGCTCCGGGGTCAGGCCGCGGACCAGGTAGATGAATTCCTTGTTGGCCTGCGCGGTCAGGCGCTCGGTCAGCTGCTGGGCGTTCTGCCCGAGGGCGGCGGCCAGCTGTGGCCAGCGGTCCTTGGCGACCTGCATTTCCTTGGGGTTGGCCCACAGGGTGGTGACCGGGGTACTGACGGCCAGCGGCTCGCCGTTGCGGTCGGTGATCAGCCCGCGGTGCGCAGGAATCGGGATATGCCGCAGGCTGCGGGCGTCGCCCTGACCCTTGAGGAAGTCACGGTCGACCACCTGCAGGTCGATGATGCGCCAGCAGATGGCGCCGACCATCAGCGCCAGCAAACCGACCACGACCCGGAAGCGCCAGGGGTAGAGTGCGCCTTCGAGCTTCATCATGGCGCCACCATCCGCACTTCGTCGGCTGCAGGCACGCGCATCTTGAGCTGCTCGGCAGCCAGGTTCTCGATGCGGCTGGAGGCCGTCCAGGTGCTCTGTTCGAGAATCAGCCGGCCCCACTCGGCCTGGGCCTTGTCGCGCTCGTTCAGCTCACCGTACAAGGTATTGAGCAACTGGCGATTCCAGTGCGCGCTGTAGGACACCGCGATCGCCGAAACGAGCACGCCGATGAACAGCAGGAGCATCAGGAAGCTCCCGCCTGGCAGTGGCTTGGCAAATAGCCGGCTCACCTAAGCTTCTCCGCCACCCGCATCACGGCGCTGCGCGACCGCGGGTTGGCCTTGAGCTCGGCTTCGGAGGCGAACTGGGCCTTGCCGATGAGCTTGATTTTCGGCTCGAAAGCCTTGTGCTGCACCGGCAGGTTGCGCGGCAGGTTGTCGGCCTCACCCTTGACCAGCTTGCGCATGAACAGCTTGACGATGCGGTCTTCCAGCGAGTGGAAGCTGATCACCGCCAGGCGACCACCCACTTCAAGGGCATCGAGCGCGGCCTCCAGGCCGGCCTCGAGGTCGCCCAGTTCGTTGTTGACGTGGATGCGCAGCCCCTGGAAGGCACGGGTCGCCGGGTTCTTGCCCTTTTCCCAGGCCGGGTTGGCGACCTTGAGCACTTCGGCCAGGTCGGCGGTACGGGTGAAGGGCTGCTTCTCGCGGCGCTCGACCACGGCGCGGGCCATGCGCCCGGCAAAACGCTCTTCGCCGTATTCCTTGAACACGCGGGCGATTTCCTCGACCGGCGCGCTGGCAATGAACTCGGCGGCGCTGATGCCCTGGTCCGGGTTCATGCGCATGTCCAGCGGGCCATCATTGAGGAAGCTGAAACCGCGCTCAGGGTCGTCCAGCTGCGGCGAAGACACGCCCAGGTCGAGCAGGATGCCGCTGACCTTGCCGGCCAGGCCGCGCTCGGCCACTTCCGCACCCAGCTCGGCAAAGCTGCGCTGCACAATGACAAAGCGGCCGTCTTCGGCCGCCAGCGCTTGCCCGGTGGCAATCGCCTGAGGATCCTTGTCGAACCCCAGCAGCCGCCCCTGCGGCCCCAGTTTGCTGAGGATCAGGCGGCTATGGCCGCCACGCCCGAAGGTGCCGTCCAGATAGCAACCGTCGGCGCGCAGGGCCAATGCCTCGACAGCTTCGTCGAGCAGGACGGTGATGTGGTTGAAGCCGCTATCTATGGTCACAGGATCAGGTCACGCAAATCGTCGGGCATGGCGCCCGGTTGTTGGATAGCTGCGAGGTCGGCTGCCGAAACCGCGTTCCAGGCATCCTCATCCCACAGCTGGAATTTGTTCAACTGCCCCACCAGCATCGCCTTCTTGTCCAGCTTGGCGTACTCACGCAGGCGGGGCGGAACCAGGAAACGCCCACTGCCGTCGAGTTCGAGGTCAACCGCATTGCCGATCAGCAAGCGCTGCAGGCGGCGGTTTTCCTCACGTAACGACGGCAAGGCGCGCAACTTGGCTTCAATCTGTTCCCACTCGTCGAGGGGATAAACACACAAGCAGGGGTCCACGGCGTCGATGGTCACGATGAGCTGACCCTGGCAACGCGAATCGAGCTCGTCACGGTACCGGCTCGGCATGGCGAGACGGCCCTTGGCATCGAGGCTGACGGCGTTGGCTCCGCGGAACACGGCTGCGATTCCCCACAATGTTAGCTTTTTTGTGCCAGAAAACCCACTTCATCCCACTTTCTGCCACTTGCGCACACTATAGGAATCCGCCCGCTGCACCGTCAAGGCACGTTCATAAGGAAAACCCTTACAGGACCGAGATTTAGCGCAACAAAGGAAGGGGGAAGCATTACCGGAATGAGAAAAACGCGAGAAAAATCAAACCCACTCAAACGAATGCAGTTCGAAGTTAAAGTGATTTATTAAGAGTAAGATCTTTTTGGTATTACCAACGGGCATCTGCTATCGAATCAAGCAGGAGGGGGAAGGGGGTGGAGAGTCGATCTGTAAGCCGGGTTTTGTCGAGGACAGTCATTCCTCTACGACGGCCATCACTGGACGCCTCTAGCAACCTACCCGGTTCCGACGCGGGCCACGCCTGATGGAACCCTATTTGGTCTTGCTCCGAGTGGGGTTTACCTAGCCACGGACTGTTGCCAGCCGTGCGGTGCGCTCTTACCGCACCTTTTCACCCTTACCGGCACCGAAGTGCTTAGGCGGTTGTTTTCTGTGGCACTTTCCGTAGGCTCGCGCCTCCCAGGCGTTACCTGGCACTCTGCCCTATGGAGCCCGGACTTTCCTCCCCCATCTTTTGCGGAACAAAAGACGGCAGCGACTGTCCGATCGACTCTCCGCCGCCAAGGTTAACGGCACGCGCGCGCAAGAACAAGCGATACCGTCATTTATGACTAATTCGCCATCACTGGGCTTTCTGTTTTTCCAGGGCTACCTGGTACAACAGGTTCTTGCGCACCCCGGTGATTTCCGCCGCCAGTGCAGCTGCCCGCTTGAGCGGCAGCTCCGCCAGCAGCAGGTCGAGCACGCGCTGCGCTTCGGCGCTGATCGCCTCCTCGCCTTGCGGCTCGCTCCAGCCACCGACCAGCACCACGCACTCGCCGCGCTGCTGGTTGCTGTCGCCGGCCACGAACGCACGCAGCTCGCCAAGCGGCAGGCCCTTGAGAGTCTCGAAGGTCTTGGTCAGCTCGCGGGCGAGCAAGGCCGGGCGCTCGGCGCCAAACACCAGCTCCATGTC
This sequence comes from Pseudomonas sp. NPDC089401, assembly GCF_044749485.1. Classification (NCBI taxonomy): domain Bacteria; kingdom Pseudomonadati; phylum Pseudomonadota; class Gammaproteobacteria; order Pseudomonadales; family Pseudomonadaceae; genus Pseudomonas; species Pseudomonas sp. NPDC089401. The sequence goes on along the minus strand of NZ_JBIVIA010000010.1, from coordinate 39,532 downwards.
TTCCAGGCACTCCAGGATGCGGTGCGGCGCCTCGTAGAAGATCAGCGTGCGCGGCTCTTCCTTGACCTGCTCCAGGCGCGCCCGACGGCCGGCAGCCTTGGCCGGCAGGAAGCCTTCGAAGATGAAACGGTCGGATGGCAGGCCGGCTGCCGACAGCGCGGCGATCAGCGCGCAGGCGCCGGGCACCGGCACCACGTTGACCCCGGCGGCCCGGGCCTGACGCACCAGGTGGTAGCCAGGGTCGGAAATCAGCGGCGTGCCGGCATCGGAGACCAGCGCCACGTCCTCGCCCGCCAGCAGCTTGGTGATGAAGCGGCCGCCTTCGTCGCGCTCGTTGTGCTCATGGCAGGCGGCCAGTGGCGTATCGATGCCGAAATGCTGCATCAGGCGGATCGAATGCCGGGTGTCCTCGGCGGCGATCAGGGCGACATCGGCCAGCACTTTCAGCGCCCTGGCGCTCATGTCGTCAAGGTTGCCGATGGGGGTAGCGACCACATAAAGCGTCCCCACGGTGGATTTCGAAGCCCCTGCCACATCAGTCACTGCACGCACCCTGTCTTTCGGATCAAAGGCGCCATTGTAGCCCGAGCACCGGTAACAGGGCGCAAAGAACTTCACCTGCAAGCCTTTGCCGGGCACCTATAGTGAAGGTTCCGACATCAGCAACATCGCGCCCGGGCTGCCGCTTGGGTACAATCGTCGGCCAATTTGATCGAGTAACAGGACCTTTACATGATCGCTTGCCTGCGGCTGTTCACAGCCTTCTGCTTAGCTGCCCTGCTGGCAGCCTGCGCCAGCTCGCCCTCATCCAGCCTGGGCGAACTGCCGCGCACCCCGGACGCCAGCATCGAGCAGCTGCTCGAGAAAGCGGCCACCAGCAAGTCTGCGCAAGACGCCGCGCTGCTGCGCCTGAGCGCCGCCGACCTGGCCTACAAGCAGAAGGACTTCCCGCGCGCCGCACGCATTCTCGAGCAGGTGCCGATGGACACGCTCAAGCCGGCCCAGCAGATCTTCGCCGCCACCCTCGGCGCCGAGCTGGCAATGAGCCGCAACCAGCCCAAGGCCGCCCTCACCGCCCTGGCCAACCCCAACCTGCAGCACGTCGGCGAGCTGCCGGCAGAGCAGCAGGTGCGCACCTACAGCGTCCACGCCGCCGCCCTCGAAGCCGACGGCCAGGCCCTGGCTGCCGCCCAGCAGCGCGTGCTGCTGAGCCCACTGCTCAGCGGCCAGGCCGCCGCCGCCAACAATGACGCAATCTGGGCCCTGGTCGCCTCGCTGCCGGCCGAGCAACTGCAGCAGCCGAGCAACAACGAAACCCTGGCCGGCTGGGCCAGCCTGGCCCTGGCCGTGAAAAGCGCCGGCACCCTGGAGCAGCAACAGGCCGCCATCGACGCCTGGCGCAAGCAGCACCCGGACCACCCTGCAGCCCAGCAACTGCCGCAGGCCCTGACCAAGCTCAAGGAGCTGGCCAGCCAGCCATTGACCAAGATCGCCCTGCTGCTGCCCCAGGACGGGCCGCTGGCTGGCGTCGCCCGCGCCCTGCGCGACGGCTTCATGGCCGCCCACTTCCAGGCCCAGCAAGGTGGCCAGCCGGCGCCCGCCGTGCAGGTGTACGACAGCTCGCGCATCGGCTCGCTCGACGCCTTCTACCGCCAGGCCCAGGCCGATGGCGTGCAACTGGTGGTCGGCCCGCTGGAAAAACCGCTGGTCAAGCAGCTCGCCGGCAACGCCCAGCTGCCCATCACCACCCTCGCTCTGAACTACGCCGACGCCGGCCAGAAGGCCCCGTCGCAGCTGTTCCAGTTCGGCCTCGCCGCCGAAGACGAAGCCCGCGAAGTGGCGCGCCGCGCCCGTGCCGACGGCATGGTCCGTGCCGTGGCGCTGGTACCGAGCGGTGAGTGGGGCGACCGCGTGCTGGCCGCCTTCCGCCAGGACTGGGAAGGCAACGGCGGCACCCTCATCGCCGCCGAGCGCATCGCCCAGCCAGTCGCCCTGGCCCAGCAGATCGCCAGCCTGTTCCAACTGCGCCAGAGCGAGGGCCGCGCCCAGAGCCTGCAGAGCACCGTGGGCGGCAACGTCGCCGCGCAGCCGTCGCGCCGCCAGGACATCGACTTCATCTTCCTCGCCTCGACCCCGCAGCAGGCGCAGCAGATCAAGCCGACCCTGAACTTCCAGTACGCCGGCGACGTACCGGTCTACGCCACCTCGAACCTGTACAGCGCCAGCGGTGACGTCAACCAGTACAACGACATGAACGGCATCCGCTTCTGCGAAACCCCGTGGCTGCTCGACACCACCAACAACCTGCGCCAGCAGGTGGTGCAGCAGTGGCCGCAAGCCGCGGGCAGCCTTGGCCGCCTGTACGCCATGGGCGTCGACGCCTACAGCCTGGCGCCGCGCCTGGGTCAGCTCAAAGCCCTGCCGGACAACCGTGTGCAAGGCCTCTCCGGCAGCTTGAGCATCAACGCCAACCAACGCGTCGAGCGCCAACTGCCATGGGCCGAGTTCTCCGGCGGCCAGGTCAAGCGCCTGCCGGACACCCCGCGCTGATGCCCCAGGCGTCGCCGACCCGCGCCGGCCAGGCTGCAGAATGCCAAGCCCTTGAATACCTTCAGGGGCAAGGCCTGCAACCGTTGGCACGCAATTGGCGATGCAAAGGCGGCGAGCTTGATCTGGTCATGCTCGACGCCGATACAGTAGTATTCGTCGAAGTCCGCTATCGATTGCATGCGGCCTTCGGCGGCGCCCTCGGCAGTATCGACGGGCGCAAACAAAAACGGCTGGTGCTTGCCGCCACCTTGTTCCTGCAGAAGGAGGCCCGTTGGGCCAGTTACCCCTGCCGCTTCGACGTTGTCGCCCTGCAGGGCAGCCAGCATGCAGGCCGACCGCTTCAATGGCTGAAAAACGCCTTCGAATGCTGAACCCACTCCGATTTTTTTGCTCTATGTATCGCGGGCTGGTCGCTGTTGCGCGTAGCAAAGGCCACCGCTCCACTTAAGGTCACCAGATGGACATGCAATCCCGAATTCGCCGGCTGTTCCAGGCCAGCATCGACACCAAGCAACAGGCAATGGACATCCTGGCACCGCACATCGAGCAGGCCAGCCTGGTCATGGTCAACGCGCTGCTCAACGAGGGCAAGATGCTCGCCTGCGGCAACGGCGGCTCGGCCGGCGACGCCCAGCACTTTTCGTCCGAGCTGCTCAACCGCTTCGAGCGTGAGCGCCCGAGCCTGCCGGCGATCGCCCTGACCACCGACAGCTCGACGCTGACCTCGATCGCCAACGATTACAGCTACAACGAAGTGTTCTCCAAGCAGATCCGCGCCCTGGGCCAGCCCGGCGACGTGCTGCTGGCGATTTCCACCAGCGGCAACTCGGCCAACGTGATCCAGGCGATCCAGGCCGCACATGATCGCGAAATGATTGTCGTAGCATTGACCGGACGCGACGGCGGCGGCATGGCTTCACTGCTGCTGCCCGAGGACGTGGAGATCCGCGTGCCGTCGACGGTCACCGCTCGTATCCAGGAAGTCCACCTGCTGGCGATCCACTGCCTGTGCGATCTGATCGACAGCCAACTGTTCGGGAGTGAAGAATGACCCCCATCCGCCTGGGCCTGATGGCCCTGACCCTGTGCCTGAGCGTCACCGGTTGCAGCTCGGTGCTGACCTCGACCCGCAACTCGCCGATCGAGGACGATCGCGGCACGCGCACCATCGGCAGCAAGATCGACGACTCGCTGATCGAAACCAAGGCTGCGGTGAACATTTCCAAGGCCAACCCTGATCTGGACCAGGGCTCGCACATCGTCGTCAGCAGCTACAACGGCATCGTCCTGCTCGCCGGGCAAACGCCACGCGCCGACCTCAAGAGCCTGGCCGAACAGACCGCCGGCCAGGTGCAACGGGTGAAGAAGGTGCACAACGAACTGCAGGTGATGCAGCCCTCCTCCATCCTCGCGCGCAACAACGACGCCTGGCTGACCACCAAGATCAAGACCCAGATGCTCACCGACAACGCCGTGCCCAGCTCGCGCATCAAGGTGATCACCGAGAACGGCATCGTCTACCTGCTCGGCCTGGTGACCCAGCAGGAGGCCAACTCGGCCACTGCCGTGGTGCAGGGTGTGTCGGGCGTGCAGAAGATCGTCAAGCTGTTCGAATACATCGACTGATTCCGCCGGCCCTTTCGCAGGTAAACCCGCTCCCACAGGGGATTGCAAGCCTCCTGTGGGAGCGGGTTTACCCGCGAAGAGGCCGGCACAGGTAACAACGATACTCCCCCGACACCCAGGAAACACCGCATGAAAAAGCTTCTGCTGCCCGCCCTGCTGCTCGGCACCTTCGCCACCCTGGCCGGCTGCTCCACCCCGAGCCTGATCACCCTCAACGACGGCCGTGAAATCCAAGCCATCGATGCGCCGCATTACGAGAAGGATTCGGGCTTCTACGAGTTCGAGCAACTCGACGGCAAGCGCACCCGCATCAACAAGGACCAGGTGCGCAGCATCAGCGACCTGTAAGCCCTGCTTCGCGGCAAAGAAAAAGGCGATCCATGCGGATCGCCTTTTTCGTTACTTGACCACCTTCAGGCTTGGCCGACCGCTCGGGCGCGGTGGCTGGCCACCTCCCTCCGGCGGGCCATCGTCATCCGGCTCGACAGCTTCGTCTTCCTGGTCATCGTCATCCATCGACCCTGGCTCCAGCTCGAAGACCATGCCCTGGCCGTTCTCCCGGGCGTAAATGCCCAGGATGGCGCCAGCCGGCACGAACAGCGAATGGGAAACACCGCTGAAGCGGCCTTCGAAACTGACCGCGTCGTTGTCCATGTGCAGGTTGCGCACGGCACTCGGCGAGATGTTCAGGACGATCTGGCCATCACTGGCGAAACCTTGTGGCACCTGGACCGCCGGGAATTCGGCATTGACCAGCATATGGGGCGTGCAATCGTTGTCGACGATCCACTCGTACAGTGCTCGTACCAGATAGGGGCGACTGGAGTTCATCAACAGCTCCTTAAAGCTTGCGCATTTCACGTTCTACGGAGGACAGGCTCGCCAGGAAAGGCTCGCGGGCGAACTGTCGTTCCATGTAATCCAGCAGCGGCTTTGCCTGCCGCGGCAACTCGATACCCAGTACCGGCAGACGCCATAGTATGGGCAGTAGACAGCAATCGACCAGGCTTTGCTCCTCGCTCATGAAGCAGGCGAACTCGCCGAACAGCGGCGAGACGCCGGTCAGGCTCTCGCGCAGGGCCTTGCGCGCCTCGGTGCGGGCGGCCTCCTTGCTGCGCGGGTCGAGTATGGTATCAGCCAACACGCACCAGTCGCGCTGGATACGGTGCATCAGCAAGCGGCTGTTGCCACGCGCCACCGGGTACACCGGCATCAGCGGCGGATGCGGGTAACGCTCCTCGAGGTATTCCATCACCACGGTCGATTCATACAACGCCAGGTCACGGTCGACCAGGGTCGGCACGCTGCCGTAAGGATTCACCTCGGCCAGCTTGGGCGGCAGACGCGCGGGGTCGACATCGATGACCTGCACGCTGACACCCTTCTCGGCGAGCACCAGGCGCACCCGGTGGGAGTAGTGGTCAGCGGGGTCGGAATAGCAGGCTAACCGATTGGTTGCGCCCATGTAGCGCCTCCTCGCAGGGGATGCTTGTAAGACTCTAAATAAAAACGCGCCCGGGGCGCCCCCAGCACATTGGCTGGGGCACCCCGGGCGCGTTCAACTACCAGAAACTACTGCGTGATCAGTGCACGTCCTTCCAGTATTCGCGCTTGAGCAAATAGGCGAACACGAAGAAGAAAGCCAGGTACAGCAACACGTAGGTACCGATGCGCTGGCTCTCCAGTTTGACCGGGTTGGCCGAATAGGCCAGGAAGGTCACCAGGTTCTTGACCTTCTCGTCGAACTGCTCGGTGTTCAGGGTACCGGAATTCGGCGTGATGGTCAGCTGGTCACAGGCTTCATGGGTCAACGGGCTACCGGTCAATGGGTCGAATTGCTTCTTGCCGTCGACCACCATCTGCACCTGCTTGCAGCCGACCACCTGGTTACCCTGCAGGCCGACCAGCACGTTGGGCATGCCGACGTTCGGGAACACCTTGTTGTTGACCCCATAGGGCCGCGACGGATCCTCGTAGAAGCTGCGCAGGTAGCTGTACAGCCAGTCGGTGCCGCGCACCCTGGCAACCAGGGTCAGGTCGGGCGGCGCGGCGCCGAACCAGGTCTTGGCATCATTGGGCTGCATGCCGATCTGCATGTGGTCGCCGATCTTGGCACCGGTGAACACCAGCTTCTCGAGCATCAGCTCATGGGGAATGCCGAGGTCGTCGGCCACCCGCTCGTAGCGCTGGAACTTGGCACTGTGGCAGCCCATGCAATAGTTGGCGAAGGTACGCGCACCGTCCTGCATGGCGGCCTTGTCGGTCAGGTCGATATCGACCTTGTCCAGCTCCAGGCCGTGTTCGGCAGCGAAGGCGAAGGCAGGCATCACTGCCAGCAAAAATACTGCAATCAACTTTTTCATCAGCCAGTCACCCTATCCGGAACCGGTTTGGTCTTCTCGAGCCTTGTGTAGAACGGCATCAGCAGGAAGTAGGCGAAGTACAGCACCGTGCACACCTGCGACAGCAAGGTGCGCCCAGGGGTCGGGGCCAGTACGCCGAGGATGCCGAGAATCACGAAGGCAATGCAGAACACCAGCAGGAAGACCTTGCTGATCCAGCCCTTGTAGCGCATGGAACGCACCGGGCTGCGGTCGAGCCAGGGCAGCACGAACAGCACGGCGATCGCCGCACCCATGGCGATCACGCCGAACAGCTTGTCAGGCACCGCCCGCAGGATCGCGTAGAACGGCGTGAAGTACCACACCGGGGCGATGTGCTCCGGAGTCTTGAACGCGTTGGCCTGCTCGAAGTTCGGTTTTTCCAGGAAGTACCCGCCCATTTCCGGGAAGAAGAACACCACGGAGCAGAACACGAAGAGGAACACCACCACGCCGACAATGTCCTTGACGGTGTAGTACGGATGGAACGGGATACCGTCGAGAGGAATGCCGTTCTCGTCCTTGTGCTTCTTGATCTCCACGCCATCGGGGTTGTTCGACCCCACTTCGTGCAGCGCCAGGATGTGCAGCACCACCAAGCCGAGAATGACGATCGGCAGGGCCACCACATGCAAGGCGAAGAAGCGGTTCAAGGTGATGCCGGAGATCAGGTAGTCACCCCGGATCCATTGGGTCAGGTCGCCGCCGATCACCGGAATGGCACCGAACAGCGAGATGATCACCTGGGCGCCCCAGTACGACATCTGCCCCCAAGGCAGCAGGTAGCCCATGAAGGCTTCGGCCATCAGCGCCAGGTAGATCAGCATGCCGAACAGCCACACCAGCTCGCGTGGCTTCTGGTAGGAGCCATAGAGCAGGCCGCGGAACATGTGCAGGTAGACCACGATGAAGAACGCCGACGCACCGGTGGAGTGCAGGTAGCGCAAGATCCAGCCGTACTCCACGTCACGCATGATGTACTCGACCGAGGCGAACGCCTCTTCCGCCGAGGGCGTGAAACTCATGGTCAGCCACACGCCGGTGACGATCTGGTTGACCAGCACCAGCAATGCCAGCGAACCGAAGAAATACAGGAAGTTGAAGTTCTTCGGCGCGTAGTACTTGCTCAGGTGGTCTTCCCACATCTTGGTGGCAGGGAAGCGCGCGTCGATCCAGTCCATGAACTTGCTCATCATGCTTTCTCCTGGTCGACGCCGATGACGACGATGTCATCCGACTCGTACGAGTGTGGCGGCACTGGCAGGTTGAGCGGCGCCGGCTGGGATTTGTAGACACGCCCGGCAAGGTCGTAGTGGGAGCCGTGGCACGGGCAGAAATAGCCACCGACCCACTTGGGCCCAAGGTCGGCGGGCGCGACTTCCGGGCGGAAGGTCGGCGAGCAGCCCAGGTGCGTGCACAGGCCGACGAGAATGAGCAGCTCCGGCTTGATCGAGCGGACTTCGGGGTCGACATACGCCGGCTGCACCGAGTTCTTCGATTGCGGGTCAGAAAGATCGCCTTCGATCTTCTTCAGGTTGCCGAGGATCTCCTGCGTTCGCCGCACGATGAACACCGGCTGGCCACGCCATTCGGCGACCATCTGCTGCCCCGGCTCGACCTTGGCGATATTCACCTTCACCGGTGCACCGGCAGCCTTTGCCTTGGCACTGGGAAACCATGACCCCACGAACGGTACCGCAGCCCCCACTGCCCCCGCCGCCCCGACCACGGATGTCGCGGCTACGAGGAAGCGGCGCCGGCCTGCGTTGACGCCGTCATTGCTCATTCAGTCCTCTCCCATCAGCTTTGCTTGGCCAGTTGGACCTGGCCTGTACTTAGGTTGTGTCTGTGGCACCAAAATTTGGCCGCCATGGTAAGAAACAAATCCACACAGTGACAAGGTGATTACCCCCGCCAGGGGCCACAACCCGCGCTTTGCTTGATCTGCGTCTATGCGGCACGGCGCCACGGACATGCTGACAGGTTAGTTCAAGACATAAAAAAAGCCCGGTTCCAAGGAACCGGGCTTTTTTCGACTGCCGAAGCGGTATTAACGCTTGGAGTACTGAGGACGCTTACGCGCTTTACGCAGACCCACTTTCTTACGCTCGACTTCACGAGCGTCGCGGGTGACGTAGCCAGCACGACGCAGAGCGCCACGCAGGGTTTCGTCGTATTCCATCAGAGCGCGGGTGATACCGTGACGGATCGCACCGGCCTGACCGCTGACACCACCACCGGAAACGGTGACGTAGATGTCGAACTTCTCAACGGTTTCGGTCAGCTCGAGCGGCTGGCGAACAACCATGCGAGCGGTTTCGCGACCGAAGAACACGTCCAGAGAACGGTTGTTGATGGAAATGTTACCAGTACCCGGACGCAGGAATACGCGAGCGGTTGCGGTCTTGCGACGGCCAGTGCCGTAGTTTTGAGTCGCCGACATAATGAACCTTCCCGTTAGATCTTCAGTTCTTGAGGCTGCTGAGCAGTGTGTGGGTGAGCAGCACCCGCGTACACTTTCAGCTTGCGGTACATGTCGCGACCCAGCGGGTTCTTAGGCAGCATGCCTTTGACCGCGGTTTCGATAACACGCTCAGGGGCTTTGGCGATCAACTTCTCGAAGTTGATTTCCTTGATGCCACCTGGGAAACCGGAGTGGGAGTAGTACATTTTGTCGGAAGACTTGGCACCAGTCACACGAACCTGTTCAGCGTTGATGACGACGATGTAGTCGCCGGTGTCAACGTGAGGGGTGTATTCTGGTTTGTGCTTGCCACGCAGACGGGTAGCGATTTCGGTAGCCAGACGACCCAGGGTCTGGCCAGCGGCGTCGACTACGAACCACTCGCGCTTTACTGTTTCCGGTTTAGCAGTAAAAGTTTTCATTCTCTAAAGCCTCAGAGGCCGCCCAGCGAAAAATAGACGGCGAATCTTACTGGATAGTGCACGGATTGCCAAGGGCAAACGCGCAGCCGAACGCTGACGCTTTTGGGGGCTCGGGTCGGGCACGCCAATGTTCGACGGGGTTCTTCCTGCGTGGTGGTGCATCACTTCCGCCACGCGTAGAGGGTCCGAATTATCCAGATTGCGCGAAAAATTTCAACCTGCTTTTATGGGCGCCTTTGTCAAGGAGTGTCTTTCCGATGGAATACCGCAAGCTCGGCCGTACCGACCTCGACGTCAGCGCCCTGTGCCTGGGCACCATGACCTGGGGTGAGCAGAACACCCAGGACGAGGCCTTCGAGCAGATTGCCCTGGCCAAGGCCAGCGGCGTCAACTTCATCGACACCGCAGAAATGTACCCGGTGCCGCCACGCCCCGAGACTTATGCGGCCACCGAACGCATCATCGGCAACTGGTTCCGCGCCAACGGCGATCGCGACGACTGGGTACTGGCGAGCAAGGTCGCCGGCCCCGGCAACGGCATCAGCCACATCCGCGACGGCCAGCTCAAGCACAACCGCCAGCACATCGTCGCGGCGCTGGACGAGAGCCTCAAGCGCCTGCAGACCGACCGCATCGACCTGTACCAGCTGCACTGGCCCGAACGCAGCACCAACTTCTTCGGCAAACTGGGCTACCAGCACCTGGCCAACGACCTGTTCACCCCGCTTGAAGAAACCCTCGAAGTGCTCGACGAACAGGTGCGCGCCGGCAAGATCCGCCACGTCGGCCTGTCCAACGAAACCCCGTGGGGCACCCTCAAGTTCCTGCACCTGGCCGAAACCCGTGGCTGGCCGCGCGCGGTGTCGATCCAGAACCCCTACAACCTGCTCAACCGCAGCTTCGAAGTGGGCCTGGCGGAAGTGGCGATTCGCGAACAGTGCGGCTTGCTGGCCTACTCGCCCCTGGCGTTCGGCATGCTCTCGGGCAAGTACGAGAATGGCGCCCGACCGGAGAAAGGCCGCCTGACCCTGTTCAGCCGCTTCGCCCGCTACTCCAACCCGCAGACCGTGGCGGCCTGCAGCCGTTACGTGCAACTGGCCCGGGAGCATGGCCTGGACCCGGCGCAGATGGCCCTGGCGTTCGTCACACGCCAGCCGTTCGTGACCAGCAACATCATCGGCGCGACCGACCTGGTGCAGTTGCAGAGCAACCTCGACAGCCTGCAGGTGAACCTCAGCGACGAGCTGCTGGCGGCGATCGAAGCGATCCATCAGGAGCAGCCGAACCCGGCACCTTGAGCGCAATCCTGTACCGCCCTCTTCGCGGGTAAACCCGCTCCCACAGGTACCTCACTGCCCTCAAGGCCTGTGTGATACCTGTGGGAACACAGATATCTCACTGCCCTCAAGGCCTGGGTGACACCTGGGAACACAGATATCTCACTGTCCTCAAGCCCTGGGTGACACCTGTGGGAACACAGATATCTCACTGTCCTCAAAGGCCTGTGTGATACCTGTGGGAGCGGGTTTACCCGCGAAGAAGCCCACGCGGTACGGCGGGCTAGACACAATCGCCAAAAAATAAGACGATCCAGCCGGTGATTGACCACTCTACCCTATAAGAACAATGACAATGATGTTTACCCAACCCTCCGCGTCGTTGCGGCGCGTCAGCATCCTGGCCATTGACAAGGTATTCGCTTCGACCTTGATGCAAGCCAAGGACTTTTTCCACCTCGCCAGCCTGCGTTACAGCAAGCAGCTGGGCCTGGGCCTGCAGCCCATGTTCGAGATCCGCCTGGTAAGCCCTGACGGCCAGCCGGTGGACAGCTTCAGCAACGTGCAGCTGCCGGTCGAAGGCGGCCTCGACGATGCCGATGTGATCATCCTCCCGGCCTTCTGGGACGATTTCGACAACCTCCAGCAACGCTATCCCCAGGTCTTGCCCTGGCTGCGCCAACAGCACGCCCGTGGCGCGGTGCTGTGCGCCGAGGCCAGCGGGGTGTTCTGGCTGGCCGAATCGGGCCTGCTCGATGGCAAGGAGGCGACCACCTACTGGCGCTTCTTCAACAGCTTCGCCGAGCGCTACCCGAAGATCCGCCTGAACCAGGACAAGCACCTGACCGACGCCGACAACCTGTACTGCGCCGGCGGCACCACCTCGGCCTGCGACCTGTACATCTACCTGATCGAGCGTTTCTGCGGGGCCAACGTGGCCCGTGCGGTGGCCCGCGACATCCTCTACGAAGTGCAGCGCAACTACACCCCGGGGCGCATGGGCTTCGGCGGCCAGAAGCTGCACCAGGACCTGATCATCCTGCAGATCCAGCATTGGCTGGAGGAGCACTTCGCCGACAAGTTCCGCTTCGAGGACGTGGCCCGCAACCACGGCATGAGCATCCGCAACTTCATGCGCCGCTTCCAGGGGGCGACCGGCGACAAGCCGCTGCACTACCTGCAGCGGCTACGCATCGAGACGGCCAAGGGGCTGCTGTCGAGCACGCGCAAGAGCATCAAGACCATCAGCTACGAGGTCGGCTATGACGATGCCAGTTTCTTTGCGCGGCTGTTCCGCCAGCACACGGAGTTGTCGCCGAACCAGTATCGGCAACAGTTCCTGCAGGAGGCTTGAGGCCCCGGGGCTGCCCTGTAGGAGCGGCCTTGTGTCGCGAAAGGGCCGCAAAGCGGCCCCTGGACCTTACGGCTTGTGCGCCCGCGACAGGAATTCGTGCGACTGCATCTCCAGCAAACGGCTCAGGGTCCGCTGGAACTCGAAACTCAGGCGCCCGCCGGTATACAGGTCCTTGAGCTCCACCTCGGCCGAGATGATCAGCTTGACGTTGCGGTCGTAGAACTCGTCCACCATGTTGATGAAGCGGCGGGCGATGTCGTCTGTGGTGACGCCCATCTGCTCGACATTGCTCAGCAGCACGGCGTGGAAGATCTTGCCCAGCTCGATGTAGTCGTTCTGGCTGCGCGGCCCGTCGCACAAGGCACGGAAGTCGAACCAGGCGACGTCGTCACAGGTGCGCAGGGCCTGGATCGGCCGGTTTTCGATCATCAGCGTGTCGTTCTCGACAGCCTGGGTGCATTCCGGTGTCAGCGCCTTGAAGCTGGCACGCATGCTCTGGTGAGCGGCGTCATTGAGCGGGAAGTGGAACAGCTCGGCCTGCTCCAGGTGACGCAGACGGTAGTCGACGCCGCTGTCGACGTTCACCACATCGGTGTACTGCTTGATCATGGCGATGGCCGGCAGGAAGCGCGCGCGTTGCAGGCCGTCCTTGTACAGGCCGTCGGGGACGATGTTGGACGTCGCCACCAGCGAGACGCCGTTCTTGAACAGCTCTTCCATCAGCGTGCCGAGGATCATGGCGTCGGTGATGTCTGACACGAAGAACTCGTCGAAGCAGATCACCTTGGCTTCTTCGCTGAAGCGCTTGGCGATGAGGGTCAGCGGGTTCTTCTCGCCCTTGAGGGTCTTCATTTCCTCGTGGACGCGCTTCATGAAGCGGTGGAAGTGCGTGCGCATCTTCTGCTTGAACGGCAGCGCCTCGTAGAACGTATCGACCAGGTAGGTCTTGCCGCGCCCTACCCCGCCCCAGAAGTACAGGCCCTTGACCGGCGTCTGCTCCTTCTTGCCGAACAGCTTGCCGAACACGCCCGGCTTGTTGTTCTGCGCGTGTACGAGGTCGTCGTACAGGCGCTGCAGGTGACGCACCGCAGTTTCCTGCGCCGCGTCATGGAAGAAGTCGGGACGTTTCAGATCTGCTTGATATCGTTCTAGGGGCGTCATGATTTCGTTAGCGAGGCAACAAAAAACGGGCCGTCACTGTAGCGACCGGCCCGCTTAATGGCAATGCGACTTGCGTCAATATGCCTCAACGGGCTTGCTCCAGCCTGGTAGGAGCGAGCGTTGCTCGCGATGGGGCGCGCAGCGGCCCCTGGCTCTCAGCCTCGTAGCCAAAATTGCCGGGGCTGCCTTGCAGCCCATCGCGAGCAACGCTCGCTCCTACAGCAAAACACCTCAGTCTTGCTGTGGGGCAAGGGCTGCGCGCAGGCTTTCGATGGCCGAGTCTCGGGCTTCGGCGCTGTCGAACTGCGGGCCGTCGGCAACCTGCTCATCGTTCAGCCACAGGCTGAAGCCCAGGCCTTCGACGCGCACGTCGGCATCGATGCCCTGTTGCAGCTGCTTGCTCACGGCGCCGGCGCCCTTGCCGTCGGCGAAGCTGCGCGACAGCAGCAGTTGCTCGCCATCGGCGGCCAGCAGGCGGAAGCGGAAGCTGCCGTCTTCATCCCGGAAGCTGACGAAACGCGCGCTCTTGGCGGCTTTCTTCTTCACTTCGGTGCTGGCCTGCACGCTGCTGCGGAACGAACGCAGGCCAACCGCCTCGCGCAGTTGCTCGAGGAACGGGGTGGCGATCTTGCGGGCCTTGGCGGCGCCGGCCAGAAGGATGTCCTCCAGGTCTGCCGGGCGTGCGATCAGCTGGTGATAGTGCTCGCGCTTCTCGGCCAACTGGCCATCGAGCAGCTGGAACAGGCGCTGCTTGGCTTCACCCCAGCCGATGCCCTGCAGCAGCTCTTCGCGGAACTCGGCGCACTGCGCCGGCGTCGAGAAGGCCTGGAACAGGGTGAACAGGTGCGAATTGTCCGGATCCTTGGCTTCGCCCGGTGCGCGCGAGTCGGTGACGATGCGCGAGATGGCGTCCTTCATGTCCTTGGCGCTGGTGAACAACGGGATGGTGTTGTCGTAGCTCTTGGACATCTTGCGCCCGTCCAGGCCCGGCAAGGTCGCCACGCTCTCCTCGATCACCGCCTCCGGCAGGGCGAAGAAATCCTTGCCCTGGCCGAACAGGTGGTTGAAGCGCTGGCCGATGTCGCGGGCCATCTCCACGTGCTGGATCTGGTCGCGGCCGACCGGCACCTTGTTGGCGTTGAACATCAGGATGTCTGCGGCCATCAGCACCGGGTAGCTGTACAGGCCCATGGTCACGCCGGCATCCGGGTCTTCGCCGGTTTCCAGGTTCTTGTCCACCGAGGCCTTGTAGGCGTGGGCGCGGTTGAGCAGGCCCTTGGCCGCGACGCAGGTCAGCAGCCAGGTCAGCTCGGGGATCTCGGGGATGTCGGACTGGCGGTAGAAGGTCACCTTCGCCGGGTCCAGGCCACCGGCCAGCCAGGTGGCGGCGATCTCCAGGCGCGAGCGCTGGATGCGCAGCGGGTCGTCGCACTTGATCAGCGCGTGGTAGTCGGCCAGGAAGTAGAACGAGTCGACACCGGGCTGCTGGCTGGCGACGATCGCCGGGCGAATGGCGCCGGCGTAGTTGCCCAGGTGTGGGGTGCCGGTGGTGGTGATACCGGTGAGGATGCGCGTGGTCATGGGTGTTCGCTTATTCAGGCTTGGCTCAGTTCGAAAGGCGCGGCAGCAGCAGATCCTTCAGATCGGTCAGCTTGCCATGGAAGAAGTGTCCGCATTCTGCCACTTTCAGCAGCTCATGGGGGCGCCCCAGTGCGTCGGACCATTCGTAAACCAGTTGCGGATCGACGACCTCGTCGGCGTCGGGCTGCACCACGGCGATCGGGCAGCGCTGCGGCAGCGGGAAGTCGGCGGTCAGGCGCATCACCGCCGGGGCGATCATGAACAGCTGCTGCAGCGCCACGCCCTGCGCTTCGAGGCGCCCGGCCAGGCTGGTGGCGACGAAACCACCGAACGAGAAGCCCATCAGCACCAGCGGCAGCTCAGGGTGCTTGCTACGCAGCCAGGCCGCGGCGGCCTCGGCATCGGCCACCTCGCCGGCGCCCATGTCGTGGCTGCCAGCGCTTGCGCCGACGCCACGGTAGTTGAAGCGCAGGGTCACGTAGCCGGCGTCGCGGGCGGTGCGCTGCAGGGTCGAGACTACCTTGTTGAGCATGGTGCCGCCCTGGACCGGGTTGGGGTGGCAGATCAGCACCGCACCCCGGGCATCGGCCACATCCAGGTACAAGGCTTCCAGCTGGCCGCTCGGGCCATCGATGAACAAGGGGGTTTCGCGGACAAGCAAGGCACTACTCCGTGACCTCGAAGGGGGTCGATTCGTCTAGGTGAGGAATTCTGTTCTGATTTGCGATCGCTCGCGGTATACAGCGCAGGTCTGAGCCGTTAACGTAAAGCAAAGCCGTTTATAGAGGAAGGACTCGTGGAACTCTCGCTCCTTGTTTGGTTGTTGCCAACCCTGGCCCTGGTCATCGGTGTGGCGGTCGGTTTCATCGTGGCCCGCCTGCTGCCCAATGCGGCGCCCAGCAGCACCCAGCGCCAGCTGGACGATATCCAGAAGCGTTTCGACACTTACCAGAATGAGGTGGTCACCCACTTCAACAGCACTGCCGTGCTGGTCAAGCGGCTGACCCAGAGCTACCAGGACGTGCAGGATCACCTGGCAGAAGGCGCCAACGCCCTGGCCCTCGACGAGGTGACCCGCCAACGCCTGCTGGCTGCGCTGCACTCGGAAGGCACCCAGGGTCCACGTGACCGCCTGACCCCGCCAAAGGACACGGCCGAAGTGCCACGCGACTACGCGCCGAAAGCGCCGAACTCGCCGGGCATGCTCGACGAGAGCTACGGGCTCAAGCGCTGATCCGCTGAGATGAACAAAGGCCTCGCAAGAGGCCTTTTTCTTTGGCTGAATTCACCGGCCTCTTCGCGGGTAAACCCGCTCCTACAGGGACCGCACAGGCTTTGAAAGCTGTGTTGTACCTGTGGCTCCCACAGGGACTGCACAGACTTTGAAAACTGTGTTGTACCTGTGGGAGCGGGTTTACCCGCGAAGAGGCCTGGCCTGGCAACCTAGCTGCAGGCCTTGAGCGCCTGCCCCACATCCGCCAGCAGGTCCTCGACATCCTCCAACCCCACCGACAACCGCACCAACCCCTCGGAAATCCCGTGATGCGCCCGCTCTTCAGGCGTGTAGCTGGAATGGGTCATGCTCGCCGGGTGCTGCGCCAGCGACTCGGCATCCCCCAGGCTCACCGCCCGGGCAAACAGCTCCAGGGCATTCATGAACCGCCGCCCCGCCTCGATCCCGCCCTTGAGCTCGAACGCGATCATCCCGCCCGGCAAGCGCATCTGCCGCTGGGCCAGTTCGTACTGGGCAAACGACGCCAGCCCTGGGTAGCGGATCAGCTCCACCTGTGGTTGCCGGGCGAGAAACTCGGCCACCTGCTGGGCATTTGCGCAGTGGCGCTCCATGCGCAAGGCAAGCGTCTTGATGCCACGCATCAACAGCGAGGCATCGTGGGGCGAAAGCACGGCGCCGGTCATGTCCTTGAGCCCTTCCAGGCGAATCAGGTCGATCAGGGCCTTGCGCCCGATCACCAACCCGGCAGTGATATCGCCGTGCCCACTGAGGTACTTGGTCGCCGAATGCACCACCAGGTCGGCGCCCAGTTCCAGCGGCCGTTGCAGGTAGGGCGTGCAGTAGGTGTTGTCGACGACGATGTGCAGGTCATGCCCCCGTGCCGCTTGCGCCACCGCCGCGATATCGACCAGCTGCATGTTCGGGTTGGCCGGGGTTTCGAAGTAGATCATCCGGGTTCTCGGGGTGATCGCGGCCTTTAGCGACTCGGCGTTGTTGAGGTCGACATGGCGGATCTTCACCCCGAACTCGCCAATGCCATGGTGCATGTAGGCGAAAGTGCAGCCATATACCGTGCGCCCGACGAGCAGTTCGTCGCCAGGCCGCAGCAGGGTCCACAAGGTCGAGGTGATCGCCCCCATGCCCGACGCCAGGGCCAGGCCCGCCTCGCCCCCTTCCAGCGACGCCATGCGCTGTTCCAGCAGGGCCAGGGTCGGGTTGGATATGCGGCTGTAGAAATGCCCGCCCTCCTCCCCGGCAAAGCAGGCCGCACCGTATTCGACGGTCGGGAAGGCATAGGTCGAGGTCTGGTACACCGGTGGCACCAGCGCGCCGCCGTGGGAAAGTGGATCATAGCCATGGTGGATGGCACGGGTGGAAAAACCGTTGTTGTGGGAGTCGCGCATGGCAACAGCCTCTGGTGGTCTGTAATAAGCTTATGCCACCGAGCCGCCTGAATTTTCCTATAATCACCCACGCATTCGCGTGTGTTTTGGAAAGAAAACAATAATTACAACACCGGGAGGGCAAACCATGCCTTCAAGCCTCGACCGCACCGACCGCGCCCTGCTCGCGGCCCTGCAGGACAACGCCCGCCTCACCGTTTCCGAACTCGCCGACCAGGTTTCGCTGACCACCTCGCCCTGCTGGCGGCGAGTGAAGTTGCTGGAAGATACCGGCTATATCACCGGGTACCAGGCCATCTTGTCGCCCAAGTCGCTTGGGTTCGGGGTGACGGCGTTCGTCAGCATCATGATGGATTCGCATACCAAGGACATGGCCCTGGCTTTCGAGCGACGGCTGATGGAGATTCCCGAGATCGTCGCCTGCCACAACATATCGGGGCGCTATGACTTCCTGCTGGAGATTCTGGCCAGGGACCTGGAGTCGTTTGGGGAATTCACCCGGGAAGTGCTGCAACGCTTGCCGGGTGTCAAAGAAATCTACTCGAGTTTTTCCTACAAGGCGGTTAAGGAAAAACGGGTGATCCCTGTATCCGAAACACACATCTGAAACAGGTCTTTCCAGCCGGTAGGAACGCTCCTACCGATTGACGAGCCGCGCCCGACATACGGGAAAAATCGCCTGGAGCACGCTTGCCATGTAGCGACCAGGAGGATGACTACATGGCTCAGAATCAAACTGTTCATCTCGAAAAAACGTACGTCGACGCGCCCAGAACGCTTTATCTCACTGAGGCCGTCTGGATCAGCGCCAATGCCCCGGACCGAATACCCTTCGCTCCACTACCCGGTGGTGGAGGGCCAGGATATGGCGGATGGGGTCTGGACGCGGGGCGACCGCGAGGAACCGGAGGGCCCAGCCCCTTCGCGCAAGAGAAAGGCTGGCGAACCGTTTTCGGCGAAGAACATGCGGCCGTTAATAATATTCACGCCGAGCAATACGCCCCTGTCCTTCACCAGCTTCCCGCACAAATCGGTGTCGAACGCACCGCCATCGAACAACAGGCAATCGCAGGCGCGGCAGCAACCCCCGGCCGGCATGCCGAGCTCCAGCAACAGTTGCTCACGGCAAGCTTGCAACAAAGGCGCGCCGAGTATCTTCAAGTCGCACCAGTGGCATCCAGTTTCTACGGCGCCATCCCTTTTTACAAACGCTACGATTCCTTCGCTACCCGGCTGAACGACGATGGCGCCTTCACCCTCGGTAGTTCTGGCGAGGAATGGGGCCGACAGATCTGGGAAACATTCAACGCCTCGGTCGATGCCGCCTATCGCCTGCATATCGCGGCGCAAAAATTTGCGGCCCTCGCAGCCGACTTGCCGGAATTGGCTCGCCAAGCGGACCAGGCAGAGCTCGCCCAAGCGGTGGTCGACCTGCCAAAGGCCATCGAGCGCCGGCTCGGGCAAATTCAGCAGGAACAGCAGATTTGCTTCGACTGCCTGCCCAACTTCCTGCAATACCAGGTGGCGCAGTCCACACCACTGCAGGAAAGCGACAGCTTCGCCCAACGCTTGTCGGCCTATGTGAATACCGCCAATGCGTTGATCACGGCAAAACAGGCCGAGATACCGCCTTATGGCGAATCCAACCGGAACATCGTCGGGCCGCTGTCCAAGCCACAGACCGAAGCGCTGCAACACCTGGTCGATGAACAGGCTACCCGGCGAGCCGGCGTGTTGTGGGCGGAGTACCACAGGGCACTGACCCTCACGGAATCCATTCGCTACCTGCAGGCATTTGCCGGGGCCATGGCAAATCTCAGCCAACGGGCGCTGGAGGTGGAACAGTTGCGTGCCAGGCTTGCAGCCGAACGTGCAGCGGCTGAGGAAGCGGTCCGCCAACAAGCGGAAGCTGAACGAATAGCCGCGCAAGAGGCCGCAAGGCGAGAAGCCGAGGCGCAACGTCAGCGAAGCGAAACAGCGCGCCAGAGCATCAGCTACATCAACGATACCCGGACCGCCGCATCAGCACCTGCCATCATCCCGCTTGGCGCAGCGACGTTCGCAATCGCCGAGGCCAGTTCCGCAGCGCTGCTGGAGGCGATCAGTGCCGCCGTGGGCCGGTTGGCCGCAGCAGCAGCGGCCTCCACCGGCCCTTTGGCCGTAGCCGTGCTCTCGGCCGCATGGCCCTCGACTCTGGGTAACGCTGAAAGGCGCTACCTGATCAGCACGCCCCTCTCCAGCCTTTCGCCTCCAGGCGGGCCTGACCTGGCCGCCATTGCCCTCGCTTCAGCAAGCGTCGACCTGCCTTATCTGCTGGCAGGCAGTGAAGAGACCGAGAGCATCGGCCTTTACATAGTCCCCGGCGGCAAACCCGTGGCGGTACGCGCGGCGACGTTCGATACAGAGCGGCAGGTCTACAGCTTGGCGCTAGAGAATCCACAGCGCATCCTGACCTGGACACCGGCCAGTGCCCCCGGAGGTGAAGAAGGGAATTCCACCAGCCTGCCGTCCGTGCCGCCGGGCATGGTGGTTTATGCGGGCAGCAGCCTGCACCCGATCAGCACCGGGACGGAAGGTTATCCCGCACTTGACCTGCTGGATCAGGAACGGCTGATCATTACCTTCCCGATAGATTCGGGATTGCCGCCTATTCTGGTGGTGTTCAAGAGCCCGAGGTATGAGCCGGGAACAGTTACAGGTCAAGGTTCAAATGTCGAAGGTGTATGGCTAGCAGAGGACACCCGACAAACAGGCGCGCCAATACCGGCTCCGATAGCTGACATATTGAAAGGACGAGAGTTTCGAGATTTTGACGCGTTCAGGGGCGAATTCTGGAAGATCGTTGCCAATACGCCACATCTATCAAGCCAGTTCAACATCACCAATAATAAATTGATGAGCAAAGGCTATGCACCCAAGGCACGCGATACCGACCACTACAAAGGCAATGCGACTTTCATACTGCATCATGTCATCCCGATTTCCGAAGGCGGCGCTGTGTATGATTTAGACAATATCAGAATCGTGACGCCGGAAGCTCATAACCGAATCCACTACGGGATAGCGCAATGAACGATAAAAAAATATTCTCTGACTTCACTGAAGCTGAATTTCTTGAGTTCATTATCGCCATCACCGACCCAGCAGATGATGTAAGCGAAAGAGAACTGGACTCACGCATTGCAAGATTCAAAGAGATTTCTGAGCACCCCAACGGTTCCGACCTTATTTACTGGCCCGAAGCCGACGGTCTGGATACACCCGAAGAGATTTTACGACTTGTGAAAGAGTGGCGAGCTAACAACCAAAAACCTGGATTTAAAATTACCTGATACCACACCCCGCTTCGGCGGGGTGCATCTAACTGAAGCGGGAGCTTTCCTACAGACTTATAGAAGGATCTTACACCCCTTGCAGAACGGTGAATATTCCCATCTCAAACAACCCCAGCCATGATCCCAGCAATACTTCAAGAGAGAAACGCTGACTTGGCCATTCCCCTCCCCGAACACATCACAAATAAACTGGCAGAACAGACCTTCGCCAATTTCGACGATTTCTCCCAGGCCTTCTGGCTGGCCGTCGCCGAGGACCCTGTCTACTCCCGTCAGTTCGTAACCTCGCAACTCAACCGCATCAAACAAGGCTGGGCGCCGCGTGCCCCCTTCGGCGAAACCGCAAAAGGCGTGCGTGACTACCAGATCTGCCACCTCGACTCGCCCGCCTTTGGCGGGGCGATGTACGATGCCAAGAACCTGCGGATCATGAGTGCCCTGCAATATGCACTGTCTTCGGAGGTAGAGTGGTGATCAGCCAAAAGCACAGCCTCGCCGATTACACCTGCGCCGAGTTCAGACCAGTAGTCGAAGAACTGCTCCAGGCCACAGGCACCCCGGCCTGGCAGGATCGACTGCTTGAACACTTTATCGACATCACCGAGCACCCAGAAGGCTCAGACCTGCTCTACTACCCGGCAAACGAACGGGAAGGCTGTGCCATGGGCGTGATCGCACGTATCATCGCCTGGCGCAAATCAAAGGGGCTTTCGCAGTTCAAGGATGTGCAATGAAAAAGACTGTATGGTTATTGATGCTGCTTCTCGCAGGTTGCACCAACGGCAATTTCTTGCTGCATCCCAATCAACAGGACCTGAAATTCGCCTGCGATATGGACCCCTTCAAACAAGGTTGCGTGCGCTAAATCAATGTAGCTGCAGCTTAGTGCTTGACTTGGGAGTGGTAGTTGCGCGTAAACCGAGCGCCGCCCGCGCGGCGCATCGCGAGCAAGGCTCGCTCCTACGTCTGTTTCGGGCCAGTAACGTATGTGACAAGCGCGCGCGACCGCCTTGTTTGTATGACGACATATTGCGAAAATTTTCAGAACACGTAGGAGCGAGCCTTGCTCGCGATGCGTCGCGCGGGCGGCGCTCGATCTCTCAGGCGCCAAAAGCGCTGCGGCGAACACCCTACTGCCCAGAAACGCAGCCAGGCGATACACACAAACAAAAAACCCCGCCGAAGCGGGGTTTCTCATTCAGCACCAGCGCTTAGATCGCGCCACGCTGACGCAGCACATCCAGCACCTGCTTCACGCCTTCTTCAACGCTGCTGCTCTGGGTATCGATCACCAGGTCAGCATCCAGCGGCACATCGAACGGGAAGCTTTCGCCCGGGATGTTGTCGCCACCGGCAGCGTACAGGCCCTGCGGATCACGCTCGCGGCAGGCCAGCGGCGAAGCCTGGACGTACACGGTCACCAGGCGGTCCTTGCCGATCAGCGCCTTGGCCTGTTCGCGGCCTTCGGCATCCGGGGCGACGAACGCTGCCAGGGTCAGCAGGCCGGCTTCGTTGAACTGGCGCGCCACATGGGCGGCGCGGCGCCAGTTCTCGGTGCGGCCGGCGCGGTCCTGTGGCAGGCCCTTGTTCAGGTCGTGGCGCAGGTTCTGGCCATCGAGCACGTACACCGC
Source organism: Pseudomonas sp. NPDC089401 (assembly GCF_044749485.1). NCBI lineage: Bacteria > Pseudomonadati > Pseudomonadota > Gammaproteobacteria > Pseudomonadales > Pseudomonadaceae > Pseudomonas > Pseudomonas sp. NPDC089401. Next base: position 17,113 of record NZ_JBIVIA010000010.1, on the reverse strand, counting down.
ACGGCCCATGTCGAACAGCTTGCGTTCCACGGCATAGGCCAGGGTGCTCTTGCCAGCGCCGGACAGGCCGCTGAACAGCACGGTGGCCGGCTGCTGACCGAAGCGCAGGGCGCGCTCTTCGGTGGCCACATGGGCCTGCTTGCCGTGCTGGCCGGTGCCGCCGTGCGGCAGCACTGGCGGGGCGATGATCATGCCGGCACCGACGGTGCCGTTGGTCAGGCGGTCGATGACGATGAACGCGCCCGTGGTGCGGTTGCTGTCGTAACCGTCGAGGGCGATCGGGGTGTCCAGGGCGACCTTGACGCGACCGATCTCGTTCAGTTGCAGCGCGCTGGCGGCGCCCTGCTCCAGGGTATTCACATCGACCTTGTGGGTGATGCTGGCAATCGAGCCCGGCACGTAGCTGGTGGCGCGCTTGATGTCGTATTTCTTGCCCGGGAGCATCGGCTCCTCGGCCATCCACACCAGCATGGCGTCGAACTGGTCGGTTACCGGCGGGACGTTGTCGGCGTGCACCAGCAGGTCGCCACGGGAGATGTCGATCTCGTCTTCCATGGTCAGGGTCACGGCCTGGCCTGGGCCGGCGTTTTCCAGTTCACCTTCGTAGGTGACGATGGACTTGACCCGGCTGCTCTTGCCCGACGGCAGCACGACGACTTCGTCACCCTTGTGCACCACGCCGCTGGCGAGGGTGCCGGCGAAGCCGCGGAAGTTCAGGTTCGGACGGTTGACGTACTGCACCGGGAAGCGCAGGTCGGTGAAGTTGCGGTCGGCGGAAACCTCGACGGTCTCGAGGATTTCCATCAGCGTCGGGCCGGCGTACCACGGCGATTGCTCGCTGTGGTTGACCACGTTGTCGCCCTTGAGCGCCGACATCGGTACGAAGTGCAGGCTGCTCGGCTTCAGGTCGATGGCGTCGGCGAACTTCAGGTAGTCGGCCTTGATCGACTCGAACACGCCTTGGTCGAAGCCCTTGAGGTCCATCTTGTTGACCGCGACCACGATGTGCTTGATGCCCAGCAGGGAGGCAATGTAGCTGTGGCGACGGGTCTGGGTCTGCACGCCGTAGCGGGCATCGACCAGGATGATCGCCAGGTCGCAGGTGGATGCGCCGGTGGCCATGTTGCGGGTGTACTGCTCGTGGCCCGGGGTGTCGGCGATGATGAACTTGCGCTTGGCGGTGGAGAAGTAGCGGTAGGCGACATCGATGGTGATGCCCTGCTCGCGCTCGGCCTGCAGGCCGTCGACCAGCAGCGCCAGGTCGATTTCTTCGCCGGTGGTGCCGACCTTCTTCGAATCGCGGGTGATGGCCTCGAGGTGGTCCTCGTAGATCATCTTCGAGTCGTGCAGCAGGCGCCCGATCAGGGTGCTCTTGCCATCGTCGACGTTGCCGCAGGTCAGGAAGCGCAGCAGTTCCTTGCGCTCGTGCTGGGCCAGGTAGGCGAGGATGTCCTCGCTGATCAGATCAGATTGGTGCGACATGGAGTAACCCTGAAATTAGAAGTAGCCTTGGCGTTTCTTGTCTTCCATGGAACCGGCGCCATCGTGGTCGATGACACGGCCCTGGCGTTCGGACGTACGGGTCAGGAGCATTTCCTGAATGATGTCCGTCAGGGTCTCGGCTTCCGACTCGACAGCGCCCGTCAACGGGTAGCAGCCGAGGGTACGGAAACGCACCTTCTTCTTGACGATGCGCGCCTTCTCTTCCTCGGAGAGGTGCTCGAGGATGCGCTCGTCGTCGATCATGATCAGGGTGCCGTTCTTCTCGATGACTTCACGCTCGGCGGCGAAGTACAGCGGCACGATCGGGATGCCTTCGAGGTAGATGTACTGCCAGATGTCCAGCTCGGTCCAGTTCGACAGCGGGAAGACGCGGATCGACTCGCCCTTGTTGACCTTGCCGTTGTACACGTTCCACAGCTCCGGGCGCTGGTTCTTCGGGTCCCAGCGGTGCTTGCTGTCACGGAACGAGTAGACACGCTCCTTGGCCCGCGACTTCTCTTCGTCGCGGCGCGCGCCACCGAAGGCGGCGTCGAAACCATGCTTGTCCAGCGCCTGCTTGAGGCCCTGGGTCTTCATGATGTCGGTGTGCTTGGAGCTGCCATGGGTGAACGGGTTGATGCCCTGCGCCACACCTTCCGGGTTGACGTGGGTGATCAGCTCCAGGCCCATTTCCTCGACCATCTTGTCGCGGAAGCGGTACATCTCCTGGAATTTCCACTGGGTGTCGACGTGCATCACCGGGAACGGCAGCTTGCCCGGGAAGAAGGCCTTGCGCGCCAGGTGCAGCATCACGGCGGAATCCTTGCCGATCGAGTACAGCATCACCGGGTTGTCGAACTCGGCGGCCACCTCGCGGATGATGTGGATGCTTTCCGCCTCCAGCTGTTTCAAGTGCGTCAGTTTGTCGACCATGGCTACTCACGAAAAACGATCTTATGGACGGCCAGCGGGCCGTGTTCGAGCGAGCCACTTTATCACAGCGGCTGATTCTATTTAGGCGGCGGGCTAGATCGAAAAAGTCTAACGATATGACTGGGGGTTTGGGTTTGGCAGGCCCGGCCCTTTCGCGGGTAAACCCGCTCCTACAGGATCACCACAGGCCTGAAGTCTGCGCGGTCCCTGTGGGAGCGGGTTCACCCGCGAAGCAGGCGACGTCGCTCTCAGATGGGATTCGGGCAGTCGATGAACAGGTGCTCCAGGGCAAACCGTCGCGCCAGGTAATCCCCCAGTGCCTGTACGCCATACCGCTCGGTGGCATGGTGCCCGGCGGCAATGAAGCTGACCCCGTTCTCCCGCGCACTGTGATAGGTCTGCTCCGACGCCTCCCCGGTGAGGTACAGGTCCACCCCGGCAGCAATCGCCGTATCGATGTAGCCCTGCCCGCCCCCGGTGCACCAGCCGACCCGGCGAATCATCTGCTCGCCTTCGACCAGCAACGGTTCGCGCCCCAGCACCTCCTGCACCCGCCGGGCGAAATCACGCGCGGTCACAGGCTCCGCCAGCGACCCCACCAAACCGACCACCTTGGGGTTTTCAGGGTCCAGCGGGCCTTCGACGGTGATGTCCAGTTGCCGCGCCAGCTGCACGTTGTTGCCGACCTCCGGGTGCACATCCAGCGGCAGGTGGAACGCCAGCAGGCTGATGTCGTTTTTCAGCAAGGTCTTCAGGCGACGTTGGCGGATACCGGTGACGCAGGGGTTCTCGCCCTTCCAGAAGTACCCATGGTGCACCAGGATGAGGTCGGCTCCGGCCTCGACCGCGGCGTCCAGCAGCGCCTGGCTGGCGGTGACGCCGCTGACGATGCGGCTGACCTGCGGCCGGCCCTCGACCTGCAGGCCGTTGGGGCAATAATCGTGGATCTTCGCGCTGCCCAGGTAGCGTTCGGCTTCCTCGACCAGGGTGTTGAGAGCGACGGCCATGGAAATCTCCTTCAAATCTGCGCTTTACTCAGGCGCAACGCCCGTATAATGCCGGCCATTATGGGCCGTCGCCGGCATCGGGGGAACCGGTGTATGATCGCGCGCGCTCATGCCCCACTGCGCGGCCGCTGGCCCCTGCTCTTTTCCAGGATTCGTTCATGTTCAAGGCGTTGCGTTACTTTGGCTGGCCCCTGCTCACCGGCGTACTGATCGCCATGCTGATCATCCAGCGCTTCCCGGAATGGGTCGGCCTGCCCAGCCAGGACGTCAACCTGCAGCAAGCCCCGCAGACCTCGCGGATCATGCAGGGCCCGGTGTCCTACGCCGACGCCGTGACCCTGGCCGCCCCGGCGGTGGTCAACCTGTACACCACCAAGGTGGTGAACAAGAGCTCGCACCCACTGTTCGAAGACCCGCAGTTCCGCCGTTTCTTCGGCGACAACCTGCCCAAGCAGCGGCGCTGGGAGTCGAGCCTGGGTTCGGCGGTGATCATGAGCCCCGAGGGCTACCTGCTGACCAACAACCACGTCACCAGCGGCGCCGACCAGATCGTGGTGGCCCTCAAGGACGGCCGCGAGACCCTGGCGCGGGTGATCGGCAGCGACCCGGAAACCGACCTGGCGGTGCTGAAGATCGACCTGAAGAACCTGCCGGCGATGACCATCGGCCGCTCCGACAGCATCCACATCGGCGATGTGGTGCTGGCCATCGGCAACCCGTTCGGCGTCGGCCAGACCGTGACCATGGGCATCATCAGCGCCACCGGCCGCAACCAGCTGGGCCTGAACAACTACGAAGACTTCATCCAGACCGACGCGGCGATCAACCCGGGCAACTCCGGCGGTGCACTGGTCGATGCCAACGGCAACCTGGTGGGCATCAACACGGCGATCTTCTCCAAGTCCGGCGGTTCCCAGGGCATCGGCTTCGCCATCCCGATCAAGCTGGCGCTGGAGGTGATGAAGTCGATCGTCGAACATGGCCAGGTGATCCGTGGCTGGCTGGGCATCGAGGTGCAGCCGCTGAGCCAGGAACTGGCCGAATCGTTCGGCATGCAAGGCCGCCCGGGCATCGTGGTGGCAGGTATCTTCCGCGACGGCCCGGCGCAGAAGGCCGGGTTGCAGTTGGGGGACGTGATATTGAGCATCAATGGCGAACCGGCTGGTGACGGGCGCAAATCGATGAACCAGGTGGCTCGGATCAAGCCGACCGACAAGATCACCATCGAGGTGATGCGCAATGGTCAGCAGCTGAAGCTGATCGCCGAGGTGGGGCTGCGGCCGCCGCCAGCGCCGGCGGCCAACCCGGAAGAGAAGTAACGCATCACTGGGCTGCTCGTAGGAGCGGCCTCGTGTCGCGAAAGGGCCGCGAAGCGGCCCCGACAATCTATGCGGCGAAGCTGAAATCCCGGGGCCGCCATGCGGCCCTTTCGCGACACAAGGCCGCTCCTACAAGGACCGCGCCAGCCACAGACGCTTGCATCAATGCAGAATCTGGCTAAGGAACAGCTTGGTCCGGTCACTGCGCGGCCGATCGAAGAAGTCATCCGGCGCCGCCTGCTCGACGATCTCCCCCTTGTCCATGAAGATCACCCGGTTCGCCACGGTACGAGCAAAGCCCATTTCGTGGGTCACGCAGAGCATGGTCATGCCGTCTTCGGCCAGCCCGACCATGGTGTCGAGCACTTCCTTGACCATTTCCGGGTCCAGCGCCGAGGTCGGTTCGTCGAACAGCATGATCTTCGGCTTCATGCACAGCGCCCGGGCAATCGCCACGCGCTGCTGCTGGCCACCGGACAACTGCCCCGGGAACTTGTGCGCCTGCTCCGGAATGCGCACGCGCTCCAGGTAATGCATGGCGATTTCCTCGGCCTTGCGCCGGGGCATCTTGCGCACCCACATCGGCGCCAGGGTGCAGTTCTCGAGGATGGTCAGGTGCGGGAACAGGTTGAAGTGCTGGAACACCATGCCCACCTCGCGGCGGATCGCCTCGATCTGCTTGAGGTCGTTGGTCAGCTCCACACCATCGACCACGATGCGCCCCTGCTGGTGCTCTTCCAGGCGGTTGAGGCAGCGGATGGTGGTCGACTTGCCCGAGCCCGAAGGCCCGCACAGGACGATCCGCTCGCCCTGGCGCACGTTCAGGTTGATGTCCTTGAGCACATGGAACTGGCCGTACCACTTGTTCACGCCCTGCATCTGGATGATGCCTTCGGGGCCGGCAGGCTGCTTGATCGCTTCACTCATTTCGAAACTCCTAACGCTTGTGGCCAGTGTCCAGCTTGCGCTCCAGGTGCATGGAGTAGCGGGACATACCGAAACAGAAAATCCAGAACACCAGGGCGGCGAACACGTAGCCCTCGGTGGCCATGCCCAGCCACGCCGGGTCGGCGGCGGCTTGCTTGACGCTGTTGAGCAGGTCGAACAGGCCGATGATGATCACCAGGCTGGTGTCCTTGAACAGGGCGATGAAGGTGTTGACGATGCCGGGGATCACCAGCTTGAGCGCCTGCGGCAGGATCACCAGGCCCATCGAGCGCCAGTAGCCCAGGCCCATGGCCGCGGCGGCTTCGTACTGGCCCTTGGGGATGGCCTGCAGGCCGCCGCGCACCACCTCGGCGATGTACGCCGACTGGAACAGGATCACCCCGATCATCGCCCGCAGCAGCTTGTCGAAGCTCATGCCCTCGGGCAGGAACAACGGCAGCATCACCGACGACATGAACAGCACGGTGATCAGCGGCACGCCACGCCAGAACTCGATGAAGGTCACGCACACCACCTTCACCGCCGGCATCCGCGAACGCCGGCCCAGGGCCAGCAGGATGCCCAGCGGCAAGGCACCGACGATGCCCACGGTGGCGATCACCAGGGTCAGCATCAGCCCGCCCCACTGGCTGGTGGCGACGTTGCTCAGGCCGAGCACGCCGCCGTGCAGCAAGGTGTAGGCCAGCACCGGGTACAGCACCAGGAAGCCCAGGCCGTAGATCGCCTTGCGCGGGAAGCGCTTGATGAACAGCGGCGCGGCACCGATCACCGCCAGCCACACGCTGAGGTCGACCCGCCAGCGCAGTTCGGCCGGGTAATAGCCGTACATGAACTGGCCGAAGCGCTGCTTGACGAACACCCAGCAGGCGCCCTCCTTGGTGCAGTCGGCGCGGGTGGTGCCGACCCAGTTGGCGTCGATCAACGCCCAGTGCAGCAGTGGCGGCACGATCAGCCACACCAGGTACACGGCGAACAGGGTCAGCAGGGTGTTGATCCAGCTGGAGAACAGGTTTGCGCGCATCCATGCGAGCACGCCGACGGTTTTCACCGGTGGCGGCATGTCAGGTTTGAAAACATGGGCATTCACGGGCGTATCCTCATCGCTCGATCAGCGCGATGCGCTTGTTGTACCAGTTCATCAGCAGCGAAATGCTGATGCTGATGGCGAGATAGACACTCATGGTGATGGCGATCACCTCGATGGCCTGGCCGGTCTGGTTGAGCACGGTACCGGCGAACAGCGAAACCATCTCCGGGTAGCCGATACCGGCCGCCAGGGACGAGTTCTTCGCCAGGTTCAGGTACTGGCTGGTCAGCGGCGGAATGATCACCCGCAGTGCCTGGGGGATGATCACCTTGCGCAGGGTCGGGCCCTCGCGCAGGCCCAGCGAACGGGCCGCCTCGGTCTGGCCATGGCTGACCGAACGGATGCCGGAACGCACGATTTCGGCGATGAACGCCGCCGTGTAGATGGTCAGGGCCAGGGTCAGCGCCAGCAGTTCAGGGATCAGCACCCAGCCGCCGACGAAGTTGAAGCCCTTGAGCTGCGGCACTTCCCAGTGCACCGGGCTGCCGAACAGCAGCACGCAGGCGCCCGGAATGACGATCAGCAGCGCCAGCCCCACCCAGAACTTGTGAAACGGCTCACCGGTCTCGTTGAAGCGCCGGTTGGCGTAACGCACCATCGCCACGATCGCCGCCAGCGCCAGCACCAATGCCACGACGAACGGCCAGAAGCCGTCGGCCATCGAGGCGCCGGGCATGTTCAGGCCGCGGTTGCTGATGAAGAAGGTGTCGTCGATATTGATGCTGCCCCGTGGCCCCGGCAGGGTCAGGAACACCGCGAAGTACCAGAACAGGATCTGCAGCAGCGGCGGGATGTTGCGGAAGGTCTCCACATACACGGTCGCCAGCTTGCTGATCATCCAGTTCGGCGACAGCCGCGCCACGCCGATGACGAAGCCCAGGATGGTCGCCAGGATGACGCCGATGAAGGTCACCAGCAGGGTATTGAGCAGGCCGATGACGAACACCCGCGCATAGCTGTCGGATTCCACGTAGGGGATCAGGTGCTGGGCGATGCCGAAGCCGGCACTGCGCTCGAGGAAGTCGAAGCCCGAGGTGATGCCCCGGTGTTGCAGGTTGGTTTGCGTGTTGTGGAACAGGTACCAGCCCAGGCCCACCACGAAGACTATCGTGAGGATCTGGAACAGCCACGCACGCACGCGTGGATCGCTCAGGGACAAGCCCTTTCGTGCGCCGATTTGATTTTGCATGAAGTGCCCCGGACAGTAGGGATTCGAACAACCTGCGGCGGCGGGATGCCGCCGCAGGGGCAACCGTCAGCGCACCGGTGGCGCGTACTGGATGCCGCCGTTGTTCCACAGGGCGTTCAGGCCGCGGTCGATCTTCAGGTCGGTGCTCTGGCCAAGGTTCTTCTCGAACACTTCACCGTAGTTGCCGACTTGCTTGACGATCTGCACGACCCAGTCCTTGGGCAGCTTGAGGTCCTTGCCGTACTCGCCGTCGCCGCCCAGCAGGCGGGCGACGTCCGGGTTCTTGGTGGCCTTGGCCTCGGCCTCGACGTTCTTCGAGGTGACGCCAGCCTCTTCGGCGTTGAGCATGGCGAACAACGTCCACTTGACGATGCTGAACCACTCTTCGTCGCCCTTGCGCACGACCGGGCCCAGGGGCTCCTTGGAGATGGTTTCCGGCAGCACCACGTACTCGGTGGGTGCAGCCAGCTTGGAACGCTGGGCGAACAGCTGCGACTTGTCCGAGGTCAGCACGTCGCAACGGCCGGATTCCAGCGACTTGGCGCTCTCGTCGGAGGTGTCGAAGGTGATCGGGGTGTACTTCAGATTGTTGGCACGGAAGAAGTCCGAGACGTTCAGCTCGGTGGTGGTACCGGCCTGGATGCAGATGGTCGCGCCATCGAGTTCCTTGGCACTGGAAACACCGAGCTTCTTGTTGACCAGGAAGCCGACGCCGTCATAGTAGGTGACACCGGCGAACACCAGGCCCATGCCGGCATCGCGCGAGCTGGTCCAGGTGGTGTTGCGCGACAGCACGTCGACTTCGCCCGATTGCAGCGCGGTGAAGCGCTCCTTGGCGTTGAGCTGGCTGAACTTGACCTTGGTCGCGTCGCCGAACACGGCGGCGGCCACGGCGCGGCAGACGTCGGCGTCGATACCGACGATCTTGCCCTGCGCATCAGGTACCGAGAAGCCCGGAAGACCGTCGCTCACGCCACACTGGACGAAGCCCTTCTTCTTCACCGCATCGAGAGTGGCGCCGGCCTGGGCGGTGCTCACGGCGCCCAGCGCGGCGGCAGCGGTCAGGACTGCCAGGGTGGTTTTCAACATCTTCATCTACAACCTCCAAATCGCTCTTGTTGTTCGAGCCGGAATTGCACCGCACCCTTATGAGGCGCATCCGACCCTTGTTGGCTTGTTATTGGGTCAATTGGCGCAATGGGCTGTTCTGTGACAGCCTTCGCGTGCAAGGGGTGTTACCGTGACGGCTCGCCCCTTGCATCCAAGGTTGAATAGCAAAGCGCGTACCACAATTGTTGGCTGTAGCGTTTAAGCATTCGTCAAGTAGTAAAAGTTGTATCGTTGCGACATTCTTTTTCTGACAATCAAGTCCCCCGCCTTCTTTTCACGCACTCCTTATATAGGCACGCACACTTTCGGAGCAGTCATGACCAACCCGCTGATTCTCGAACCACAGAAAACCGCAGACGCCTGTGTGATCTGGTTGCACGGCCTGGGCGCCGACCGTTACGACTTCCTACCTGTGGCCGAATTCATGCAGGAACGCCTGCTCAGCACCCGCTTCGTCATGCCCCAGGCGCCGACCCGCCCGGTGACCATCAATGGCGGCTACGCCATGCCCAGCTGGTACGACATCAAGGCCATGACCCCGGCCCGGGCCATCGACGAGGCGCAGCTGGAGGCGTCGGCCGAGCAGATCATCGGCCTGATCAAGGACGAGCAGGCCAAGGGCATCAGCCTGTCGCGGATCGTCCTCGCCGGCTTCTCCCAGGGCGGCGCCGTGGTGCTGCACACCGCCTACGTCAAGTGGCAGGAAGCGCTTGGCGGGGTGATCGCCCTGTCCACCTACGCCCCGACCTTCAGCGACAGCCACCAGCTCAGCGCCTGCCAGCAGCGCACCCCGGCCCTGTGCCTGCATGGCGTGCACGACCCGGTGGTGATCCCGTCCATGGGCCGTACCGCCTTCGAATACCTGAATACCTGGGGCGTGGCCGCGCGCTGGCACGAGTATCCGATGGAGCACGAAGTGGTGGTCGAGGAGCTGGCCGACATCCATGCCTGGCTGAGCCAGCAACTGCAATAACCAGGCCCGGCCTGTAGCGCCGGGCGCTTTCCACTACGCCGCGCCCGGTTCTTGCATTACACTGCCCGGCGTACATTCCTTAACCAGTTGATGAGACGATCGTGCTCAAGGCACTCAAGAAAATATTCGGCAAGGGAGACGCCGCGCCACAGGCCGTCGCTCCTGCTGCCAGCGTGACGCCAGCGGCGCCCGCGCCCCTGCTCGAGGCCACGCCCGAGCCCAAACCCGTCGAACCTCGCGCCAAACCTGCCGCCAAGGCCGAGGCGCCGGTCGCCGAACAGGCCAAAGCCGACAAGCCGGCCAAGGACAAGCCACGCCGGGAGCGCAAGCCAAGGCCCCAGGCCAGCCTGTGGAAGCCGGAAGACTTCGTGGTCGAACCCCAGGAAGGCAAGACCCGCTTCCACGACTTCAAGCTCTCCAACGAGCTGATGCATGCCATCCACGACCTCGGCTTCCCCTACTGCACGCCGATCCAGGCCCAGGTGCTGGGCTTCACCCTGCGCGGCCAGGACGCCATCGGCCGGGCCCAGACCGGTACCGGCAAGACCGCCGCGTTCCTGATCTCGATCATTTCCCAGCTGCAGCAGACGCCACCGCCCAAGGAACGCTACATGGGCGAACCACGCGCGCTGATCATCGCGCCGACCCGCGAGCTGGTGGTGCAGATCGCCAAGGACGCCGTCGCCCTGACCAAGTACACCGGCCTGAACGTCATGAGCTTCGTCGGCGGCATGGACTTCGACAAGCAGCTCAAGGCCCTGGAAGCGCGCCACTGCGACATCCTGGTGGCGACGCCGGGCCGCCTGCTGGACTTCAACCAGCGCGGCGAGGTGCACCTGGACATGGTCGAGGTGATGGTGCTGGACGAGGCCGACCGCATGCTCGACATGGGCTTCATCCCCCAGGTGCGGCAGATCATCCGCCAGACTCCGCCGAAGAGCGAACGCCAGACCCTGCTGTTCTCCGCCACCTTCACCGACGACGTGATGAACCTGGCCAAGCAGTGGACCACCAACCCGGCGATCGTCGAGATCGAACCGGAGAACGTCGCCAGCGAGACCGTCGAGCAGCACGTCTACGCGGTGGCCGGCAGCGACAAGTACAAGCTGCTGTACAACCTGGTGACGCAGAACAAGTGGGAACGGGTGATGGTGTTCGCCAACCGCAAGGACGAAGTGCGGCGCATCGAGGAAAAGCTCGTGCGCGACGGTATCAATGCCGCGCAGTTGTCCGGTGACGTGCCGCAGCACAAGCGCATCCGTACCCTGGAGAACTTCCGCGAAGGGCGTATCTGCGTGTTGGTGGCCACCGACGTGGCAGGCCGAGGCATCCACATCGATGGCATCAGCCACGTGATCAACTTCACCCTGCCCGAAGACCCGGACGATTACGTGCACCGTATCGGCCGCACCGGGCGTGCGGGTGCCGATGGCGTGTCGATCAGCTTTGCCGGCGAGGATGACTCCTACCAGCTGCCGGCGATCGAAGAGCTGCTGGGGCGCAAGATCAAGTGCGAGATGCCGCCGGATGAGCTGCTCAAGCCGGTACCGCGCAAGCACCACTGATTTGTCAGCACTAGCCTCGCCCTTGTAGGAGCGGCCTTGTGTCGCGAAAGGGCCGCGAAGCGGCCCCAGCAATATCTGCATTCATGCTGAAATCCCGGGGCCGCTTCGCGGCCCTTTCGCGACACAAGGCCGCTCCTACAAAGCGATCTGTGCCTGCCTCACCAGCGCCCGGCGGCATCCTGGTCACTCTGCTTGCCTTCCACCCAGCGCGGCCCTTCCTGGGTATTCTCCTTCTTCCAGAACGGCGCCCGGGTCTTCAGGTAGTCCATGATGAAGTTGCAGGCATCGAACGCCGCCTGCCGATGGGCACTGGCCACGCCGACGAACACGATCGGCTCGCCCGGCTCCAGCGCACCGATGCGGTGCAACACCTCCACCTTGAGCAACGGCCAGCGCTGCTCGGCCTCGACCACGATCTTGGCCAGGGCCTTCTCGGTCATGCCCGGGTAATGCTCGAGAAACATCCCCGCCACTTCCCGCCCATCATTGAAATCCCGCACATAGCCGACGAAGCCGACCACCGCGCCCACGCCGACATTGGCCGCATGCATGGCATTGACCTCGGCGCCCGGGTCGAACGCGCCTTCCTGCACTCGCACCGCCATGTTCAGCCTCCGGTCACCGGTGGGAAGAACGCCACCTCATCGCCGTCCTGCAGCGGTTCGTCGAGCCGGCACAGCTCTTCGTTGCGCGCGCACATCAGGTTCTGCTCGGCCAGCACGGCGTACTGCCCGCCCTTGGCCACCAGGGCCTGGCGCACATCGTCGAGCACATTGAAATCGCCCTCCAGGCGCTCGGCATCGACGCCCAGCAACTCGCGGTAACGGGCGAAGTACATCACCTTGACCTTCATCACGCCTCCGCCTTGTAGTGGCCGCTCTTGCCGCCGACTTTCTCCAGCAGGCGCACCTGCTCGATGACCATGCCCTTGTCCACCGCCTTGCACATGTCGTAGATCGTCAGCGCGGCGACGCTGGCGGCGGTCAGGGCTTCCATCTCGACGCCAGTCTGCCCGGCCAGCTTGCAGCGGGCGACGATGCGCACCGCATCCTGGCCTTCGGCGCTCAGCTCGACCTTGACGCTGGTCAGCATCAGCGGGTGACACAGCGGGATCAGGTCGCTGGTCTTCTTCGCCGCCTGGATGCCGGCGATGCGCGCCACGGCGAACACATCGCCCTTGGGATGCTCGCCGTCGACGATCATCTGCAAGGTCTGCGGCAACATGCGCACCCGCGCCTCGGCCACGGCCTCGCGCTCGGTGACGGCCTTTTCGGTGACGTCGACCATGTTGGCGCGACCCTGGGAATCTAGATGTGTCAGCACTGCTCTGCTCCTGTGGAGGGAACCCGCAGTGTAAACCCGTGGGTCATCTTTGAGCAGAGGAATGTGCCGGCAGGATCGGCCCATTCGCGGGTGAACCCGCTCCCACAAGGTCTCCACTGCATCAGATCAAATGGAGAGCCTGTGGGAGCGGGTTTACCCGCGAAAGGGCCGGTGGAGTTACAGATGCGACTCGGCGTACTCGGCCAGCACCGAGCGTGGCACACCCTGCAGGGTGATGTGCACGCCATGGGGGAAGTCCTTGAAGCGCTCGGTCAGGTAGGTCAGGCCCGAGCTGGTCGCGGACAGGTAAGGCGTGTCGATCTGCGCCAGGTTGCCCAGGCACACCACCTTGGAGCCGGAGCCGGCGCGGGTGATGATGGTCTTCATCTGGTGCGGGGTGAGGTTCTGGCACTCGTCGATCAGGATCAGGCTCTGCTGGAAGCTGCGCCCGCGGATGTAGTTCAGCGACTTGAACTGCAGCGGCACGCGTTCGAGGATGTACTCGACGCTGCCGTGGGTGCTCTCGTCATCCATGTGCAGGGCTTCGAGGTTGTCGGTGATCGCGCCCAGCCAGGGTTCCATCTTCTCCGCTTCGGTGCCCGGCAGGAAGCCGATCTCCTGGTCCAGCCCCTGCACGCTGCGGGTGGCGATGATGCGGCGGTAGCGCTTGCTGACCATGGTCTGCTCGATGGCGGCGGCCAGGGCCAGGATGGTCTTGCCGGAACCGGCGGCGCCGGTCAGGTTGACCAGGTGGATGTCCGGGTCGAGCAAGGCGAACAGCGCCAGGCTCTGGTGGATGTCCCGCGGCTTCAGGCCCCAGGCTTCCTGGTGCAGCAACGGCTCCTGGTGCAGGTCGAGCAGCAGCAGTTCGTCGTTGCGGATCCCCTTGATCCAGCCGACGAAGCCCTGCTCATCGATGATGAACTCGTTTATGTGCACCGCCGGCAGGTTGTCGATCATCTGCACCCGGTGCCAGGTACGACCACGCTCCTGGCGGGTATCGACCTTGCTGACCCGGTCCCAGAAGGAGCCGCTGACCGAGTGGTAGCCTTTGGACAGCAAGGACACGTCATCGACCAGCTGGTCGGTGCTGTAATCCTCGGCGGCGATGCCACAGGCGCGCGCCTTGAGGCGCATGTTGATGTCCTTGGTGACCAGCACCACGTCCAGGTCGGCGCGCCGGCTGCGGACTTCGAGCAGGGTATTGATGATGATGTTGTCGTTGAGGTTTTCCGGCAGCAGCTTGCTGGGCTCGTTGCGCGGCGACATCAGGATCGACAGGTAGCCCTTGGGCCCGCTCTTGCCACGCTGGATCGGCACGCCCTGCTCGACATCGCTGGGCGAGGCGTCACCGAGGGTCTGGTCGATCAGGCGGATGGCCTGGCGACATTCGGCGGCGATGGTCTGCTTGCCGGTCTTGAGCTTGTCGAGTTCCTCCAGCACCGTCATCGGAATGGCGACGTGGTGCTCCTCGAAGTTGAGCAATGCGTTGGGGTCGTGAATCAGGACGTTGGTATCGAGCACATAGAGGATTGGCTTGCTGGAGGAGGGGTTGCGTCCTTGGTCATCCATACTCGGTCACCTTATGTCGAAGCCACACGGCGCGCTCTGTAGTGCGCCGCAGAGTGACTGCCGTTCTTCCCGTATCCGCGTTGCTACGGGCGGGAAGCGTACCTGGCAAGGTGGGCTGGATGACGCCACCTGTGCTGCAGGAATCGGCTGTCTGGTTTCTTCATACCGCAAAAGCGATGACCGGAAAAAGCATTTTTACGTGTTTTTGAAGTTTATTTTTCCGAATGACGAAGAGGCCTTGGCGGCAAGGCTGGACGGGACTACAGTCAGAAATCAAACCCTCTATTCGCGATAAGCGTAATCGCGGCAGTCTTCCCAACCGATCCCGCTCTGCACCGTGCTGCGCAGCAACCACTCCACCGCTGGCTGCGCATTGGGCAGGGTGTCGTGGAACTGGATCACGCCCTTGCGCCACAGCAGCATCAAGGTCACCACGCGCTGGGCCGAAGCCTCGGCGGTCAGTGGGCCATCGTCCTGGGCGTCGATATCCCACAGCGACACGCGCAGCTGCTGGCTGGCCATGAACGCCTCGCCATCAGCGCGGCGCTGACCATAAGGTGGGCGGAACAGCGGCACGTACTGCTCCGGCAGGTCGGCCTGGACCCGTGCCTGGGCCCGCCGGATCGAGTCCTGCCAGCCCTGCCACTGGGCATGCGAGCGGTATTCCCAGCCCTGGATGCCCACGCACTGCCCGGCATACAACAGGCCCAGCGCATTGCCCGGGCCGCTGTCCCGGCGTTGCTGCAGGCGATTGCCCAAAATGAAGAACGTGCCCTGCAGCTTCTGGCTGCGCAGGTATTCGGCCAGGGTATCGGTGCTACCGCCATCCGGGCCAGGGCCGCCAACGAAGGTCAGCAGGAACATGCGGTCGTTCAGTTCATCGCCATTGCGCTCACGGCTGGACAGGCGCTCGACCTCGCTGCTGGTTTGCGGCAGCAGTGCCGCCTTGCGCAGTTGCTCATCCAGATAACGGGTATGGAACTGATGACTGGGCTCAACCCAGCCGGTATAGAACGTGCCGACATCGGTCGCGAACGTCGCAGCCTTGGTGCGCAAATCTGCCATTGAGTCGACCAGGTAGCAGAACGACGCATCCTGCTCGCAACTGCGCTGGGCCTGCTGATAGCCCTGCCATAGCCGCTGCCACATCTGCGCGCGCACGGCGCGGATCTTCTGCAAGTTGATCTGGCGCAGGCCCAGGCGCGCCGCCAGGGTGGCGTCGTCGAGCAGCTCGCTCTCGTGCAGGACCCGGGCGAACGAGAGGATCTCGGCCCGCGAGGCGACGTCGAACAGTGCCGGGCTGTCCAGCTGCTCGGGCCAAAGGCTGCGGTCCAGGCTGGCGGGCGGAACGGGGGCAGCCTGGACGGCCAGGCTCAGCAGGGTGGCCAGCAAGGCAACGGCAATACGCACGATCGGTCTCTCCGTGACAGCCAAACGCGCACTATAGCGCCTGATCCGCCGATGGTCTGTGACTATCGTCGGCATAGTTTGGACTTGCTCCGCCCACCCCGTAGAATTGCCGCCAACGATGCCAGGAGCCGACCCATGCTGACGGTGATTTCCCCCGCCAAGACCCTCGACTACGACACCCCGCCGGTGACCGAGCGCTTTACCCTGCCGCAATACCTGGACGACTCTCAGGAACTGATCCTGCAGCTGCGCGAACTGTCGCCCGCGCAGATCAGCGAGCTGATGCACCTCTCCGACAAGCTTGCCGGCCTCAATGCCGCACGCTTCGGCAGCTGGACCCCGGATTTCACCCCGACCAACGCCAAGCAGGCGCTTTTGGCGTTCAAGGGTGACGTATACACCGGCCTGGACGCCGAAACCCTTGGCGAGGACGATTTCAGCTACGCCCAGGAGCACCTGCGCATGCTCTCGGGCCTGTACGGCCTGCTGCGCCCGCTCGACCTGATGCAGCCCTACCGCCTGGAAATGGGCACCAAGCTGGCCAACGCCCGCGGCAAGGACCTGTATGCCTTCTGGGGCACCCGCATCAGCGAATGGCTGAACCAGGCGCTGGCCGACCAGGGCGACGACCTGCTGCTGAACCTGGCCAGCAACGAGTACTTCAGCGCGGTGAAACGCAGCGCCCTCAAGGGCCGGGTGATCAACGTCGACTTCAAGGACCTGAAGAACGGCCAGTACAAGATCATCAGCTTCTACGCCAAGAAGGCCCGCGGCATGATGAGCCGGTTCGTGATCCAGGAACGGGTGGCCGACCCCGAGCAGCTCAAGCGGTTCGACGTCCAGGGCTATTACTATAGCGCCGAGCAGTCCAAGCCGGATCACCTGGTGTTCCTGCGGGATCACCCGGCCGATTAAGCCTGCCCCGGCCCTTTCGCGGGTAAACCCGCTCCCACAGGTGTTTCACAAGCCTTGAAGCTTGCACAGCACCTGTGGCTCCCACAGGTGTTTCACAAGTCTTGAAGACTACACAGTACCTGTGGCTCCCACTGGTGTTTCACAAGCCTTGAAGCTTGCACAGTACCTGTGGCTCCCACAGGTGCTTCACAAGCCTTGAAGCTTGCACAGTACCTGTGGCTCCCACAGGTGCTTCACAAGCCTTGAAGCTTGCACAGTACCTGTGGCTCCCACAGGTGCT